>JAZOUM010000097.1:0-45469 GCA_045658205.1 Eubacteriales bacterium | reverse complement strand
AAACACCCTCTACGAAGGTGTGCTCGCCAGTAGCGGGAAGAACCTCGGAGCTAACGGTATTGCCACAGTCTGCGCATACAACGGTCTTAGAACCGTCCTTACCACAAGTAGCGTCTACAACGTTCTCAGTAGTGTTGGTGTGCTGGCAAGAGGGAGTGCCGGAGCCCTCACCAAGTACGATGGTGATGGACTTCCAGTACATAGTGTAACCGAGATCATGCTCGAACTTAAGGAAAGTATAGGTATCTACATCGGGAGTGATGGTGTAAGTCTTAACACCTTCAGTAGTGGAAAGCTTGGTCTCATAGGTGTAAGTACCAGCTGCATTACCGAAGGAGAAAATCTCACAATCAGGATTCGAATGTGTAACGTCCTTAGAATCAGAGTAAACAAGGATAATTTCCTTGATACCTGCGCTGAAAGCAACGGTGTTCCAGAAGGAAGAAGTGTTGCCATTCTTATCTCTTACCTGAATACCATCGCCATAGTTACCGATCTGAACAAGCTCGAAAGTAACGCCGCCAACGGTAACGGTACCTGCGTGGTAGGTCTGATCGGGAATCTGAAGGCTATCAACGGTGAGCTCTACAGTCTCGCCGTCAGGAGTGTTATCTTCCGCGCCGGGAAGAGTGATGTTCTTAAGAGTACACTCCATGAGCTCATAAGTGCCCTTGTAGTTCTTAAGCATCTTAGCGCTTACGGTGATGGTAGCACCAACAACGAACTGATCGTCGGTAAGCTTGTAGCAAAGAACAGGCTTATCCTCCAAGCCGGCAACTACGATAGTGGGGTTGCCATAGCTGTCAAGCTCGGTAATAGTACCGGTAACCACGAAGGTACCGCCCTTTGTCTCGCCATCAGCAAGAGCGTAGAGAGCCTCGATAACCTTAGCGGAATCGGTGATGGTCTCGGGCTCAGCGTCGGGAGTAAGAGTGTTTGCAAACTTAGCATCCATGAACTCTACTACGAACTGGCTAACGCCGGAGTTCTCAGGATTGATGTATGTAGCCTCGGAAATGCAGATAGTCTTGTAGGTGTTGTAAGTACCAACAACGTACTTGATGCCGTCGATGGTGGTCTGCCAGGAGTTGGTCTCTGCAACGTAGTTGAATACGGTAGCGTTCTCGGTGGAGAAGCCGATGTACTTAGAAATCTTGCCATCATTATTTACACCCTGAGCGTAAACATAGTTCTTTACGTCATTGATAACGGTGTACCACTTGTAGCCGTCGCCTTCCTTCTCTACGAAGAAGTCAGCAGCCTTGGTAGCGTCATTGGTGGTCTGGATGTACTTGTGATCCTGCTCGTCGGTGTTAAGGGCGAAGAGCTTCTGACCAAGGTTAACCTGGTTCATAAGAAGTCTGTAAGCGGTGCCCTCAACGGGAGTGGAGGTGATACCGGTAGAGTCGATAACAGGAAGAACCTTGTTAAAGGTAAGCTCTACCTTGTTGCCTTCTGCATCAGAGATGGTAGCAGTAAGAACGTAAGCAACCTCTGCATCGTTCTTGCTGGGGAGATCTACAGTCCAGAAGTTTGCCTTGGTGCTTTCCTTAATGGTGATAGGGTCGGTATCAACGGTCCATGCAACGTCGAAGAAGACGCCGTCAACCTTTACCTTAGCAACAAGGTCATAGTCGTTGGAGTATGCAGCAGTGCTATCCTTATAGATACTAAAGAGATAGTTCTTTGCATCCTCAACAGTGGGTGCGGTTACTTCATCATCCTGAGCCCAAGGAAGCTTGATATCGAAGGGAAGATCGATCTTATCAAGTCCGGGGATCTTGTCGCAGCCTACCATGGTAGAGAGCGAAAGAACAAGGATGAGAAGAAGTGCCAAAATCTTTTTCATCTTTTTTTCTCCTTATATTTTATTTTTGAGGAAACTAAGATAATTAGTGTTTGACGATATCGTCAAATCTGTATACCTTGATCTGATATGTACCATTGCCGGTATCGTTAAGATCAAAGTAGTCAATAATACCGCGCACGTCGATGGTAGCGCCGGTGAAGTAGCTTTCGGTAATAACGTTACCTTCAGCATCCTTAAGAAGTACTACTCTGACGTCAACGGTTCTGCCGTCGAGCTCGCAGGTGAGAGTCATCTCACCGTTAGACTGAGTAGTATAGGTCTTTTTAACCTTGAGGTTCTTCATCGAAATAGACGTAGAAACCGCAAGCTTGTTGAAGGGAACGTCCTTTGTCTCATCCTCACCCACATTTACAGTTACGTTGCCGTAAAATTCATCGGGAGTAGATTCACGGAATGCGATCTCGTTATCGGTGCTGATAACGGAGGTGTTTGCAGGATCGGTAGGCTTCATAGGATTGTAGGAAAGGCTGGATACCTGATAGGTTCCGTGGAACTCGCCTACTGTACCTACTACGCGTACTCTATTACCCTTCGCGAGAGGCTCAATAAGAGTGGAAATGTAACCGTAGAAGAGCTGGATACCGTAGTACATATCTGTCTCGGGATCATATTCTTCTATGTAAGCGGTGTAGTCGGAGTTGAAGGTGATAACGCCCTCAAAGGCAACCTTCTTACCGAGATAATCCTCTATATTGGTTCTGAGCTCCTTAAGCGTAACGCCCTGCGCCGCGCCATAGGGGAACTGAGGATCCTTTGCATCAGAGAATACGTAGAGCTTCTCTCTATTTGCCTGGTCGATAGCCGCTACAGCAGCTGTGCCATAACGTGTGCCTGCAGCCTTAGATCCAACTGCAAGACCGTTCTGAAGAAGCTCAAGATTGAGGTTGCGGTATTCCGCGCCCTCTTCAGGCTGATACCATACCCAAACGAGGAATCTGCCATTACCGTCGTAATTCCAGGAATTATCATCGGACTCAACCATAATGGAATGAGCGTTCATAAGCTTTTCCTCGGTGAAGGCAGAAGCTGCCTTACCCCACTCCTCGATCTTACCGGTAGACTCGGGAGTATTTACAGCGAGATATCTCGCCTTCATAATTCCGGTGGCGTCAATATTGGTGGGAACGAAGAAGTGAGAGGTGTCTCCGTCAATGTGGTACTTAAGGGTAACCTTAAGCTTGTTGGTGTCAGAGGTCATATCGAGCTTGGTTTGAGCAACGTAGTCGATATGCTCAGGCTCAGAGGTTTTGTTTCCCATAAGGGAAGCTATCGCGTCACAGGACGCGAAGCTTCCGATAACCACACATAAAAGGAGAAGTAAAGATATTAATCTTAAACTTGTTTTCATAGTCACCTTTTGTGTTATGATGAAATTTGTTTTAGTTAGTAGTTAGGTTCGCTTTTAAAAAATTACAAGCCTGCCTGATACTTACACTCTGCTACTGCATCCTCAAACGCCTTCTTGATAGCGTCCTCAAGACCTGCATCGGGAAGAGTGAAGCACTTCTGGATAAGAAGACCAACCTGGGTACGAGCAACGGAAGAGCCGTTGAATGCGGGAGATGCATAGTAAGCGTTCTCCTGAGCAAGAGCTACCTTAACTGCGTAAGCCTGGATGTTAGCGGTGTCTGCCTTAGCAAGGAACTTAGCATACTCGGGATGCTGCTGAACGGACTTGATTACGGGAGCGTAACCGTTGTTCATAGAAACTCTTGCCTGGAAGTTAACGTCGGTGGTAAGGAACTTAGCGAAGAGCCAAGAAGCAAGAACCTCCTGGGGATTGTCCTTCTTGAAGATACAGAGAGAGGGACCCTGAGAGATAACCTTGGGCTTCTCGGGATTTACCTGAGGGATAGAGGTGATACCTACTTCAAACTCAAACACACCGTCAGTCTGCTTGGGCTGCTGGTAGGTAGCGCCACCGGTAGAACCGATACACATGTAGCAACGAGTGCCGGTCTCAACCTTGCTCTCGGTGCTGGAGCTGCTCTCGCCGGTGAAGAGCGCGGAGGTGTAACCGCCGGAAAGCTCCTCGGTGGTTACCCACTTGTTCTGGTACCAAGTACGGAACTTGGTGATGAAGTCGATGTTGGTCTGGTTGTTGAATACGAAGTTTTCACCGGTAGCGGAGGTGTAGGGAGAACCGTACTGCTCGCACATGGTGATGAACCAGTTGGACTCGGAGTCATAGCCGAGAGGAATAGAGGTGGGCTCGATTTCCTTGATCTGCTTGATTACAGTTTCCATCTCGTCCCAAGTGGTGGGAACGGTGAGTTTGTGCTCCTCGAAGAAGGTCTTGTTGTAGTAAAGAACCTCGGTAGACTTGGAGAGAGGAAGAGAATACATCTTACCGTCACCGAAGGTCTTACCCTCGTTGTAGTAACCCTGGATGAAGTCGTCAAGCTGCTCCTGAGTGAAGCCAACGTTGGGATCCTCGATAAGAACGTCGAGCGTCTGAACTGCGCCTGCTACGTTGTAAAGAGCAACGTGGTCGGGATAGCAGTAAGCAAGGTTGGGCTGGTTACCAACGGAGATCTCGGTCTTGATCTGATCGCGAACGCCGTCGTAGTCACCAAGAGACTCATGCTCGATGGTGATGTTGGGGTAAAGCTCGTTGAAATCTGCGATTGCATCGTTGAGGATTTCCTGAAGAGTTGCGCCCATGGAGTGATAGAACTTGATAGTTACTGCGCTTCCGTCATAGCCACCCTCGGGCATTACGAAGTCTGCAGAACTGTTCTTCTTGCCAAACATACAGCTGGTAGCAGTGAGTGCAAAGCTGAATACGATGACAAGCATAAGGACAAGTGCGATAATTCTTTTCATGTCTTACATCCTTTTTTGTTTTTATTTTTTAATGACTTTCGTCGTTAAAACAATGTTATTATCCCTTGATACCGGATCTTGATACACCCTTCATAATGTACTTTCTAAGGAAGATAAATACAAGGAAGAGAGGAGTGGAGACAACGGCAACAGCCGCCATCTGTACAGGGATATCGGTTACGCCGGAAGCGTCGGTAAACGCGGTACGCAAACCGTTGGTGATAAGTCTGTGCGCATCGTCGTTAGCAACGAGACGAGGCCACATGTAGGAGTTCCAAGAGCCCATCATCTTAAGTATCGTAATGGAAATAATAGTTGGCAAAGCGAGGGGTATCATAACCTTCCAGAGATATTTGATATCGCTGGTGCCATCAACCTTTGCTGCCAAATACAGCTCGTTGGGAACCTGCATAAAGTTCTGCTTGAGAAGGTAAATATAGAACACGCTCACAAGGAACGGAATTATAAGTACCGTATAGGTTTTCATCCAGCCAAAGTTGTTAACTGTCTGATAGTTGGTAATAGTAAAGAGCTCGCCGGGGATCATCATCGTAGCGAGAAGGAACGCGAAGAGCGCGTTCTTACCCTTGAACTCAAGACGCGCGAAGGCAAAGGCGGAAAGAACCGTGATTACCAAGGAAAGCGCGGTGGAAACGATACCAACGTACATGGTGTTGAAGAAGAGTCTGCCAAGAAGGAGGTCTCTACTCATGAACACCTCAACGTAGTTGTGGAAGTCAAAATACTCAGGGATAAGGGTGGGGATAGCACGTCTGTACTCATCAACGTCCTTAAGCGAGGAGATGATCATCCAATAGAACGGGAAAATAACGATTATACCCATTAAAATGAGGAAGGCGTAAAGCATAACCTTAACGGCTATTCTGACTGTCTTCTGTCTTGAAGACACCTTCTTCATATCTCTGTCTTTCATAGTCTTTAATTCTGCCATTTTCGACACCTCCTTAATAATGAGTCTTTTTCTTGCTGACGTACAGGTTAACCATAGTTACAGCAAAGATGATGCCGAAGAGGATAATAGCAGCTGCAGAAGCGGTACCCTCCTGGTTACCGATAGCGCGGTAGATGAAACCAACCATCGTATCAAGAGCGTAAGCATCGCCTACAGGACCCATGTTTTCGCCGAAGATACCGACGATGCTGGAATATTCCTTAAATCCGCCGATAAAGCCGGTGATAATAACGTATGCAAGCATGGGAGAAAGGAGCGGAACGGTAATTCTCCAGAAGGTTCTGGATCTCGAAGTGCCGTCAACCTTTGCAGCCTCATAATACTGCTTGTTAACGCTCTGAAGACCACCAAGAAGAATAAGGATCTTGAAGGGGAGAGCGTTCCATACGATATAAACTGTCATAACAACAATATTAGCCCAATATTCAGAGCCTGCGTTTACCCAGTTTACGTAATTGAAGCCGAGAGCCTCAAGCACGTTGTTAACAATACCTACGGAGTCAGGTCTTACGCTACCGCCGATGATCATGTTGAACATAGCCGCGAATACCATTCCTATCGCGATAGAGTTAGTAACGTAGGGGAGGAAGAATACGGTCTGAAGGAATCTGTTAAGGAACTTAATGGAGTTAAGGCATACCGCGATAAGAAGCGCCAAGAACGTAGAGATCGGAACGGTCAATACGCAAAGAAGCACGGTGTTCTTAAGGCAGGTAATGAAGCCGGGGTACTTAAGCACTCTGGTAAAGTTGCCGATACCGAACTGGAAGCTCATACCGTTTACTTCCTTCATCGTAGTGTAGCCCTCAAGAAGCGACATTCTTACGGTGTTGAAAATAGGCCAAACCGTGAATATCATGAGCAATACGATGGCGGGAGAAAGGTAAAGCCAACCCTTCCATTTGTCGAATTTCTTGTAAACGAGATCTACGCAGAACGACTGCCAGATCCATTTCTTACAGAAAGTCTGCCAAACCCACTGTTTACAGAATACTTCAACAAACCACTGAAAAATGTTTTGTTTGTTTTCTGTCATATCACTTCACCTCAAAGTTAATTCTTTCCTCGGTTTCCTTATCGAAGAGGAATACCTTATGAGGCTTAAGCTCAAACTTAACGTTTGCCGCTTCTCTGTCAACCTTGTAGTCAGCGTCTACGATAGAGCGAACAACGGGATTGAGAGATGCGGGATGAGTAGAAACGATAGAAACGTCACGGCCCATAACCTCAACGTTATTGAGACTGGACACGAACGCGCCGTTCTCGGAGGGAACAAAGCCCTCGGGACGGATACCAACGAACACAGCCTTATCCTCAACACCGGGAGTGTCAAGAACAGCTACGCCGCCAAGATAGAGCTTACCGCCCTTAACCTCACCCTCAAATACGTTGATAGGGGGAGTTCCAAGGAACTTAGCTACGAAGAGATTGGTAGGATTGTCGTAAACCTCCTGGGGCTTACCAACCTGCTGTACAACGCCGAGCTTCATAACTACGATAACGTCGGAAATGGACATAGCCTCTTCCTGGTCGTGGGTTACGAATACGGTAGTGATGTTGGTCTCTCTCTGAATTCTTCTGATCTCCTCACGGGTCTGAAGACGGAGTCTCGCGTCAAGGTTGGAGAGGGGCTCGTCAAGAAGAAGTACGCGGGGCATCTTTACAAGAGCGCGGGCGATAGCAACTCTCTGCTGCTGACCACCGGAAAGCTCGCTGGGCTTTCTGTCCATGAGCTCGTCGATCTGTACGAGTCTTGCAGCCTCGTAAGCACGTTCAAGCATGTCTTCCTTTGTCATCTTGTCCTCACCCTTGAGATTCTGAAGGGGGAAGAGGATGTTCTGCTTTACCGTCATGTGAGGATAAAGCGCGTAGTTCTGGAACACAAGTCCAATTCCTCTGTTCTCGGGAGAGAGATCGGTAACGTCCTCGTCTCCGAAGAAGATCTTACCTGACGTGGGCTGCTGAAGTCCACTGATCATGTAAAGCGTTGTACTCTTTCCGCAACCCGAAGGGCCAAGAAGACCTACGAGCTTGCCGTCCGGAATTTCAAAGGTGAAGTTGTTTACTGCGATTACTTCACTATTGTCCTTCTTGTTACGGCTGGGAAAGATTTTCGTTAGATTTTGTAATTCAACCTTCATCTAACATAACCTCCTTGAAAGTCGTGTTTTTGTTTTTATTTATAAAAAAGATTATCTCTTTAATATTCCTTTTTGTTAGTTTCCTCTTCGTGTATTCTCGTCTTATACTCGATGAGCGCTTCCTCGCTGTCAAATATCATCTGGCTGTTATAGTCAATAACCACCGTATCTGACACAAGATCGTGTACCGTAGAGCGAGTTTTAGTGTAGCATACCGTGAAGATCTCAAGCACGACGAAGAGCAAGAGAATACCTGTACCGATAACGCCGAGAGTACCGAAGATCGTCATAAGCACGATGTATACCGGCACCATGGTTTCCATAGTATATTTACCGATTATAGAACGAATGAAAAGAGCCTGTCCGTCAATCCTTACGCCGTTGGTTCTCATAACGGCAAGTCCGAATATCTTTTTACCGAGTGTTTTTCCGTCCTTAAATATTATCGGAATAACAAGCTCAAGACCGATAAACGAAATCAAAAGGCTAATAGTCAACGTAATGAGCGAAAGATTGAGAAGCATATTGTAAGCGTAAACAGCGCGCTCATCAACCGCAAATTCAGCATCGGCAAGTTCGTAAAGCGCCTTAACGTCATCGGACAGCTTTTCATACTCCTCAGGAGCGATCTCGAGGTCTATACCATACTTTGCCGAATACTCAGACTCAACGCTTGAGAGCGTCTCGTAATGCTCACCGTATCCCAAGAAAAGCGAAAACAGAGCAGCGATACCAACCGCCACCATAACCATCATTACAAAATCAAACAAGAATGCAGAAATTCTCTTCCAAAAATCCGCCTTCTGCAATTCAAATCTCATCAAAAAACCCTTCTCCAAAAAACAAAGTGTTTATCAAAAAAATCCGACAACAAACGCAACGAATCAATAAACACTTTCTTACATAATTTTATAGCATAAATATAATAGCACATCCGCCGACAAAAAACAACTGTTTTTAAGCAGAAATATTATTTTTGATAGAAGTTCGTCGAATAAGTAAAAAAATAACTACCGTCTTTGGTTATTTTGCCTATTAAATATAATAAAATTCAAAAAAGTTTATTGACACATGGTTATTTCTGAATTATAATGTAATTTGGATAGGAATCCTTGTCGGCCGGAGACGTTTTTTACGCTTCAAAACGGTCGCAAAAAGAAATTTTCCTTGATAAGAAAGGGCAAAACAATGGCAGACGTAAAGAAAATTTTATCAATGTGCGATCACACCCTACTCGGAGTTACCTCCACTTGGGACGAGATACGCAAGATTTGTGACGACGGTATGAAATTCGGAACCGCATCGGTATGCATTCCTCCGAGCTACGTAAAGAAGGCTAAGGAGTATGTCGGCGACAAGCTCGCCATCTGCACCGTAATCGGTTTCCCTAACGGATACAACACAACCGCAACTAAGGTTTTTGAGACCAAGGACGCGATCGAAAAGGGCGCTGACGAGATCGATATGGTTATCAACGTTGGCAACCTCAAGGACGGTATGCACGACGAGATCCGCGAGGAAATCAAGGCTATCAAGGCTGCTTGCGGCGATCACATACTCAAGGTTATCATTGAAACTTGCCTGCTCACCGAGGAGGAAAAGCTCGTTATGTGTAAGCTTGTTACCGAGGCAGGAGCTGACTACATCAAGACATCTACCGGATTCTCCAAAGCAGGTGCAACCTTCGAAGATGTAGCGCTTATGAAAACAAATGTTGGCAAAAACATACTTGTAAAGGCTGCCGGCGGCATTTCCGGAATTGACGACGCAGAAAAGTTTATCGAGCTTGGCGCATCCAGACTCGGAACCAGCAGAGTCGTTAAAGCCGTACAGGGTCTTGAGGGCTCGGGATATTAATAACACCAACAAATCGTGACTTAGAAAGGAAACATAAAAAATGGCAACTCCTCATATTTCCGCCGAAAACGGCGCATTTGCTAAAACTGTGCTTATGCCCGGAGATCCCCTCCGCGCAAAATACATTGCAGAAAATTATCTCGAGGACGCAGTTCTCGTCAACAACGTAAGAGGCGTACAGGGTTACACCGGCTACTACAAAGGAAAGAAGGTTTCCGTAATGGCATCCGGTATGGGACAGCCCTCTATCGGTATATACTCCTACGAGCTGTTCAACTTCTACGACGTTGACGCTATCATCAGAGTAGGCTCCTGCGGATCCTTCCACCCCGATCTTCACGCTCGTGACATCATCATAGCTATGGGTGCTTGTACAAACGGCAACTACGCTTCTCAGTACAATCTCCCAGGTACCTTCTGCCCCATCGCAGATTTTGATCTCGTTCGTCGCGCATCCGAGGAATGCGAAAAGAAGGGCGTTAACTATAAGGTTGGTAACATCCTCTCCTCCGATATGTTCTATGATGACGCAAACTCCGGTATGACTTGGGCAAAAATGAGCGTTCTCGGTGTTGAGATGGAGTCTGCAGCTCTCTACTGCAACGCTGCAAGAGCCGGCAAAAAAGCGCTTTGCATCTGCACCGTCAGCGACTCCTTCATTTATCCTGAGGAAAACACTACTCCCGAGGAAAGACAAAATTCCTTCACTCAGATGATGGAAATTGCGCTTGCTCTTGCATAAAAGCGCAAAAACTATACACGGGTATAGGTTTGGCTATACCAACCGCAATAACAGGAGATTTAACAAATGGCAAAAAGAGTATTTTTAATTGTTCTTGACAGCGTTGGAATCGGTGAAATGCCCGATGCTCATCTTTGGAGCGACGAGGGCAGTAACACGGTCGGCGCAATACGCCGCCACCCCGATTTCTCCTGTCCTAATCTTGAAAAACTCGGCTTCTTCAATATAGACACCGTTGGCGGTGGAGTAAAGAACCCACTCGGCTCTTATGCTCGTATGCACGAGGCGTCCAAGGGTAAGGATACCACCATCGGACATTGGGAAATAGCCGGTATTTATTCACCACGCCCCCTCCCCACTTATCCGAACGGATTTCCGGAAGAGGTAATTTCCGAATTTGAAAAGAGATGTGAAAGAGGCACACTTTGCAATCTTCCCTACTCCGGCACGGACGTTATCCGTGATTTTGGAGAGGAGCATTTAAAGACCGGAAAGCTTATCGTATACACCTCAGCTGACAGCGTATTTCAAATTGCCGCGCACGAGTCACTCGTAACACGCGAGGATCTTTACCGTTACTGCGAGATAGCGAGAGATATCCTCAAGGACGAGCACGGCGTAGGAAGAGTTATAGCGCGTCCATTCGCGGGAGAATATCCCTTCAAGAGAACCTCCGGCAGACACGACTTTTCTCTCACTCCTCCTTCGCTTACAGTCCCCGAGCAGCTTAAGGACGCCGGATTCAACTCGATATCCGTTGGCAAAATCTTTGACATTTTTGCCGGTATCGGTTTCACCGAAAGCCATCCTACTGTCAGCAACAGCGACGGTTGCGACAAGTCTATAGAGATAATGAAGCGCGATTTCAACGGTCTTTGCTTCATCAACCTTGTTGACTTCGACATGGTATACGGTCATAGAAACGACCTTTCGGGTTATGCAAACGCTATGACCGATTTTGATAAACGTCTCGGCGAAATGCTCTCGCTTCTTCGTGACGACGATATGCTGATCATCACCGCTGACCACGGCTGTGATCCCTCTACCCCCTCAACCGATCACTCAAGAGAATATACTCCAATGCTGGTGTACGGAAAGAATATAGCGTCCGGCGTCAATCTCGGCACGAGAGATACCTTTGCGGACATTGGCGCAACCGTTCTTGAATGGTTTGGCGAAAGCACTGAGGGAGTATATGGCAACAGCTTCTTAAAGGAGATAACAAAATGACAGACCGCGAGCTTCTCGACTTGGCGATAGAGGCAAGAAAGTTTGCTTACGCCCCCTATTCCGATCACAAGGTCGGCGCCGCTCTTCTCGGAAAAAACGGAAAAGTCTACACGGGGTGCAACGTAGAGAACGCCGCATATACCCCAACAAACTGCGCTGAGAGAACAGCTATCTTTAAGGCGGTCAGCGAGGGTGAGCGTGAATTTGTGGCGATAGCCGTCGTCGGCGGACTCGGTGAAAAGCTCTCGGACGTCTGCGCTCCTTGCGGAGTATGCCGTCAGGTTATGGCGGAATTTTGCGATGCTGATATGAAGATAGTTATGGGAACTCCCGAAAAGATAGTTACGACTACTCTTGGAGATATTCTCCCATTCTCTTTTGGAAAAAGCAATCTTGCAAAGTAAAAATAACAAAAAGTGGCATACCGTGTCGACTTTTAACCAAAATCATTCGTTTTAGGAGATAACGCAAAATGCGTATGTATGACATAATCCGTAAAAAGCGTGACGGACTCACTCTTTCCGAAAAGGAGATACAGTGGTTCGTGAACGGATACGCAAAGGGAGAGATACCTGACTATCAGATGTCCGCGCTTTGTATGGCAATCTACTTCAAGGGCATGACCATTGAAGAAACAACCGCTCTCACCTTCGCTATACGCGACTCCGGTGACAAGCTCAAGTTTAACAACATAAACGGACTTCGAGTAGATAAACACTCTACCGGAGGTGTAGGTGACAAAACCAGCCTCGTAGTAACTCCGATCGTTGCTACGCTTGGCGTAAAGGTAGCAAAAATGAGTGGCAGAGGTCTCGGCCACACCGGTGGAACCGTAGATAAGCTCGAGGCTATCCCCGGCTTCAAGACAGATCTACCCACTGAAGAGTTTGAGGATATAGTTAACCGCGTAGGAATAGCTATAGTTGGTCAGAACGCTACCCTCGCTCCCGCCGACAAGTTACTTTACGCATTACGCGACGTTACCGCAACGGTAGACAGTCTGCCCCTCATCGTCTCAAGCATAATGAGTAAAAAGCTTGCGGCTGACGACGACTGTGTAGTTCTTGACGTTAAGACGGGTAGCGGCTCATTTATGAAAACACTTGAAAAGAGCCGAGAGCTTGCAGAATGGATGGTAGCGATAGGAAAGGCGGCAGGCAAGAGAATGCGCGCGCTCATTACGGATATGGACCGTCCTCTTGGATATGCTATCGGAAACTCGCTCGAGGTTATAGAGGCTATCGATACTCTGAATGGTAACGGACCTGAGGACCTTACCGAACTTTCTATAGCTCTTGCATCACATATGCTCGTGATTTCCGATCGCGGAAGCTACGAGGAATGCGAGAAGAACGTAAGACGCGTAATTGCAAACGGCGAAGCGCTCGCTACCTTTGCAAATATGGTTGAAGCGCAGGGAGGCAACAAGGAATGGATCCTTGACACCTCTCTCTTCCCGACAGCAAGTGAAACAAGGGAGATTAAGGCTGACAGAAGCGGCTACATCACCGGTGTAAACACAGAAGGATACGGCACCGCAAGTCTTCTTCTTGGAGCAGGCAGAAACACTATGGCGGATAAGCTCGACTTCTCCGCGGGTATAAAGCTTGTTAAAAAGACAGGCGACAAGGTAGATGCAGGCGAAGTTATAGCAGTACTTTACACCTCGGATAAGTCTCGTTTTGACTCAGCCGAAAAGAAGCTAAGAGAATCAACATTTATTGGCGATATAGCTCCGAGCATCGAGCCTTTGATACTTGATATCGTTGAATAATGTAACCTTTAGTTTTCATTTTTTAATATAAAGCAGATCTTTTGCGTAAAAACAATCGATCTGCTTTTTTGTATATATATTCTTTTTCAGAGGATACTAAAAAGAAAGGAGGGTTGTATGTGTACAGCAATATCAATCAAAGGACTTGCGGGGAGAAATCTTGACGTAACAAAAAGCTACAACGAAGAAATAATCATAACTCCAAGAGAATATACGCTTTCTTACCGAAAAGCGAATAACGAAAATCATCATTTTTCTTTTATTGGAATGGGAACGGTCGAAAGAGGTTACCCGCTTTATTTTGATGCCGCGAACGAAAAGGGATTATATATGGCGGGGTTAAATTACGTTGGTAACGCCCACTATTTCACCTCAAAAGAAGGATATATCAATCTTGCACCATACGAGCTTATACCTTATATACTTGGCAAATGCCAAAGCATATCAGACGCAAAAAGAGAGCTAAGAAATATAAATCTTGTAGACGTCGCGTTCAATAGAGATATGCCGAATGCCGAGCTACATTGGTTTATATCAGACGGTAGCTCATCTCTAATAATTGAGCCCGACGAGCAAGGCTTAAATATTTACGATAATCCTGTAGGTGTTTTAACCAACAATCCATCTTTTCCTTTTCAACTTTTCAATCTTAATAATTACATCGGTCTTAGCGCATCTAACCCGACGTTCTCTTTTTCGAAAGAGATTTCACTTAACGCCTATAGTGAGGGAATGGGAGGTATTGGTCTACCGGGTGATCTGTCAAGCGCATCAAGATTTGTACGCGCGGTCTTTCATAGGCTAAGCTCGGTATCCGAAAACACGCCGTCTACTCTTTTCCATCTGCTTTCTACCGTAGAAATGCCACACGGATCGGTAATTGCCAACCGTGAATATGAACGCACGGAATTCACCTCCGTTGTTAATCTTAATACTATGACCTATTACTATAGATCGTATGACGGTATAGGATCAGGCGCGGTAAGACTTTTTTCAGAAAACATCGACGCGAATTCACTTATCACCTATCCCGTGCTTAAAAACATTGAGGCAATATATCAAAATTAAAACGTTTTTAGCACAAAATAAAGCGCCAAGGCATTTTTTTCCACCTTGGCGCTTTACTGGTTTGTTATTTATTCAAATCTTAGACTCTCTGCGCATTCGCGAGCTATTTTTAAATCCATATCGCTCGTAATTTCGTCGAGAGTTGAATAGTTATTATTTAACACGCTCCTACCTGTAAACAGCTTGAACCAGAGAAGTCCTATCGCATATCTGCCAAGTCCCATACCTGCATGGAAGGTATCTCTATATATACCTTTTGCTCCCTTCATTCTAAGAAGCTCCATAAGCTCCCCCGATGGAATGATCGCATCCGCGCCGATCTCCGACTTAGCGCGACGGTATGCCTTACGCAATCTGTCAAGCATAAACTCCGAGCCTTTTCCGTCCGTTACCTCAAATGATCTCGGCGAACCGTGCTCATACGCCCAGGTTTGATGAATGTATATCTTAGCATTAGGAAGCTTTTCTCTTACGTAATTCACAAGCTCGTAAATGTAAGGATAGAAGCTTTCCTCCTTGAAGCTGAGCGTACTTACCTGTTGAAGAGTAACAACGTCCCAATCCCTCATCGCAATTCCATCCTGCAAGCTGATAAGATCATCGCATAAAACATCGCCGTTGTAGTGGAAAAAGTACGCCTTATTACCGCTTTTTACATTAGCGGCATGTGAGGAAAGAGGACAACCTCCGATACAAAGATTAAGTGTCTCAATCTCCACGCCCTCATTCTTGGCAATATCATGAAGATATCTCTGCGCATCGTCGGAAAAACTATTGCCTATCGATAAAATTTTCATTTTTATTCCTCCAATTTATGCTAAAAGCACGTCAACTGCGAGCATTAAGCAAAATCCTATCAAAAGAGCGTAGGTGGCTCCCCTTTCGCTACCGTGCGAATGCGTCTCGGGAATCATCTCATCGCTGATAACGTAAAGCATCGTTCCTCCGGCAAACGCGAGAGCGAATGGCAAGATCACCGTTGCTACGCTGACGGCAAAGTAACCGATGAGAGTACCGATAACCTCCACAAGACCTGTCATCATCGCAATTACAAGCGTACGTTTAGGCTTAACGCCCGCGGCAAGCATAGGCGCTATAATAACCATACCCTCGGGTATATTTTGTAAGGCGATACCACCGGCGATAACAAGCGCCTGCGCATTGTTACCCGATCCGAATCCAACACCCGCCGCGATACCCTCAGGAAGATTATGTATCGCGATAGCGCTGACAAACAAAAGCACCTTGCTAAGACTTGTAGCTCTATGATCCTCTATATCCTGTCCCGCCAGCTTATGCAGGTGTGGCACAAGTTTGTCCACGAGGTTTAATGCCACAGCTCCGGCAAAAACACCCATTACCGTGATAAGTAATCCATATTTTCCACCATACTCAAGAGATGGCAATATCAAGCCTATCACAGCAGCCGAGAGCATAACGCCAGCCGCGAAGGAAAGGACTATATCCGAAAACTTGTGCGAGATGTTTTTAAACAAAAATCCGATTAAGGCGCCGACAACGGTAGCGCCGCCAACACCAAGTGCGGTAAGAATAACCAATTCCATAGGATCCTCCAAAAGAAATTACAAGGTAATTATACCACCCAAACCAAAATAATTCAACACGTAAACGCACAAATATTATGTTTTTTATGTTTCTTTTTCTTTGTGCAATAGTAATAATAGGTTTTTGTAGCATTTGTTTATCTATACGAATTTACGGTATATACGCGCATTTTATTGAAAATAATATAAAAAACAATTATAATAGTAGTATCAAAGGCGAAAGGATAAGTATATGAAAAACAACAAAAAGCTGATCTTATTCCTCTTAATATTAACTGTGATCACGGTATCATTGGTCGTTACAACGCTTGCAAACGAGGGGAAGGATGCAAAGGATGGATTTGTAGTCGAGTCCACCTCCATATCCACCAAGCAAGCAGCGGATATAACCGCCGCAGTAAAATCGAGCCACCCAAACAACGCGCTCACAAGCATAGGACCTTCAAATAACATAGCGACAGGACATACCGCTGATATTCTGAACACCTACGTTGTAACTAACGTCAAGGCATCAAACAAATATCTGGCGCTTCACAACAACAATTCACCGACAGGCGTTTATCTCGATATGTTCATAAACAAGCTTGTTACATATAACTCCTCCGTTGAACAGTACATAGTGTATGACTTCGACATGGCAAGGCTCGGAGACACACACGCGTCAGCTGCTGTAAGCTCTATAACAAGATCTTCTGATAACAAGACGGCTTACTTCTGTAGCGGTTACTATCTCTCAACATATACAAACAGTTTTCCTCTTGATACGATGACGCACGTAACCGTAATTTATGATTTTAATTCAAATAAATCCTACCTTTATGCCAACAATACTTTACTTGGCAGTCTTGATAACGGTGTTATGAGTGCGCAAGGCCATTCGTTATGGAAAAGCGGAGCAACAATGAATCATAACTCCGTTCGCCTTATGAACCCTCTCATAAATCAGGCTATAGATAACGTTACAGCCAGATATATAACGAACGACGCGTCTTTAAAAGGCGCTCTCGGCTCTTCCCTCTCCTCTTGGAGCGGAGCTATATACAATGAGAGCTACGTATTTCCCGAGGTGTGCGCCATCGCAACCTTCAACGGCGAAAATATCTACTTTGAAGAGGTCCTTGCCGAAAAGCTTGCGACCGCGGTTGAGGACGACAGCTTCTGCGATGTAGAAATCCTTCGCCCGTTTGACACCGCATTACTCGTCAATCGCAACGCAACGATAGAAACAAACGGCCTTAAATGCTCCATCAATATAGGAAACAACGCCATTCAAACAGCTAATGGCACTACAATTACAGTTAAAACAGCAGGCTTAAGCGCAACTACCACTGTATCTATACCTTCTATCTACCAAAGCGGTATGGTGTTCCAAAGAGGAGAACCGATAACCGTGCGCGGATATTGCAAATCTGAGGGCTCCGAAATAAAGGTAACTCTTGGTGATATCACTCTCACAGCTGTAACCGATAAAAATGGCGAGTGGGAAGCCACCTTTGAGTCTATGGAAGCCGTGAAGGGACTAACTCTCACGGTAGAACAGCTTGGCACCCTTGACGGCGTCGCTCCCCTCAGCTATACCAATATCGACGTCGGCGACGTATTCCTCTTAAGCGGACAGTCCAATATGGACTACAACGTACAGTATATGGAAGATTACGAGGAGCTAAAGGCTAACGCAGATAACTACCATAACCTGCGTGGATATCTCAGTGATAATACATACCGTCACGGCGAGGACGGATACGGTAAAGGTACTTGGTATACTCTTACAAGCGAAACCATAGGTTGCTTCCCTGCTACGGGATACGCTATGCTGACAAAGCTTGCCGCCGCTATAGACGAGGACGTGACTATCGCTATAGTCGAGGCATCCTTCCCCGGAAGTATAATCAAGACCTGGATAGACGCAGACGTCTATTATGAAAAATACGGAAAAGACACTAACTACACTACTTACGAAAAATATCTCGCGTTTTATAAGCAAAACGGCAGATGTCCTACCTCGTCAAGCGAGCTGACGGGTTGGATCGGAAAATCATATCAGCAGGTTCTCGCATCCTGCTTTGACTCCATTATCGCGCCTCTTGAAGGATATAGAGTTAAGGCTGTCGTATGGGATCAAGGTAGCGGCGACCTTGGCAGAATCAACGAATACGCAGATCATTACGCACTTTTGCAGGACAGCTTTAACGCTACTCTCAGAACGGAAAACGTACCGTTTATAATGCACAATCTCGTACCTCGCGCGCTTACGCAATATAAAAACTTCCTTGTTGAGCAATACAATATCGCCGCCAACGACCCCTACACCTACCTTGTTTCTATGGGATACGAGGGCGCTGTATACAATTCATACGAATGGTCACAAAACCCCGATCTTTCTTATGTTTTTGTACACACGTCAAGAAAGTCTCCGATAGGCATACGAACAGCCAACGTCATACTTGAAAATCTTTACGGCATTGACGCGGACTCCACGCCTATGATAACGTCGGTCAAGCTTGTCGGCGCCTCTGTCGTTGTTACGGCAACCGAGGATCTGACCGTCGCATACGGAAGTGCGCCATTTACGTTCGAGATTGCAGGCGCTGACGGAGTATACCACAGCGCTATAGCAGAAATAAACGGCAACACCATAACGCTCACGTCGGACGAGGTACAAAATCCCACAAAAATAAGATACGCCTATTCCGATTTTGTAATCGAGATGCAGGACGGTACCTTAGTAGAGATCAAGAGTGGATACACCAACTGCGTGCAAACACAAGACTCTCTGACAGTGACCGATGTCGACGGCAAGGTATACGTTATTAACAAGGATCAGTACGACTCTATCAGATCCTACTGTACCGGCAACATAGCAAGCGAGGCAGGATCACCGCTACCCACCTTCGAGCTTGAGGTGGGATATGAAGCAAACTGAGAAGGAGGCAAAAATGAAAGGATTTTTACGTTTAATATCAGCATTTTTCGTTCTTGCCCTCTGCCTTAGCGTATGGGCGTGTAATAAGAGCGCCGATCAGAATAACGCTGCCGACATTTCGGGAATAACTCTTAACGACGCCGCCTACACCTACGACGGCTCGGAAAAGGTGGTAGAAATACAAGGAGCTTTGCCCGAAGGAATAAGGGTAGAGTATACCGATAACAAAGCGACGGACGCAGGATCTTATCTCGTAAAGGCTAAGCTCTATAACGGCGATGAATTGATAAAGATACTCAGCGCAACGCTCACGATCAATAAGGCTGTGTACGATATGAGCACGGTAACCTTCCCTCACGTAACACACGCTTACACGGGTGAGGTGGTCGAGCCCACGATAGTAGGCACACTCCCGGATGGTGTCAGCGTAAAATACAACTGCTCCTCGCAGATAAAAAACGCAGGCACCTACAATATCACAGCCGAATTCAACGGAGATAAAAACCACGAGGATATACCGCCGATGAAGTCGGTATACACAATAACAAAGGCTACCTACGACATGTCGGGCGTAGCGTTCCCCGACGTAGAAGTGGCGTACACCGGTAAAAAGATCACACCGGAGCTGATAGGCAATCTCCCAAGTGGAGTTACCGTCAGATTCCGCTCCACCCCATCTACCATACTTGAAGCGGGAACGTACACGGTCACAGCATCCTTCAGCGGTGACTACGTAAACTACAACTCAATTCCGGATATGACGGCGACGTATACGGTAACTCGCCAAAGCCATGATATGTCGGGCGTATCGCTCCCTTCGGTCACAGTAAGCTACACGGGTGAGGTGATAACACCCAAGATCATAGGAACCTTGCCGGACGGCGTTACTTGCACAATCTCATCTATTCCAAGCGTGATAAAGGAAGCAGGCACGTATACGGTCACAGCAACCTTCAAATCAACAAATCCGCTTTACGAAAGCATTCCCGATATGACGGCGACGTACACGGTCAAAAAGGCAGTGTATGATATGAGCGGTGTTTCTCTGCCGTCGGTAACTCTCATCTACAGCGGCAAAGAAATAACACCGTACATAGTAGGAACTCTCCCCGATGGCGTTAGCTGCTATATAACATCCAATCCCGAGGTTATAAAAGAGCCCGGGAAATACACCGTTATAGCGCACTTCCATGGAAGTGAGTATTATGAAATAATCCCCAATATGATAGCGATATATACCATCAATTCTCCCGAATATATCGACGGCAGTATCGCGTTTGAGCTACTCAACAACGGCACCTACGAGGTAACGGGATATATAGGTAGCTCTGACACTGTCGTTATCCCAAGTGAACATCAGGGAAAGGCAGTAACGTCTATACGTTCGTCAGCCTTTATCAACAATACCTCAATAACCTACGTATACGTTCCCTCATCGGTAACAAATATAGGTAATAAGGCGTTTAAAAACTGTTCTTCACTCAGCACCGCGGTTATCGAAAGCGGAGTCAAGGTCATCGGAGCAGAAGCATTCGCGAATACGGCGCTTGGCGAGATCTCACTCCCCGATTCACTCGAAAGTATCGGTCAGGGCGCATTCCTGAACGCACCTCTTAGTTCTATCTCTCTCCCCTTTGTTGGCGGAAGCAGACTCACGTCAAACGCCTTCATAGGTTACCTCTTCGGAGCGTTAACTTATGCCGGTAACGAAGCAAAGGTCCCCGAAACCTTAACATCCGTCGCCATCAGCGGCTCTGCAACCGAAATACCGGCGTACTCCTTCTACGGAGTAAAATCTCTTTGCACCGTAACAATTGGCGAAGGTATAGCAAGAATAGGCAACAGCGCCTTTGCAGGATGCTCTTCCCTTTGCGACGTCTACATCCCCGATACCGTAAACGAGATCCCTGCGAATGCCTACGCGTACAACTCTCCGTTCTACGGATGTAACGATAATCTTATGATCGTTATCGGCGCTATGTCGGCGGATAACTACGGCAAATACTGGTCAAACTATTCCGATAATAAACAGGCTCTCGTGGTTTATTACAAGACCTACGAGGACTACTTAAAAAACAAAAACGAATATCGCGACTTTGATATGTCTAATGCAAACCTCTCATTTATCACGGTAAACGGCGCGCCTCTTACCGACTTTAACAGCGATACCCTTTCCTATTCCTTAAGCGCCGATATCAACGAAGGATATCCAAGGATCTCAGCAATAGCTCAATCTCCAATAAGTAACGTACTCATAGATCAGCCAAGCGCAAAGAACGGCGGTGTCGCGACAGTAACAGTCACAAGCGCCGACGGAAGCTCTGTAAAGGTATACACGTTATCGGTAGCTCTTACCGGCAGCTTCAGCGATGTATCCGCAGAGGTAGTTGGCAAGGACGGTACTACCGGAACCGTAACCTTTGTAGTAGACGATGGCGATCATCCCACAGCAGAGTTTACAATGGAGATGATGGAAAAATATCCTCAGCTCAAATTCACCTACGCGATCCTCACAAGCAGATTAGCAACTCTTAATACCGAATATGATCCGGCAACAGGAAAATACAAGTACGTTATGACCGAGGACGGTAAATACGCGTACAGTATCAATCAAGCCGAGGTTGACTTCTGGAACAACATTCTTAATAGCTTTGACGCCGAGGTTATAAGCCATACTCACACTCATGCCTTCTGGGGCATAGATGACCGTGGCGGAGTACAGCAATACGTCACCGATGGCGGAGTCGTAAAATCCTCCGGCAATCTCCCTATAGGTAGCTCTTACGCAGAGATCTACGCCGCTATCCAAATCATTGAGGAATTGCTTAATATAAGAGCAATAACTCACACGGTACCAGGCATAGGTGTTCAAACAGAGGATAAGATCATAGACGGAGTAACGTATACTACCTATAATACATACTATCAGTCTCTGCTTAACACAGCGTTAGCTAACGGAGATATTATCAATCTTATCGGTAATGTTATGGGCACAAATGCGCAAAGCGTTACAAAATATGTTACCAAGGATAATATCAAGCAACAAAACGGTGTCGCAAGACTTATGGTCCGTCCCACCGACGATACGTCCTTGTGGAAGCAGTTTATCAGCAATGCCGCAAACAACAACGGCTGGGCAACCTACTGCATACACAAGATATCACCCTCCGCAACCTCGGGTCACTATATTCTCGAGTCTGACGCAGAGGAGCTGTTCGAATACGCAGTATCCAGTAACGTATGGATAGCCAACTATACCGAGGCCGCATTGTACTATAACGAATGGGCAAGTGCCAAGGTATCGGTCAGCTACACGGACGGTAAGATTAACGTAACGCTCACCGACAGCGAGGATAATTCAGTATACGATGAAGCCCTCACCGTAAAGATCAGCGTACCTAACAGTTGGGAATTCGCCCTCGTGGGCTCCGAGCTTGTCGACGTACACGTGAACGATGACGGTAGAGCGTTCATATACGCAAATATCGTACCTGACAGTGGTATAGTACAAATCACAAGCGCACTTAAATAAAAAGAGATGGCAAGAACCGTGTTAATTTTGCTCCGGTTCTTGCCATTTTTATTATTTACGCCTTTGAGAACTGGTCGGCGCCTACTCCACACAGTGGGCACTCAAAATCCTCGGGCAGATCCTCAAATTTTGTGCCGGGAGCTATACCGCACTCGGGACAGCCTACCTCTTCATCATATTCCCAGCCGCAAACGTCACAAACGTATTTCATATTAATTCCTTTCGTATATTGCGTTTAAAGCACGAGCGAGGGGGCGGAATATATGCGTCCCGCAAGCTCCTGATTGAGCATGTAAAGGCTCTTTGGATCAGAGCCAAAAAGCTCCATCTTTGTAATCATATCGTTAGCGTTGGTTTCCTCTTCACCCTGCTCCTTAACAAACCAGTCAAGGAACTGCATGGTGCGAAAATCCTTTGCCTCATACGCCTCAGAGTAGATGTCGTGGATCAAAGAGGTAACGTACTTTTCATGCTCGAGTCCCGCCTTAAGCACGTCCATATCGGACAAAAGCTGTTTATCAGGCTTATCGATCGCCTCAAGAGTCACTTCCTTTGATTCATTTTGCAAGAATTGATAGAACAACATTGCGTGATCCCTCTCCTCCTGCGCCTGTATCATATACCAATTTGCAAACCCATCAAGTCCGCGAGCCTTGAAGTAGTTAGAAAAATCGAGATAGAGATATGCCGAATAAAATTCCTTATTTATCTGTCTGTTAAGAAGCTCATGCACCTTGTTATTCATCATTTTTTTATTCTCCTTATCAATATACTTGTCAGTATCAAAGCCGCGCTTCAATATTAAATTTCCTTTTTCCAAAGTCCGTGGAGATTGCAATATGCATACACGGCTATGGGTTTTTCATCTACGAGAGCGAACTCAACAACGGGAGCCGAGCCTACCTCAAGGTTCTTTCTCTGCGAGCCCTTGTCGCTTACAAGCTCTACCCAGAGAATGCTATGTTCCTCTGCCATAGGATGGAGGACCGAGCCTACCGTAACCTTTACCTTGCCGTCAAGCACCTCTACCTCGGGTATGTGCTTTTCTCTGCTCGCCTCAACTACACCTGCCTCAAGAACACTCATCTTCTGTCCGCAGCAATGAGGCGTAACGCCTGACGCATTGATCATCTCTACGATGTTACCGCACTTTTCACAAATATAAAATCTATTGTTAGCCATTTTATTAATTCCTTTCGGGTTGTTTTATTGTGACTTCATTATACACCATTTTTTCTCCCCTTTCTGTGACTTTATCACACTTTTAGAACAATTCTAAAAAATATTTTTTCGTCTACTTCTTGACTATTGTCTTAATATAATGTTAGAATATAGATACAAATACATTATTGTTCTATTAAGAGGTGTATTATGCAAAAAATATTAGAGGATCAGAGCCTCGTTGCTCTTTTTAAGGATAATTTTCCATTTTGGGACGATCTCAGCCGTACCGATAAAGAAACCTTTATAAACTCATCGCAATATATCTCCTTCAGAAAAGGAACAAATATACACAACGGAAACGAATGCACTGGAATAATTCTCATCAGATCTGGCAGCCTCAGGTTATATATTCTTTCTGACGAAGGAAAAGAGATAACGTTATACAGGCTCTTTCCCGGAGAGATGTGTATGCTCTCGGCTTCCTGTGTGCTGCATAACATAACCTTTGACGTTTTTGTCGATGCCGAGGAGAACTCCGAATGTATAATAGTAGGTGGATGCGCCTATGCAGCCCTCGCCGAAAGATGCGATGCCGCAAAGATATTTGCTCTTGAGACAGCCTTAGCTCGCTTCTCCGACGTTATGTGGGTAATGCAACAGATACTATTTATGAGTATGGACAAGAGACTCGCCATATTCCTGCTCGACGAGATCTCTAAAACTGGTGATAACACCGTACACCTCACGCACGAGCAAATAGCAAAGTATATGGGCTCCGCCAGAGAGGTAGTGACGCGTATGCTCAAATATTTCTCAAGCGAGGGTATCGTAGAGCTGTCCAGAGGCGGCATCACCGTGGTCGACGTAAAAAGACTTAGAACATTGACGATATAAGTATAATTTGATATAAAAAACGCTTACGACACCGATAAGGCACGTAAGCGTTTTTTTATTATAATTTATCAACCCATTCTGATATCAAGGACAGCCTGCTGGGTACCGTACCAAACAACGTTGAAGCCGTGGCCACAGCTGTAGTTCTCTACTTCCTCAAGATCCTCGCTGAGTTCTACAAATCTCTCGTAGTAGTCGCCCTTTTCCGCGGCGCTGATGCCCTCGGACTTATAGAGCGCGTACTCAACCTTTTCGATCTGCATCTTAAGCTCTGCGACCTTAGCCTTTTGTCTGCTGTTTATATAGTTGTAGATAGACTTAGCGGACTTAGAGTTTTCACAGTAGATGTAGAAGATCTCATCATCGGTCTCTTCTCTTACACCGTAAACATAACCGACAATTCCCTCCTGAACTTCTTCGTTAACGTCGGTAAGCTCATATCCTGCCGCTTTAAGCATAACAATAAGATCAACCGAGTCATACATCGGCACAATAGCGCAGGACATAATGCTGAAAGCGGATACCAAAATCAAAAGTAATGCTATAATCTTGGTCTTCATATTTACCTCCGAAGTATAATTAGAAAATTACGCAGTTCTAACGTCAATGCCAAACGCCTTAGCAAGCTTCTTTCTCGCGCCGTTGGCAACCGTCTCGATCTCAGCGCCGGTAAGAGTTTTTTCACCGGAGCCTATAACAAGGCGGAGAGTGATAGACTTCTTACCCTCGGGGATCTGCTTACCGGTATACTCGTCAACGAAGAGCACCTCGCGAAGAAGATTGTCATCAGACTTTTTAGGAAGGACTGCGGCATATATCTCACTCCACTTAATAGAAGAATCGATGAGGAAGGAAATATCATACTCGTTCATCGGATACTCGGGAACTCTTACAAAGCGATTGGTTCTCGACTTAAGAGGACGGAAGCAATCCATATCAAGCTCTACGAGCACGGCGGAAAGCACCTTAATATCACAAGCGAGAGCCGCCTTCTTGGAAAGGAGCGCAATATCGCCAACCTTTACGTCACCGATGAAAACGTTGAGCCATACGGTCTCGTCCGCCCAATAAGGCTTCTCAACCTTTGCGAAGGTGAAGCCCTCCATGTGAGTGTATCTCGGCATATCCTCGATAATTCCCTTCGCGGTTCTGAAGAGAGTCTGGATATTGTCCGACTTACCCGCGAACGCGCATGCAAGATGCTTACGCTGGTAAGGAAGCTTCTCAAGCTCTGAATACTCAGAGGTATAATCGGTGTCGCGGAAGATCTGCGCCTCCTCAAAGATAGCGAACTCGTCGAAGTTACGCTCGTTCTTCACTATCGCCTTACACATATTGGGAAGGAGAGTGGAACGAAGATACTTTTCGGTAGGAGAAGGAGGGGTGGAGAGTGCGAGAACGCCGTCAAGAGTCGGGAGAATAGCGTTTACAAAATTATCGGTCATCCAGGGGTAAGTGAATATCTCCTGCATACCGGCACGGAAGGCAAGATACTCCTTGACCTTGCGCACAAGATCAACCTCAAGCTGATTTATAGCGCTGTCAAAGCTTGTGGTAATGGGAGTAGGCTCAAAGTTCTCGTATCCGTACATACGAGCAACCTCCTCCATTATGTCCGCCTTGATAGAAACGTCACCGGTGGAACGCCAAGTGGGAACCACGATATGCATACCCTCGTCGTTGAAGGTTACGTCAAAGCCCATAGTACCGAGCTTTCTCTTAACAATTTCCTCAGGAACACGAATACCGAGTCTTCTGTCAAGCCAATCGAAGTCAACGTCGATCTCGCATCTTACGAGCTTGTTGGGATATTTATCGGTAAAGGCGGTAACCTTCATCTCAGGGTAAAGCTCGCTGAAGAGCTGCATAGCGAGGGAAAGCGCCTGGTCACATCTCTCGGGGTCGATAGCCTTCTCAAATCTTGAGGACGCCTCGGTTCTATTGTCGTAGCGAAGCGCAGTTCTACGTACGCTACGGGAATCAAAGTTAGCAACCTCAAGGATAACGCTGTCGGTGGTGGGGAGAATAGAATCCTTTGCGCCACCCATAATACCGGCGAGAGCTACCGCGCCCTCAGCGTCTGCAATAACAAGGTCATCGCTCTTAAGCTCAAGCTCCTTGTCGTTGAGAAGAGTGAGCTTTTCACCCTCGTTAGCGGTACGGATCTCTATGTGATCGACGATCTGATGAGAGTCAAATACGTGAGTAGGCTGACCTACCGCGAGCATAACGTAGTTAGTAACGTCTACGAGAGCGTTGATAGGACGCATACCTACGCGCCAGATACGAGTCTGCATATCGAAGGGAGAGGGCTTGATGCCAAGGCCTTCGATCTTAGCGCCGATATAACGAGGACACTTCTCCTCGTCAAGAATTCTCACGTCATACGCCTTTGACACGTCGGGAGTGTACTCAGCGATAGGCATAAGAGGAAGGTCGTACATAGCGGCGATCTCACGCGCGATACCGTAATGTCCCCAAAGGTCGGGACGGTTAGTCATAGACTTGTTGTCGATCTCGAGGATCATATCGTCAAGTCCGAGCGCTTCAGCCAAGGGGGTACCTGCCGCCACGTCAAACGCGGACAGATCCATAATACCGTGGTCGTCCTCCGTGGGGAAGAGGTCTGCAAGACCTACCTCTACAGCCGCGCATATCATACCAAAGCTCGCTACGCCGCGAAGCTTGGTGTTCTTGATCTCAACGGGCTCGCCCTCACCGTGCCAACGCACCATAGCGCCGGGACAAGCGACAACGACCTTCATACCAACCTCAAGATTGCTTCCGCCGCAAACGATATCCTTGATATCCTCGGTACCAATATCAACCTTGCACACACGGAGCTTGTCCGCGTTGGGATGAGGGAGAACCTCTTTTATAATTCCGACAACAATGCCGTCAAACTGCTTTCCGAGGTCGTGTACGCCCTCAACCTCAACCGTAGACATCGTGAGGTCGTAAGCGAGCTTGGTAAGATCCATATCCTCGGGAATCTTAACGTAATCTTTAATCCAATTTAATGATAACTTCATTTTTCTTCTCCTTAGTTACGATATCCGCGGGTATTACTTGAACTGACCGAGGAATCGAAGATCGGTGCCGTGGAACAGACGAACGTCGTCAACGCCGTAGCGCATCATAACAAGTCTGTCAAGACCGATATTTACGTAGAAGCCGGTGTACTCATCGGGATCTACTCCTGCAGCGCGCAGTACGTTGGGATGAGGAGTGCCGCCGGGCATGATCTCTATCCAGCCTACGTGCTTACATACGCTACAGCCCTTGCCGCCGCATACAAGACAGCCCATATCGATCTCAAATCCCGGCTCAACGAAGGGGAAGAAGCCGGCTCTCATTCTTACCGGAACGTCCTGTCCGAACACCTTGGATAGGATGCTCTTAATCATAACCTTACCGGAGGTATAGGTGAGATCCTTGTCAACGATGAGCGCCTCGTACTGGAAGAATGCGCGCTCGTGACGAGCATCGGTAGTCTCGTTTCTATACACACGACCGGGATAAACAAAGCGATAAGGAGGCTTATGCTTTTGCATATATCTTACGCTACCGCCCGTAAGGTGAGGACGGAGACAAAGCTTTTCATTAGCCTCACCGGAATCGTGTCCCTCGAGCCAATAGGTATCCATACTCTCTCTTGCGGGGTGGTTGGGCGGGAAGTTGAGGTTATCGAACGCATAGTACTCGCTCGTGATCTCAGGTCCCTGGAACACCTCAAAGCCCATAGAACGGAACGCGTCGTTAAGATCATAGCACATCTGAGTGATGGGGTGCAATCCGCCGATCATAGGCTTAATGCCGGGCAAGGTGCAGTCAAAGTCGGGGGAGATCTCAGACGCCTTAAGCTTAAGCTCCTCGCGCTTCCCCTCTATCTGCTCGGAGAGCAGGTTCTTTACGTTATTCACAGCCTTTCCCATCTCGGGGCGCAGAGCAACGTCAAGCTTAGGTATCTCCTTGAGAAGCTCGGTTATAGCGCCCTGCTTACCAAGCAAAGATCCCTTGATTTCCTGAAGCTCGCTTTCCGTCTTGGCAGCCTCAATTTTAGCCGCTCCCTCACGGAGCAAAAGGTCAAGTTTTTCCTT
This sequence comes from Eubacteriales bacterium, assembly GCA_045658205.1. GTDB lineage: Bacteria > Bacillota > Clostridia > Oscillospirales > CAG-272 > UBA1740. The sequence goes on along the minus strand of JAZOUM010000097.1, from coordinate 16,810 downwards.
CATTTAAGTATCCTCTTTCTCGGCTACGCGCACCAAAAAATACTCGCGTATGCGCTCGCCTGAATAATTTGCATTAATCATTATAACATAATGCGCACGTATTTTCAATACTAATTAAATAAAAATAAATCAAAAGTGATAAAAATACTCGTTTAGAAAGGCATTTGCAGTTAAAAGCACGATTAGTTCATCAAAAAAACGCTATTTCAATAGTATAAAATCAACACCAAATGCATATTTTCCCACCTCAAACAAAAAAAGAAAGTTTTTTTCAAAATCCTATTGACAAATCGGATAACATGTGATAGAATATAGTCCGTTAAACGCATAGGGGAATTGTGTAACGGCAGCACAGCAGACTCTGACTCTGTATGTTGGGGTTCGAATCCCTTTACCCCTGCCAAAAAATCCTCGTTCTTCGGAACGAGTATTTTTTTATCCATTGCGAGAGCAATGGCATATCATCTCGCGTTAGCGTGCATCTCATCACCGAAGGTGTATATCATCAGCCGCAGGCTGTATTCGCTTTCGCATGGAAGATCTTGACTATTTAATTGAAAAATGTATTTCTCTCTCAAAAGATGGTTAAAAAACAATAGCATTTTTCGACAACATACCTTCGCTGAATTTTATGTTGGAGTTCGAAACCTTATTAAGGAACGACAAAAATATCTTTTTCGTTCTGGCAGGGGAATAGAGGAGTCTCACCACAGCGCCGGGGTATTGCCTCTCGCATTTAACTTTCTTCTAATTGAAATACTTGTACTAACCAAGCCTTCATCTGCTCGCTTGGCAAGATACCGCACAAGGCGGTATGCGCATTTCCCGCCCGAAGGTCGGGGAGCTCGCTCACCAGACGCAGGGCGAGGAAATCTTCTCCAACGGCGAAGATCCCTATTTAAACGAGGAAATCTTCTCCAACGGCGAAGATCCCTATTTAAAAATGAAGCGCACCTGCGGTGCATTAAGCGAGTTGCATAGCAACTCATAAAGCAGCCTTCGGCTATGAAGCATTACTTCGCAACATAAAAAATGAAAAACGTGCGCTTCGCTTCATGGCAACGAAGTTGCAGTTTCATAGAAGCCGCAAGGCTTCTGCTTCATATTCGCATAGCGAATGCTTCATTTATCTTTCTCCTCTCATTCTCACCTTCCCTTTTACCGGGAAGGCTTTTTTATTTTCAGCAAAACAAAGAGGATAGAGAACAAAAGCATCCTCTACCCTCTTGTATATTTTTCGCTTAACAACTGATATAAAACCGTTATTAAGTATACTTTAGTTTACTTTTAGAAGTATAAGGTCATACCGAACGAGACAGCGACCATATCTATCATTCTGCATACTATGATCGAAGAGAGCATAGACGTAAGGAGTGCGCATACAAAGAGATATACAACCTCCAACACCTGCATTTTGACAATACCGGACTTGGTGGCGCCGTTTTGTACCATCATATCGAACTCGCGCTTACGTTCCATTCTCTGCTCAGAAAGTACGTTCCATATACCGACTACCGTCAGAAGCGCCATAGCGACTAGCATAACCTTAAACACGAGAAGATTACGTCTTACGCTCGAATTGGTGCCGGAGAATATCTCTTCCGACGTGGTATATCTTATACCTCGTTCGTCAAACAATGCCAAAAGCGCTTCCTCGCTCTCCTCGCTGCCGTCGGTTTTCACACAGGTGATCTCCTTCTTTGCCCCGATGTAATCGGAATCATAGAATACAAAGTCGCCGTGCGTATCGACTATTTCCGTCAGAGTAAGCTCACACGGTATATCTAGTATCGTACATTTTATCCTGTCTCCGACCTCAAAGCCGTACATTTTTGCGATTCCTCGAGCGAGAATTATAGTATCGCCGACCGGCATCTCATCCGGGAGAATATCGTTGTCAAAGCAACCGTCCTTATCACCCTTGATTGACATACCGTTCAAGGCAATGCCACCGTCTATCACGACGCTACGGTCCATAATTCCGTCCGCAACGGCAATCACTCCATCGATCTCGTCTATACGAGCGCGAGTGCGCTTATCCACCTGATACGCGGCATAGTCAAAATCAGAGAAGTTAACGGACGACTGAAGCTGCTTCTCTACCACGTCGAGAACGAAAATAAGCGACATCGCAATCGTAAGCAAAATCGTCATTATACGTCCTGCGTGTCTTAAGGGATACGAATTTGAACACGCCTTAGCCGAAAGAATAAAGTTGCCTGCACCCTTGCGTTTTTTAGACAACAGCTTAGAGATGAGCGACGCCATCCAACCTATTAAATATGGAGATATCGCGTATACGAACATAACCACAAGACAAGCAAGTAGAAATGCGGTAACATATCTATATGTCGGGGGCAAAAGCGCCGTTATAGTGCCTACTATCGCGGTAGGGATGAGATAGACGAGCTTTTTAACGGTAAAGTGCCTATCCGTGTCGAGATTTCCATTATTTAACTCTTCGGCAAGATTGTTCTTGATCATCTTTTTGGTATGGGTGTGAGTACATATACCGGTGAACAAGAAGGAAGAACCGAAGCCTACGACAAATTCAAGCCAACCAAACTTCAGCTCTGCGTTTCCGAACTGGTAGAGTCTGTCAAGCATCATAAGGATAGGTATGCTTATCAGCGAGCCGAGGGCTGCGCCAATCGAGCTGTATACAAGTCCCTCATATTTCATAAGGCGCTTCAGGTGACCGGAATCGGCGCCCACTATCTTAAACAGCGCCATATCAGCTCTGCGCTTTTTCTGTAAGAGATTAAATGATGAGAGCATCATCATTGCAGATACGATAATCAGGAGAATAGAAGGCATCAATACCGTGATGATGAGCAGCATCGTGAAGTAATCGAATGCCAAAAGCTCTTCCTTGGTATTTACGACCTTATCCTCAAAGCTCGGCAAAGCGGAAAGCTCCGCCTTTACCTCTTCGGAGGTGTAGCCCTCGTTAAGATTGATATGTACCTTAGTGTACGGGTTATAGTCCGAGGAAATAGAAGCAATCAGAGGAGAACGCTCGGACAGCTCGTCCTTTACGCTGCTGATATCTATCAGCATATTAGCAAAGAGCATAACGCCGGTCGCCTTAACTATACCCTGTACTTCAAAATCGAACTTGTCGCCGAGAATATTTACCGTTATGACGTCACCGAGATGACAGCCGTACTGCGCCGCAAGATCCTCTCGTAAGATCGCGACTCTATCGATATTGTTGTTTGTAATTTTTCCGTATTCCGTAAATCTGAACTCATAGAATTTATCTGCCCGTTCAAGATCAAAAACGCCGATATCGATATGCTTTCGGTCCTTGCCGGAAAAGACAAAGCCGGATAATGGAAACTCGCCCAACACCTCGCCCCTGTCGCCTACGGCATCGCGTATCTCCTCCTCAAACATAAATCGAACGTCGCTCGTCGCCTTTAAGGTAACGCTCATATCTGCCGTCCACTCGTCAACTCCCTTGGAATTAACCGACTCTAAATACAAGCCGAGCGGCAGAGAAACCGATACTATCATAACCGCAACGCAAAGGCTGAGAATTACGATTATCATCAGCGGCTGAAGAGGCTCCTTCTTGATGCTACGGAAAATGTATTTTCCGAATATACTCAAAGCGAAGATACCTCCCCGTCCTTTATGAAAATGATCCTATCTGCATACTCGGCTGCCTCGCGGCTGTGAGTCACCTGTATGATGGATATGCCCATACTCTTATGTATCTCGGACAAAAGCTCAAGCACCTCGGTAGTAGACTTGCTGTCAAGGCTACCGGTCGGCTCGTCAAGCATTATTATCTTCGGATGATGGATCAAAGCTCTCGCTATAGCGACGCGCTGTCTTTCTCCACCCGACATCTCCTCAGGCATAGACGAGAGCAGATGCTCAATACCCATTCTCGCGGCAAGCTCTCGCATATATTTTTTACCACTTTGTACATCCTCCTTAGCAAGATACAAAGGAAGGAGAATATTATCCTCCGCGTTAAGCGTGGATACAAGGTTAAGAGCCTGATACACAAAGCCGAGATCCCCTCGTCTGAAGCGCGCCATATCCTTTTCATTAGCCTCGGATATAACGAAGCCGTCAAAGTCTACCACACCCTCGTCAGGACGCATATTACCGGAGAGCATGGAAAGAAGCGTACTCTTGCCACTACCGCTCTCTCCCATAATAGACACAAACTCGCCGTCCTGTATCTCAAGGTCAATTCCTCGCAAAATCTCTCTATTATTATAACTTTTCTTTACATTTTTAGCCTTTAGCATACCTTGCTCCAAAATCAATTATAAATATACACGTACGCGATAACAGGATTTATACCTGCCATAAACAAGGTGGAGGTCTCGCCGATCTTGTCTAAGTGCTCATCCGTCGGTGTCTTCAAAAAGGTCTTTATGGCATCTACCAGCTCGTCAGCGCTCGCGACGCCCTTGGCGGTAAATTTTGTGTATCCCGCCTTGTCATAGGTCTTTACGGTAGAGAGGCTGTATGAGCCCGCCTGAGGTATCTTTTCCTCAAGCGTTGCCAAAAGGGCGCGTAAGCCCTCCTCGTGCTTAATAAGCTCACCGAATATCACGCGTTCGTAAGCCAAATGCTCACCGCTCTCGATTATATCAATATTATCCTCTGAAATATCTGCTGTTATATCCTTATAAAACTGAATAAGGCTCGGCATCACACTTGCCGCTCCTATCAGAAAATCGTCATCGTTAAGTGAGCCTAACACCTTGCCATTAAGGTCCGCGCTGCCTCGCTTGGGTATAAACTCCTCGCAAAGCTCACCAATGACCTGCCACTCAGCCTCGCTGAGATCTATGGCGGCAAAGCGTTCGCCCTGTTTTTTCAAAATCAAAAATACGTCGCCGGTCGCGACTCCGAATGCGCCGCCATCCTCAAAATCATAGGATGCGCCGGCAGAGCTGACCATAAACACAATTACGGAGAATGCGTCGGAAAATCTCTTCTCCCCTATGTCCTCGGTCTTTGCTATAAGCGCCTTATAGCGCTCTACGTTTTCAAAATAAAACTTATATCCGTACTTATCGTACCTTTCCTGCTCGCTAATAAGCCTTTTATCAAGTCTTAAAAGCTGTAAATTATAAACGAGAGAGCCGAAGCGCTCCGCGTCAAGTATGCCGTTAAAATCCGCGGCAAGGCTAATGATAAAATCTAAATAACTCTTCCCCTCCTCGCGGCTTTGCTCCATCGCCTTTTCCGCGCACTCAAGCATTTCAAACAGCTCATCGGCATAGACCGACGTCTTGTAAAGAATGGAGGGTACATCGTTGATGAAAACGTTGCGTATACTTGCCTGCTTGTTCTCATCTACGGTCATATTATTGAAAAGCTTTACGTAATCCACCGTAAGCGCCACGATGCGATCTGCGGCGTCGGCTATCTGAGCCTCGGTATATTTTACGGGCTCGTTTTCCACTACGAGCTCCTTGTCCTTTGGCGGAATAACCTCTCCCGGCTCTTCCTTTTTGCAGGAGGCCAAGCTGAAAAGCATCCCCACCGCCAAAACTATGGCAATTATTCTGTTTTTCATTTTGTCTCCTTAATAATAAATTATTAATGGGGAGTCTCAAATTTAAATTCGAGACTCCCTCTTGTCAGGGAATTGGCATATTTTGAATATACCAATTCCCTATTTTTATACGTAATACTTTACGTATTGTTTAGCTTAAACGCTATTACTTTACGATAACTACCTCCATCTTGATATCTCCGTCGGTACCGTCAATAACGTAATCGTACATAGGCTTATCGTTATTACCGGAATCCTTGTCACCGCCGAAGCCGCCATCGTTCATAAAGTAGGACTCGAGAGTGTAGTAATCGAATCTATAGCTACCGTAAGTGGTGCTTACGTAGAAGTAACAGTGGTCGGGAAGATCTCTCATAATATCGAGAAGCTCTCTGGGAATTACGATAGAGTTTCCGTCATTGGAAAGATACTCATCGATAATATCGTAAGAGTTGAGCCACCAGTCCTCAAGATATGCCGTTCTGAGAAGGCAAACGGGATAGGTATTACCATTTTCATCCTCGTAGATAACCGCTCTTACGTAAAGGTTTGTGCCATCGATCTTGATGTAGCCCGCTCCATTGCGATGATAGAAGATATCTCCGTTGTCAAGCTCGGTCTCCTCTACCTCTACGGACTCTGTCACGTAGAACCAGAACTCGTATACACGGTAGTAGTTTTCGGTATCGCCAAGATAGTTCTGATAATATTCATCAGGAAGAACGAAGCCGTAGATCTCGTCAAACACCTCAATGTAGTCGCCGGGGAGGAACCTGTTGTAGTAGCGCCAATCCTGAAGCTCATCATCCCATACAGCGTATACTCTATCGGTGCTAAGCATCTTCTCTTCAAATTCTTCTTCGGTTATAACGGTATCGTCGCCGTAGATGGACCAATTGAAGTCGTCGTAGTCGTAGAACTTGTCACCGATCTTAATAGCGCGATAGAGGTTTGTCACTACGTACGTAAACTCTACCATAGTATACGTACCGTTGCAGAATACCTGATCAGAGGTGTAAGAAAGCACGTAGTTTGAAGGAATATCTGCCTCGTCTAAAATTTCAATATGATAATTAAGGTGTCTACTATCGTGAACATATTCACCGTCCGCGGTTTTGTAAAGACTAATCACCTTAGTGATATCATACTCAGGCTCTACGAGTTCAAAGTAGACGCGCTCTAAGGTCTGCATTGTTCCGTTGATATAGTAGTTACTATAATACGTGGGATACTTATCCGAAGCGTTGATTTCAAGAGACTCGAAGTATTCATCTGCGGGAACGTAGCCCTCGAAGGTGAGCAGAGACTCACCGGTCTCGTAAGCGCCGGTAAGGATATAGAGCTCGCCGTCAAGCACTATAGCATACAAAGTTATTTGAGTATTCCATTTGTTTGTTATACCGTTATTGCTATCCATGAAGCCAACGGTAAGATCATATACCATCTTACCGTGGAGCTCCTCGGGAGCATCCTCGGTAGCAGCGATGTTATAACGGTATCTGAGATCGTAGATCTGCCAATTATTCTTGATAAGGTTATCAAGACTCATTGTGCTTATAGAGTAATTGCTGTTTGTATTGTAGTAATAATACTTACCGTCAATATACACGTACGTCGAATAATACTGATCTTCTCTTTCGTAGGTGTAGATATCGTAGCCGAGATTTTCGCTCTCCTCGGGGTTATACTCGAGGACGTCGTCAGCGGGGAATTTGTCGTTGAAGTTAACCTCGATATAATTGATACTTCCGTTGCTCTCAAGAACGAGATTTCCATCCTCGTCAACGTAGATGAAATTACCGGTAGATCCGGATTCGCCGGACTGACCGTTAAAGAGCTGGTAGAATATGTCGCGGCCGATTGTGTCTGTATTTGAGCCGCCGATGCTGATATTAAGCTCCTGCTCGTTGTACTTAATATAAGCTCTCTTCATAGCAGCGCACTCAACGCCGTCAACGTCACGGCTTACTTCTATTGCAAAGTATACGTAATCACCGTCTCCGGTACAAAGCTCTCGAAGCTTAGCTACAAGCTCCTTGGAGATAACTATAGTACCGTCCTCCTTGACAGTCTTATAGTCGTCGATATTGAAGAGCTCGCTGTAAGACATCCACTTTTCAGTCTGAGCATTTTCGTAGCAGACATTGATCATCACGCCGTCCTGTACTACGCAGTACGCACGAACGTACATCTTGTTTGCAACATGAACGTAACCGTAGTAGATCTCGCCGTACGCGTAGCCGAAGCTGCCGGCATAGGCGTTGCCCACAACGTACATAGTGTTGCCGTCGGAGAGCTGCATAGTCTCAAGACCGTTTACGTTGTAGTTTTTGAAGTTATAGCTTTCAATATTAATGAATACGCCGTCAGCGATCTGTACGTAGTAGGTGGGAATCTTCCTTACAAAAGTCATTTGTTCATACATATCCTGAACGTATTCACCGTTGATAAGCAGGTTCATGTTCCATGTATATGTACGAACGTCGTCATAATTCAAGGTGCTGATACCCACCTCTGCGCCAAGCTCATAGTAGGACATATACGTCGAGTAGCTGAGGGTATAGACAAGATCTATACCGCCGCCCGCGTTAACCTTACCTCTAAAGCTGCAGTATTCTCCGTCTATGTAAAGAGTTATCTCTGCATAGTAGAGAGAATAGCCGTCATAATATTCGCCGTAATAATCAGAGTCAATGGAGCTAAGCTCGATGGTCTTGCCACCGAATCTTTCGTCAAAGTTGTAATTAGTGTAAAGGTCGGTAAGATTTCCGTCCGAATCAATGTAGCCGCCGCATACCCACCACTCGCCGTCAAACTGAGCAAGTAATCCAAGACCGGTCAGATATGCAGGGGTATTGTCCTTGGTGTAATAATAATCGGGAGCATCTGACTCAGTGGGAAGAATGGAGTAAGGATCTGCCATAAACGCGAACAGGTCGGTCTTAGCAGAGTAATAATTTCTATCGTAGTGACCAACACTGTAGTATTCGTAATACTTACCGTCAATAAATATCAATTCAGCGATCCATGTGGTATTGGTCCAAAGCTCCTTGGGAGCTACGTATACGTCGTAGCCAAGCTGCTTGGACATATCTTCATCAAGCTCAAGGATTTCTCCAAGTTCTACTTCAACGCCGTTGCCGGAGATGCTTACATCAACCTGAGAGTCGGTGGGAAGTCCGCTGATAACGAAATTACCCTCGTCGTCAAAGCCGGTCTCGATCTCTTCATCTACGCCCTTGAATTCGTCGGGAACGATAACCACACTGTCATCGCGAACGATGTCAACAAGGAACTTCTGAAGAGTGATAACCTGATCCTCTTCGCCCTCCTCGCCGGGGATAGTAACGGTGATAAGCTCGTCAAGAGTGAGAGCAACTACCTTGCCATCCTTATCGAGAGTAAAGCTGAAATCTGCGCCGATATCCATCTGCTCAAGATAGGACTTAAGCATAGCCGCTACGTCAACGAGAGTCTCGCCAACTCTGGGAACGTAAAGGTCGCCGAAGAGATATTCCTTAGCCATAGAGGTGAGCTGATCGTAGAGCGCCTCAACGGTAAATTCCTCGTCCTCGGTATCGTCGGTCTTGGGTTCTTCGTCATCGATCTCGGCTACAGCGTAATCCTTGCTGATCTCTGCCTTACCGCCGTCAACAAATCCGCCATTAATATCACCGTTATCGAAGCCAATATCGCCATTATTACCATTGGAGCCCATACCGCCGCTCACGTTCTGATCCACATTAGGTTCCTCGGGCATAGGCTGGCTTGACTGATTGGATTCCATAAGCATAACGACAAACTCGTTGAGAGTGATGTCATAATACTCGGATACCATAGCCTCAAGATCAACCTCTTCGCCGGTAGCCTCTGCTATAACGGTCTCAAGAAGCTCGTAAAGCTCGTCAAGAGTCATAAGCTCCTTTTCCTCAAGCAAGGTAACGATGCGACTGATAGCCTCTTCTACTCTGAGAGTGCCGGGGAGAGTATTCTTAAGATATGCGCAAAGCGCATCGATGTCTGTGATAGTTTCGTCAAGCTTAAGGAGCTCATCGCCAAGGAGCTCGAAGAGAACCTCTGCAACGGTACGCTCTGCTCTCTCTTCTATCCAGCTAATCGCTGTGTTGATAGCGTCAAGAAGAGGCTGAACGTTAACGGAATACTTGGTATTCTCGCCGTCCTCGGTAGACTCCATAACTGCCTTCAAGAGATTGAGAAGGTCGTGCTTGGTGGGAATTGCTACGCCGTCCTTAACCTCAGCTGCGGTGGTGTAACCGAGCTTGAGAGATACGTAAGCGTAAACGGTCTCGATAGAGTCGAGTATATCGATGAGCTGCTCTACGGTGTATTCACATCCTGCAGCTGCAAGAGCCTCGTTGATATCATCGCCCGCGATATCAATGTACTTAACAAGCTCTTCTCTGATCGTTTCCATATATACTTCAACCATAGGATTGAAGAAGTCATATACCTGCTGCATATTGTCGAGGTATATTTCAATAGGCATATAGAAGAGAGACTCAAGGTCAATAGCGTTGATCTCGAGGTCATAGCCCTCCTCGTGATTGCTTGCTACAACAACGCCGTTCTTGTAAAGAACCTTGCCGTCATAGCTAATCATCTCGCCGTTATAATTGCGGCGCTCTAATACGTACTCTGCGAGAACGAGAGTGTCGTCGCCATCCTTGTTTACGGTAGCCTTAACGTTAACGTCGGAGGTGTTGTTGAGAACGAAGCTGAACTCAATAGTACCGCCGTTAAGTCCGATAAGAAGGTCGTAGAGGTACTCTACCATCTCCTCATAGGATGCAAACTCAAGCGCGGTGATGTCACCGGTGGATGCGGTGGTAGATTCCTGAGATGCGCCACAGCGTAAGCAGTAACGAACTCTGAGTCCGTTGGTAAGCTCGCCTGCGGGAACAACTACCTTCCACTCGCCCCAGCTGTGACCGAGAGCGGGAGTAACGATTCTATCGCAACGAGAGCAGTAAGAGCCCTTGTCGCAGGTAGCGATAGCGTCGAGAGTGTGACCAAGCGCGCGAACGTACTGGAGGAGCTTAACGTCGCCACAGTCTGCGCAAATACGCTTGTAGTAATCACCACTTTCACAGGTGGGAACTGCGTCGAGTATCTCACCGTAGTTGTGATGGAGCTTTTCTACGATATTGTCGATGCTTACTCTGCTACAGGTGGTACACTCATAGAGAGTATAACCGTGCATTCTGCAGGAAGGATCAACGGTAAGAGTTGCCACGAAGTCGTGAAGACCTCTGCGACACTTCATCTCCTGTGTCTCCTCGTATGCAACCGCGTACATGGAGAAGTGGGGAGCGAGGAAGGTTACGGTCTGAGTGTCCTCATTGTACTGAGCGTCGGTTATCTTTTCGATAGTTCCGTCAGCCGCTACGTACCAAATTACAATACCATCCTTGTCCTCAAGGTATTCGTTACCCTCGTCGTCAACGAGAGTCTTAAGTGTATAAGGAATAGTTACGGTTACTGCAACAGCGAAGTTCTCAGAAAGAGCCGCACCGTCTATAGTTACGTTGAAGTCGAAGAGCTCAACATCAGCAAGTCTTGCCTTTTCCTCTTCGGTGAGGTTGGTAGCGTTAGTTATAGCCTCATCCTTCTTTTCATCGGTAAGGATGTCCGCGCCGATCTTAACGTCCTCGCCGCCCTTGAGCTGACCGATAACGTCGGTGGGGAACTCCATCTTAGCTTCCTGAGTTTCAACCTCGAAGGGTACGTCCTCGGGAATATCCTCAGCCTTAACCTCGGCTTCCTTAACCTTGGATGCATCGAAGGTGGAAACTACCTTGCCACATCCGGTACACTGGTTACGGAGCCAACCGTCGCCCTTGTCCTCAAGAGCTTCGTAGGTATGCAATCCGGTTGCGGGAACGTCCTTGGTCATAGTAGCCTCGTTACAGTCCGCGCAAACGTAAACCTCAACCGCGCCGTTGTTACAGCCGGGAGCTACGTCATCCTGATAATAAGCAAACTCATAGTTGTGTACGTCGGGAGTAGCGGGGATAACGATCTTCTCCTCGTGCTCACACTCGCCGCAATAGTGAACCTTTGAGCCATCTGCAACGCAAGTAGCGTCAATTACGGTCCAATCGCCGTAAGTATGGGGAGCAAGCTCGCCACTCGCGTCATAGATCTTGTATTCCTGCTCGCATACAGCACAGGTGTACTGAGTGTAAGCGGAAGTGGTACATGTCATAGCGAACGACTGACCGTTGTCGGTAGGAGTATGAGGCTCATTCACGCTCATAGTACAGGTCGCGCATGCATGATTGTGAGTACCGTCGAGCATGTCGTGATATTCATCAGCGTGATCTACGGTAGGAAGCGCATTAGAATTGGTGAGTCCGCATCCCGTACAGGTGTAGGTAAAGATACCGGTCTCTATACAGGTGGGTGTCTTTGTGATCTCGCCGTCATTGAATACGTGCTCGATCATTGGGATCTCGGTTCCCTTAGCGATAAGCTCACCGCAGTTCTTACATACGGTATCACCTGTGTAACCAAGAGCAGCGCAGGTAGCGGGCTTAGCGTTTCTCACCTTGGTTTCCGTATGCTGACATACAGGATCGGGTGTGGGATCGGGATCGGGTGTAGGATCGGGATCCGGTGTAGGATCGGGATCGGGTGTGGGATCAGGATCCGGTGTAGGATCAGGATCAGGCGTAGGATCGGTGGTATTACCGCCTACATCCTCTGTGTTGTCGTTGTTAGAATCATCGTTCTGCGGCAAGAACTTACATGAGGTGAAAATCATGCAAAGCACTAAAGCCATACAAATAACTCTAACGATTAAAGAAGTTTTCATTTCTGTTCTCCTTTTTTAAAATTTACAGATCTACCTAAATTTACCTAAATAGTACTGTTATTTTCATTATACACCCATTATAAATATTTTTCAAGTCTTGAAAATATTTTCGTGAAATACGCATATTATCACGTTCACAATTTGTGTATTTTAACAACGGCGAAGATGCAAAAATGAGCGTTTTTGCTCTTTACAAGTGAGAAACGGTGTGTTATAATGGGGTTAATCAAAGAACGGAGTGTCAAGATGTTATCAAATCTACATACCCATACGATTTTTTGCGACGGCTCGGCTACGGCAGAGGATCTGGTAAATGAAGCTATATCCAAGGGCTTTGTTTCCCTCGGATTTTCTGCGCACGCCTATGCCCCTTACGGTCTTAGTTACTGCATGAAGGATGAGACGGGCTATATCAATGAGATAAACAAATTGAAGGAAAAATACCGAGGTAAAATAGAGATATACCGAGGTATAGAGGAGGACGCCTTCTACCCGGCAGACAGAGATAAATACGAGTACCTAATCGGCTCTATGCACTACGTCAAGGCGAAGGGAGAATATCTGCCGATAGATCTCGGCGAGGACTGTGTAAGGCGATGTCTTGATGCTTATGACGGAGACGTTGGCGCTGTGGCGTGTTCATTTTACAGCGAGCAATACGAGTACGTAAGACAAAGACGCCCGGACATAGTAGGACACTTTGATCTTTTAACAAAATACGACGAGCTTGGAGAGCCGTATTTCCTCGGCAAGTCCGAGCACGACGAGGTTGCAAAGTACTTTATCAGCAGACTCTCAAGCGAGGGATTTTTATTTGAAGTAAATACGGGGGCTATCTCCCGTGGACTTAGAAAAACGCCCTACCCCGCTACCAATCTTCTCTACGAGATAAAGAGATGCGGCGGCTCAGTGATACTGAACTCCGACTGTCATTCGCTCGGAAATCTCGACTGCAATTTCTCAGAATCAAAGGATATGCTATTCGATATAGGATTTAGAGAAATGGTGATTTTATGTAACGGAGAGTTTACAAAAGTTAGGATAAAATGATATTAAAGAGGTAATAGCTATGATAGAATCAAAAAACGCCGCCGCCAATACGGTAAAGGCGGAGGGACAGATAGACGTCAATAAATTCGTATCAATATTCAACCGAGGCGGCAGCAAAAAGGTGCTGTTTTTCGGAAACTCTATAACGAGGCATGAGCCCAACGCATCTATAGGTTGGCACGGCGATTGGGGCATGGCGGCATCCTCTAAGGAAAAGGATTTCGTACACCTGATAGTCGCCGAGCTTGACAAAAGATACGGAAAAGTAGATTACTGTATTGCCCAAGGCGCAAAATGGGAATGGGAGTACAGACGCTCCGAGGAGGTGCTTGACGAATACTACTCCGAGGTGAAAAAATTTGATGCTGACATCATTATCATAAGAATCGGCGAAAACATCACGGCGCAAAAGCACCTTGAGGTTAGCTGTAAGCCTCACTTTGCTACAGCAGTAGATTACCTCGTAGGCAAGAATGCCAAAAAGGTCGTTATAACCGATATGTTCTGGTACTCGGTATACAACGACTGTCTGCGAGAGGTATGCGAGGAAAAGGGCTACACCTTCTGTCATCTCACCGATCTTGAGGAGGATGAGAGAACTATGGCGAAGGGTCTCTTCGAGCATGCGGGCGTGGCGGGTCATCCCGGAGATTTCGGCATGCAATGTATAGCCGATAGAATACTCGCATGTATATTTGATAACAATGCTTAAATGGTTTTTAAGCTATTAAATGCTAACTTTTATTCACATATATTGTTATATTTTGATTAGAATATGAAAAAGTTTTTTCCACTATTTTTATCCACGTTTTTTCTTACCTCTTGCGTATCAACCGTGAGCTTTAGCGCGTCATACCATCAGATCACACCCGTCGAGGCTGAAAAAATCATGTCACAACAAACGGGATACGTGATATTAGATGTAAGAACTCCCGAGGAGTTTGCCCAAAGGCATATACCACAAGCAATAAACGTGCCCAACGAGATCATAGGCACGGATCCCATCTCGGAGTTACCCAATAAGGAGCAAATGATTCTCGTATATTGCAGGAGCGGCAGACGAAGCAAGGAAGCGGCAAAAAAACTCTGTGACCTCGGTTACACCAACGTAGTTGAGTTTGGCGGTATAATCGACTGGCAGGGCGAGACGGTGAGCGAGATAAATTAATAGCTTTCCATATATAACTTTAGGAGGATTTTGGCATGTGGAGCTTCAAGGACAAGACGGTAGTAATCACCGGAGGCGCGAGAGGTATCGGCAAGTGTATAAGAGAGCATTTTGAGACGGCAGGCGCCAAGGCATACGTTATCGATATTTTGGAAAACGACTGCTTTATCGGTGATATATCCAACAAAGCAACTCTCGAAAAATTCAGAGACAAGGTCATAGCCGAGCAAGGCAAAATTGACTATCTCATCAACAACGCCGCGCCCAAAATGTGTGGCATTGACAACGGCAGCTACGAGGATTTCGAGTATGCCCTCAAGGTGGGAGTTACCGCACCGTTCTATCTTACCAAGCTCTTTTCCAAGCATTTTGCCAAGGGGGCGTGTATCATTAACATATCCTCCTCACGCGATAGAATGAGTCAACCTAACACGGAGAGCTACACCGCCGCAAAGGGTGGTATCGCCGCATTGACACACGCTCTTGCGGTAAGCCTTGCGGGTAAGGCGCGTGTAAACTCGATATCTCCCGGTTGGATCGATAACGACTATACGGTATATGAGGGCTCCGATGCTATTCAACAGCCAGCAGGCAGAGTTGGTACTCCGTCAGATATCGCTAATATGGTGATGTATCTATGCTCGGATATGTCCGGTTTTATCACAGGAGAAAACATTTGTATCGACGGCGGTATGACCAGGCAGATGGTATATCACGGCGATCACGGATGGACGCTTAGTAAAGAATAAAACGTTCATTTACTGACACCAAGCGCTCAGGCGAAAAAGTTTTTTAACTTTCATTATTACAATATACGTAAAAAGAGGATAGATCGGCTTTATCACAGTCCGAAATATCCTCTTTTTTTATTAAACCTTATTTGCTTTAACCTCTTCCATCAGTTTATCAAGGAAGCTTACCCACTTTACCGTCATTCTCTCATCCGGCTGTGGATATACGTATATCAATTTGCCGTTATAATAGATGTCAAAATGTCTGCCGGGAGTTATCGGGAATGCGCCAATCTTATCCGTAGGAACGGTAAAGTCTATCGCCTCTCCGTGCATAACGCCGGTCATCTTGAATACGTGCTTATCTATGTATACTTCACCCTCTCCGGCATTCTCATCCATAAAGCCGTCGTCGCCACAGCATCCAAGCTTTGCGTGTGTCTCAAGGCACTCCGTGTCGGTATCTATGGAGTTTTGTTGCCATGCGAACCACTCGTTCACACTCTCAAACGGCGCGCCATGCAATCTATAGAACGAGTCGAGAGTGGCGTCAAAGCCACACTCACATCTGATATGGCCATCACCCGCTGTGATAGCGCCCTCCTTTTTGCATTCGGGACACTTATAAAGTATCCTGTCCACACCACGCGACATATCATCGCACTTATACTCTACACCGCGCATCGCAACCTCATCGTCGTGAAGTATCGCGCTCTCGGTGATCTCTTTGATTTCGCAAACCGATTTTTCAGCGACCTCTTCGGCTGAGAGAAGGAGCTTGACCGACGCATTTATACGTCCGCGTCTGCTATCGCCCTTATCTCTCCACTTTGGGAAACTGAGATAAGCGCCCTCCGCCTTCCAGGCATAGAGATTTACGCCGAGCTTTTTGATAAGCTCTGCAGTACCATCCGTGATGGGGAGTGTGCGACCGTAGCAAGAAAGTCTACCCTCGGGGAAGATAACGATAACGGCGTTTTCGCTCTTTGCACGCATAACGTTGATTATGGTAGAAACATCAGGAGTAAACATCTTCTTTGTGATTACGTGCATTAGTTTAAGGAGTCTCGCAGTTGAGGGATTGCGCATAAAGTGTTCGCTGACTATGTACGTAGGACGCACGGGATAAAGGGTGAGAGCCGAAAGAATATGGTCCTCATCGCAGGTGTGCGTCGCCACAACGATAGCCGGTCCCTTGATGTCCTTGACGATGCTCTTATCATACTTTATTCCGTATTTTTTAGTGTACTTACGCTTTAAAGCGGCATATACGATAGCATAGAGTATCGGGTTAACCTTACCTATGCGCTTTTTAGATTTCTTTTTCTTACTCATATCGCACTCCATATTTGTCGATAAATGTATCTTGCGGTTTTTACATTATACCATTTATCTCACGAGCGTGTCTATACATATATAGCTTAGTGTTACGATCTCTCATTTCTAAAGTCAAACGCGTTACAAGTATTATTTCATCAATTTTTGAAAATCTTTTT
>JAZOUM010000096.1:0-1896 GCA_045658205.1 Eubacteriales bacterium | reverse complement strand
AATCACAACAAGAAAATAAAGCAAGAAACCAAAGGATACCAGCTTAATTAAGGCAGATTTTGAGGATTGTAAAAATCCATAAAACTAAGCTTGATATCCAAAAGTTTTTGCCAAGCTTTTTCCGAAAGCGGACGACTGTCGGTCGCCCCTACAAAATAATTGTAACTAAAAAAATAATAAATCACAACAAGAAAATAAAGCAAGAAACCAAAGGATACCAGCTTAATTAAGGCAGATTTTGAGGATTGTAAAAATCCATAAAACTAAGCTTGATATCCAAAAGTTTTTGCCAAGCTTTTTTCAAAAAGCGGAGGAAGAGAATATGCAGAATTATGATGAATCGCAAATACAGGTCTTAGAGGGACTTGAAGCGGTAAGAAAAAGACCCGGAATGTACATCGGCTCTACATCTGAGCCGGGACTTCACCATTTGGTATATGAGATAGTGGACAACTCGGTTGACGAGGCTGTTGCAGGTGCGTGTGATACTATAAGGGTGGTACTGCACAAGGACGGAAGTGTTTCGGTAAAGGACAACGGACGAGGTATTCCCACAAGTATTCACAAGACCGGAAAGCCTACCCCTGAGGTAGTATTCACCGTTCTTCACGCGGGAGGAAAATTCGGCGGATCGGGATACGTTATATCGGGCGGTCTTCACGGAGTTGGAGCCTCGGTGGTTAACGCGCTTTCCGAGTGGCTGGAATACGAGGACTGCCGCGACGGCGAGAAGTTTACTCAGCGCTTTGAGCGCGGAAAGGTAGTTCGCGACTACACAAGCGCGGGAGCGACCGAGGATCACGGTCTATACGTTCGCTTCTATCCCGATGCGAAGATTTTTGAGACTCTTGAGTTCAAGTACGAGATACTTCTTAAGAGATTCAGAGAGCAGGCTTTCCTTAACGCGGGTATCAGAATAATTCTTACCGACGAGCGCGGAGATGAGTCCAGAACTGACGATCTGTGCTATGAAGGCGGTATTACCAGCTTCGTTTCCTATCTGAACGAGTTAAAGCACTGTGAGCTTATCCATCCTGAGGTTGTCTACATGAAGGCGCAGAGCGGTGTTAATACCGCAGAGGTTGCTATTCAGTACAACGATAAGTATCAAGAGGATATACGCAGCTTTGCAAATAACATAAATACCATTGAAGGCGGTACTCACGAGACCGGTTTCCGTATCGGTCTTAAGAAGGTAATAAACGACTACGGCAGAAAGTACAAGATGTTAAAGGATAACGACGAGGATCTTTCTACCGAAGACGTGGTCGAAGGTCTTTGCTGTATCGTTTCCGTAAAGCTTCAGGATGCTCAGTTTGAGGGACAGACTAAGGGTAAGCTCGGTAACTCTGAGATGAGAACTATGGTTCGTACCCTGGTTGAGACCAGACTTTCTGAATATTTTGATGAAAATCCCGCTGTTGCTCGCGCTATAGTAGAGAAGACAATTGCCGCATCACGCGCTCGCGAGGCGGCGAGAAAAGCACGTGAATTAACCCGCAGAAAGGGCGTTTTGGACGGAGCTTCCCTTCCCGGAAAGCTTTGGGACTGCCAGGAGCGCAACGCTGCTCTCACAGAGCTTTATCTGGTTGAGGGTAACTCCGCGGGAGGAAGCGCAAAGGACGGACGAAATTCCCGTTTCCAGGCTATACTCCCTCTTAGAGGTAAGGTTCTTAACGTTGAAAAGAGCCGTATCGACAAGGTTTATGGCAATCAGCAGCTTCTGCCTATTATTCAGGCTATCGGATGCGGTATCGGTGACGAATTTGATATATCGAAGCTCCGTTACGGCAAGATAATTATAATGGCGGATGCTGACGTTGACGGTTCCCATATTCAGATACTGCTTCTTACCTTCATTTTCAGACATATGAAGAAGCTGATCGAGGACGGTCA
>JAZOUM010000095.1:0-1477 GCA_045658205.1 Eubacteriales bacterium | reverse complement strand
TCTATGGCTATCTTCGCTATCGCTATGAGATTTATACTCCCCGAGAGCGCCGAGCCTGTGAGCCACGCGGCGAAAAAGAGCGAGGACAAAAGGGGAGAGGGCGAGTGCAGTATTCTCGCTATACTTAAGGACTCGGGCGTTTTCACCGTCTTTGTCTGCATAGTTGTTCTTGGCTTCTTGCGTGACGGCATTGAGTCCTGGTTGCCTATGCTCTATTCCGAGGCGTTCGGCAGGGACGTGTCGGAATCTACACTCGTTTCGATGATACTCCCGATATTCTCGATACTCAGCATAGCTCTAGTTACCCCTTTGCATAAAAAGGGTGTGTTTAAAAACGAGGTCGTCGGTACTGCGATCCTCTTTGGCCTTTCGCTCGTGTCGGCTGTTCCTCTTGTCTTCTTCGTCAATATGGATGGCTCGTTCTTCGGAATCGCGGCATTGCTCCTCACCGCATTTATCTGCGCAGCTATGCACGGTGCAAACTTCCTTCTCATATCCTGTCTTCCCGGCAGATTTGCCCGCTTTGGCAGAGCCGCTACGGTCAGCGGCGTGTGCAATAGCTGTGTGTATATCGGCGCGGCTATCTCCACGTACGGCATAGCCCTCATATCCGAGGCGATGGGTTGGTCGCTCACCATAGCATCCTGGTGTATCATACTTGTTGTGGGCATAGTCTTTGCCGCCCTTTCGCATAAGAAATATAAAAGAGTTGTTGATGAGCAGAACGCCTGAAACGGTTTAAAAGTTTGTTTTTTGTAAACTAAGGTAGGTAAAATATATAGAATAGCAACAAGCTTTTGGCATATACGCCAAGAGGTTATATATTATATGGCCTATCCGGTTTAACGTCGGATAATGCCGAGGACTTTGACGACATAAATCCCCACAAATTTTAATTAATTAAAATATCCTTTTAACCGCCGTTGTTATCAACAAATTAACCGCTTAGATTTTGTGATATATATACAAAAAACGCGCGATAAAACTGTGAAGATGCCTATTGGAAAATCCATTACAATCTGTTAGAATATATACAGTAAAAATATTTATTTAAATCAAGGAGATTTTAAAAATGGCAGGTCTTTCTCTTAGACACATTTACAAAAAGTATCCCGGCGGCGTTGTAGCCGTTTCCGACTTCAACCTTGAGATCAAGGATAAGGAGTTCCTTATCTTCGTTGGTCCTTCCGGTTGCGGTAAGTCCACCACTCTTCGTATGATCGCAGGTCTTGAGGAAATTTCCGAGGGCGAGCTTTACATCGGTGACAGATACGTTAACGACGTAGCTCCTAAGGACAGAGATATCGCGATGGTATTCCAGAACTACGCTCTTTATCCTCACATGACCGTATTTGATAACATGGCATTCGGCCTTAAGCTCCGTAAGGTTCCCAAGGAGGAGATCAGGCGCCGCGTTGAAGAGGCTGCAAGAATCCTTGACATTTCTCACCTTCTTGAGCGTCGTCCTAAGGCTCTT
>JAZOUM010000094.1:0-6645 GCA_045658205.1 Eubacteriales bacterium | reverse complement strand
TTCCCATAGTTGATAAAAAGGGTAACCTCAAGTATTTCGTATTCCGTAAGGACTATTCACAGCACAAGAGCCATCCCGACGAGCTTCTCGACAAGAACAAGAGCTACGTTGTAGGCGCAGGTATCAACACCCGTGACTATGCACAGAGAGTTCCCGCGCTCATCGAGGCAGGCGCAGACGTCCTTTGCATCGACTCCTCCGAGGGCTACACCGTCTGGCAGAAAAAGACTCTTGAGTTCGTACGCGCAAAGTACGGCGACAAGGTAAAGATCGGCGCTGGTAACGTCGTTGACAGAGAGGGCTTCAGATTCCTCGCTGAGGCAGGCGCAGACTTCATCAAGGTCGGTATCGGTGGTGGATCTATCTGCATCACACGTGAGACAAAGGGTATCGGACGCGGACAGGCAAGCGCGGTTATCGAGGTTGCGGCGGCTCGTGACGAATACTACAAGGAGACCGGCGTTTACATTCCGATATGCTCCGACGGCGGTATCGTACACGACTATCACATGACTCTGGCTCTCGCTATGGGAGCAGACTTCTTGATGCTTGGTAGATACTTCGCAAGATTTGATGAATCTCCCACACCTAAGACTATGGTTAACGGTCAGTACGTTAAGGAATATTGGGGCGAGGGCTCTAACAGAGCGAGAAACTGGCAGAGATACGACCTTGGCGGCAAGGCTAACCTCAACTTTGAGGAGGGCGTTGACTCTTACGTAACCTATGCCGGACCTCTCCACGACAACGTAGAAAAATCGCTTTACAAGGTTAAATCCACTATGTGCAACTGCGGCGCGATCACCATCCCTGAGCTTCAGCAAAAGGCAAAGCTCACCGTAGTAAGCTCTACAAGTATCGTTGAGGGTGGATACCACGACGTTATGCTCCGAAGCACCACTACCGTAAAATAAAACTATAAAAAGCAAAAAGATGACAGAACTTCACACTCTGTCATCTTTTTTTGAACGATCCAAGCTATACGCTTAAATATCACTTAACGAACTCCGCAATTATATCAGCGGTAAGATCAATCTGCTCGGCGTTTGTCATAGTAGCCTCGTTGTCACCGCTCTGCGCGCCGTACATACCGAATCCTGCGTGATTAGCGCCGTCAAGTACGGTCTCGAAGAAGCCTACGGGGAGATTTTTCTTGTTCTGCTCGTATTTCTCACGATTCATAACTCCGTCAAGGCTTCCATACACGGATGCCACCTTAAGAGCCTTTTCGGAAAGATTCTTGGTTGAATATGCAGCAAGAAGTATAACTCCGTCAAAGTCATCGGCATTGTTATACGCGTATGTAGCAGCCATACTGCCGCCGAGCGAGTGACCCGCCATATACCAATGATCGACCTCGGGGAACTGTTCTTTGATTCCATCAGCGGCGCCGATCTTAAGAACGGCAAGATTATACGGCATTTTCACAAGGACTGAAAGTATTCCGCGTGAGGCAAGCGCCTTCATAAGAGGAATATATGCCTTTTCATCCACCTTTCCTCCGGGATAAAAAATAACACCGGCAGTAACCTCTTCGGGAACGTATGCCATGCTTCCGTCGGAAAGAGTCTTTTCCTCGGTCAGTGAGAGTGGCATATATTCGTTTATAGCGTTGGCATCTGGACGGTAATATGTCCCTACGTACAAGCCAAAGCAAACAAAAATTAATACAAACGTTACAACGATTGCGCGGCGAGTATCGGCTCTTCTTTCGCGCCTCCTCTCACGCATTCTTCTGCTTATTCTCATATAATACCTCACATAGTATTTTACTTACTATTACATTTTATCACATCAAAGCAATTTTTTCAACACATTTTCTACTTTTATTTGTGTTTGTTTGCTTTTTACAATTATTTTCGGCGAGTTTACGGTCAATAAAAGGTTGACACGCAATAATCCGGGTGATAAAATATAAGGGTAAACATTTATCTGAAAACGCAAAAGCACCGGAGAGTCCTATGAAAGAACAACTCAAAAACTTCCCATTTCGCAGAAAAAGCGGAATTTTAATGCCAATAAGCTCACTTCCATGTCGCTACGGCATAGGTTCGTTTGGCAAAAGCGCATACGATTTTATCGACTTTCTTGCCTACACGGGTACAAGATGCTGGCAGGTACTGCCTCTTAACCCCACGTCGTACGGCGACAGCCCATATCAGTCACCTGCATCCGTGGCAGGCAATCCGTATTTTATTGACCTTGATATTCTCGCAAAGAAGGGACTGCTCACTCGAAATGAGCTTAAGGAAAACGTACACGACACCGATAGGGTAGATTACGGTCATCTCTTCAATAATCGCTATTCCGTGTTAAGAACGGCTCATTCGCGTTTCCTTGAATATGGCGAGGATAAATCTCTGGCATATAAAGCGTTCCTGAAGAAAAATGCGCATTGGCTCAATGACTACTCGCTCTTTATGGCGCTCAAGGTGCATTATAATTACGCATCCTGGACAACTTGGACGGACGATCACAAGGACGTACGTAAGGCTCGCCTCTTGTCATCTGATTTTAAGGATGAAAGTGGTTTTTGGAAGTGGATACAGTTCGAATTTGATAATCAGTGGCAGGCGCTTATGCTGTATGCGCACGAAAAAGGCATCTACGTTATCGGTGATATGCCAATATACGTCGCGCACGATAGTATGGACGTGTGGAGCGCGCCCGAACAGTTCTTACTTGATGACGAATACAATCCCACGGTTGTTGCCGGATGTCCCCCCGATGGCTATTCACCCGACGGTCAGCTATGGGGTAATCCGATATACAACTGGGAGCTGATGGAGGAAAACCGATTTGAATGGTGGAAAGGACGAGTAAAAGCAAGCTTCCGTCTATACGACGTTCTTCGCATCGACCACTTCCGTGGCTTTGCCGGATATTATAGCATACCGTACGGTCATACGACAGCCAGAGAGGGTAAATGGAATTCAGCGCCCGGCATACAGCTCTTCAGAGAGATTAAAGCCTCCTTCCCAAAGGCAAAGATCATCGCAGAGGATCTCGGATTCATTACCGATGACGTACGAGAGCTTCTTTCTGATTCCGGCTTCCCGGGTATGAAGCTCTTACAGTTTGGCTTCTTCGACGATGACAGCGAGTATCTGCCAAGAACCTACGCTACTGACAACTGCGTCGTTTATCCCGGCTCACACGACTCCGACTGCGTAAGAAGCTGGTGCCGTAGCCTTGAAGGCGACGTAAGGCGCAGATTTAATAGGGAGTGTCCTCACACGAAGGGACAAAGCAGAACCTATGACGTAATAGAGCTTGCGCTCCGGAGCCGCGGCAATCTCGTTGTAGTACCTATGCAGGACTATCTCGAGCTGACTAACAAGCAAGGACGAATGAACACACCGTCCGTGGCAGACGGCAACTGGAACTGGAGATTAAGCCCACGCTACAATACAAAAAAACTTACCGATAAGATTAAAAACATACTTATAAAAACTAAAAGAGCATAATAAAGAAAATGGCACAAACGATAACAAAGCATTAGCTAAAATTATCTATATGTGCCATTTTTGTCTTTTTTGACTACGTTTATTTACTTTTTGAAGATTAACCCAGCAGAATATGCTTTTGCCACTACATCACCAAGAACACGGTAAGTATGGTTGGACGAATCATACGTTATCGGCTTCAGCTTATCAGGGTCTATCTTTCCGTTGGTTAAAACCGACTCGTCTGCCGAAACGTTCACTATCTCTCCTACAAGTCTACAGCTATCGCTATCATAGCTCTTGAGACGGCATTCAACCGACATCGGAAGCTCTACGATCACGGGAGCGTCGACAAATTCACTTTTCTCTGTATGAAGTCCGCATCTTGTCAGCTTATCCTCTACGTCGTTTCCGCTAACGATACCGACGTAGTCACACTCTGCGGCAAAATCTGCGGTAGCCATACTAACGGTGAATGCTCCTCTTTCCAAAATATTTTCCGTTGTCTTGTGATCCGCGCTTATGCAAATGGTTATCTCGTTTTCTTCGCTGATGCCACCCCACGCCGCATTCATAGCATTAGGCGTTCCGTTTTTACCGTAAGTAGCAATAATAAACACGGGCATAGGGTAAACCATGGGTTTTACTCCAAAATTCTTTCTCATCATCCTTCTCCTTTGTTCTCAAATCTTGACCTTCCCCACCAATCAGGCATAAGATCACCAAGCTTTACGGTGGCTTTGCTTTCTTTGTCGGTCAATATCTCTATATCGGCGCTCCTTGGTGAAAGCTGCATCATGAGCTCTCGACAGGCACCACAGGGTGAGCCTACTCTTCCATCACTCATAACGGCTACCACCTTGTCTATTTCGCTTTCGCCATTGGTTATCATATTTGCTATAGCGTTTCTTTCAGCGCACATACCAAGCGAGCAAGCTGTGTCTATACAAACACCTACGTATATACTTCCCGATCTTGTAAGAATCGCCGCGGCAACGCCGCCGGCTTCCACGAACGGTGATATTTCCCTACCGTTTTGCACGCTTATAGCCTTTTCATACAATGCGTCCCAAATACTCATGCTTTGCATCCTTTTAATCATTACGAGGCTGTCTCACTTTTATTACGGAGACAGCCTCTAAAATTTAATAATGGATCAGACGTTCAGTTTCATCACGCCTTTATTTTCTATTAAAGAAGATGTACAGGCAGATCCGCGCCACAGCCATACTTCACAAAGCCATCAGGACGTGTGAAGCTTTCCTTTGCTTCAGGCTTTGCCACCGTTTTTCTAAGAGTAGGCTTCTTTGCCGACGGCTTCTTAGCCTCGGACTTTATCTCGGTAGTTTTCTCTGCTTTAGGCGACGCGCTCTTTTTGCCCTCTGACTTTTTAGTCTCTACCTTGATCTCTTCCATAGGCTCTATCACAGTACTGTTTTCCATATCGGGAGAGGATGTCTTTACGGCCGAATATCCGTTATTTGATACTCTCTTTAGGGCATTCTTACCTATTGGCATACTCGATTATCTCCTTTGCAAGCTTTGTGTATTCAATGGCGCTTCTGCTGTATCGCTTATACGCCACTACGGGCTGGCTATTGTCCTGCGCCCATTCTACAGCAGAGTCTATTCTGATATATGTGTTAAAGAGTCTTGCCGCCTCAAACTCCTTGAGTGTCTCATAGGTCTGCTTAAAGTAGCTCTTTCTCTCATCTGCCTTAGTTATAGCGATGCCCATAACCTCAAGACGAGGATTAAGATTCTTTACCTGCGAAATAAAATCAAACATATTCGCAAGGCCGAAAAGTCCCCAAGGACTTGCCTCTACGGGAATGATGATAAAATCGCTGACCGTCAGAATGTTCATAACCCAACCACCAAGCGTAGGCGGAGCGTCAATGAGGATGTAATCGTAATATCCGCGCGCAAGTATCGGAGAGAGGCACTTTTTGAGTATGAATTCTCTTTGCCACTTGGTAAAAAGGTCATATTCAATAGAGCTCATCAGAGAGGATGAAGGAATAATGTCGAGATTAGCATACGAGGTTTCCACAACAAAATCAGACAGATCCTTTTCTCCCTTGAGTGCGGTATGTATATTTTTATCATCGGTTGCAAAGCCGAGCGCCCTTTCTTCATCAAAGAAGGAAAGCGTCAGGTTAAGCTGCATATCACCGTCAATAAGTAATACGCGCTTACCCGCCTTTGCCATTGCGAGACCAACGTTGGAGCACGTGGTGGTCTTACCGCTTCCACCCTTGTTGTTGGCAAAAGCAATAACCTTAGTTCTGCTCATTTTTCTTTTTTCTCCTTTTCATCGTCCTCGCTAAGATAGTCGAGTAGCTTATCTATTCCCTCGCCGGTAACCGCGCTGAGGGGGAATATTTTTTTACATCCGGCAAGTCTTAACCATCTTTCCACTCTCTCCACGTTCGCATCTGGCTTATCTATACCCGATATAATGCCGACCACCTCTCGATTGACGAGACTGGTAATACAAGGGGAGAAGATAGAATACGGCTCATTCGCACTAAGCACAAGACCGACAACGTCAGCCTCGTAAGAATATAACGCCAAGGCGCCACTGGTCTGACGCAGCTCGGTGTACTCGCCGGGAGTGTCTATTACGGTGTCGAGATAGTTAACGTACTGTGTTTTATAGTACTTTATTTCCTCACCGCGCAATGCCTGAGTCAGAGTGGTCTTTCCTGCCGCCACTCTTCCTATCAGAATTATTTTTTTCATAGCTTAGGTTCTTGTTATATCGCAACAGGTGTAGCCGAGCTTGTTGATAACGTATTCTCTGATCGCGGTGAACGCCGACTCAACAGATGAGACACTGCCCGAAATGATAAGGGTGCCAGTGAATCTATCAACAAAGCCGATGTCAGCGCCCGATGACTTGATAGCGATATCCGCCGCAATAACCGCGCTCTCTGCGGGAGAGATGGTAAGAACACCTATCGCAGAGCGAGAATAATCGGTCTTAGGATCAAGACCAAGCTTTGTATACAGTACGTCATCAGGGTTTGCAATTATATGACAGAGAGTTACCTGCTTACCGGGTACAAGCTCCTGCACAATTCTCATATTTTCTCTAAGTTCCATTTTTCCTCCGGAATATGTAAACAAATGTTATTATACCAACTATTAAAATTGCTTTATCCTCCAATCTGGCATTTCAGACCGGACGTCTCAG
>JAZOUM010000093.1:0-9414 GCA_045658205.1 Eubacteriales bacterium | reverse complement strand
ACGTTCCTTATTGCCTGATAGGTGGTACGGCGCTTTGCTTTGGCAGAGGAGAGGAGATGGAGAGGCTTCCGGAAAAGCTAAAGCTGACTCTCGTTGTGGCTATAGCCGACGAGTACGTTTCTACACCGATGGCGTATGCCACTTTGGACGAGATGTATTCGGATTTTAAGGTAGAACGCACCGATTTATCTAATCGGTATTTTAATGAAATTATGGCATCAATTCATAGTGGAATATTGACTGACTCAAAACTCTATAATATATTTGAAAAACCGATATTCAAGACTTGTTTTAAGGCAGAAAGCATAAAAAAGGATATGATTGAGTTTGGAGCAACACACGCTCTGATGAGCGGAAGCGGCCCCTCGGTATTTGGTATTTTTAAAAATAGAAACGATGCCGAGCGAGCTGTTAGCTACTTTGATAAAAATGGAATTCGTGCATATTTTGCTGAGACTGTATAATTAAAAAGTGAGGAAAAAATGACTAAGAAATTTGACGTTAATAAGTTGTTTACAGCTCCTATATTCATCGTGCTCGGAGCGATGCTTTGTTGCGCTCTTTGGGGTAGCGCAACTCCGTTTATCAAGATGGGATATAAGGTTATGTTTGAGGGCGCAAAGCCTAACGTACCTTCTACCATTCTTTTTGCCGGCATACGCTTTGCCGCAGCCGGATTTATCACGATTGCGATATACAGCATAGCTCGTCGTAAGCTACTGTACCCTAAAAAAGAGAATTATGGAAAGGTTGCTGTAGTCGCTGCTTTCCAGACCGTTATTCAGTATTTCTTCTTCTACGTAGGACTTGCGAACACATCGGGAGCAAAGGGAACTATTATTTCCGGCTCGTCTTCCTTCTTCGCTATTTTTATCTCCAGCCTTATATTCAAGCAGGAAAAACTCACCGTGAAAAAGGTTGTTGCGTGTGTGGTCGGCTTTGCCGGCATTATTGCGGTAAATCTTAACGGTCTTGATTTCAGTATGAACTTCACCGGCGACGCCTTTGTTCTTTTCTCGGCAATGTCGCTGGCGTTCTCCTCTGTGCTTATCAAGATATTCTCCAAGAACGAGGATCCCGTTGTTATCAGTGGATATCAGTTCATGCTCGGTGGTACGGTTATGATTATCGTAGGTCTTATACTTGGAGGTAAGATAGATAACTTTACTCTTGTTGGAGCCGCAATTCTCGTTTATCTCTCATTCCTCTCCGCTATTGCCTACGCGCTTTGGGGAATGCTTCTTAAGTTCAATCCCGTATCCAAGGTTACGATCTTCAGCTTTATGACTCCTGTTTTTGGTGTCCTGCTTACAAAGCTTATGCTCCCTGAGGAAAGCACGGTTTCTATCGTAAACCTTCTTATCTCCCTCGTTCTCGTATGCCTCGGCGTATTTATGCTTAACTACGTCAAGCCACAAAAGAAAATAGATGAGATAAAGTAAAATCAGTCTACGTATCACTTAATCGCTCGCAGAATTAGTGCGAGCGATTTTTGTTTTTAAAAATAAATACATTATCTTACGCCCGCGCGGTTGACAATTTACGTTTTTTATGGTAAAATACATATTTAAGGAACGCACCGTTAAGGTCGAATAGAGTAAGGGGGAGAGCGTATGTCTTTTATTGATAAAAGTGAAGAAAAAGACGATTTTTGGGATCTTGAAAAGATTGTTCCAAAGAAAAAGAATGCGACACTCTCTCCATTTGCTTCAAGACCGACAGTCAGTGATTATTCCGTAAAGCTTGAGGAAGAGGATAACGTAGATAAAAGGGCGGAGGAGCGTAAGCTAAATTTTGTCGCTCCCACGACGGTAGAAGAATCTGACGATACGGTGTATTATCCTGTAGATACTCTTATAAAGAGTATAACTATAAAAAAATACAAAGAGAAGTATGACTTTTACGACAGCTTTCGTAAGGCGGCGTTGCTTTACTACGACTGTCCCGGTGAGAAATGCGAGTTTGCGCAATTCTATTCATATATGCCGCAGTATTCTCAGCTCACCAAGGCTCAGAAGAGCTACTATTTCTATTGGCGTAGCGAGATGCGTCGTGGCAGATTTATCAAAACAGATTATTCATACGTCTATTTGTACGTTTACGAGGTGATAAACCTACCCGATGTAATATCACCTGAGGACGGACTAAAGCTTCTTTGTAGAGTATGGCGAGAATATAGATCAGCTCTGCCGAGAATGGATATGTATTTCTCAATATGGGTACGTGATTATTGCCTTGTGCATGGTCTTTCGTGTCCTATTTCCGAGATACAGGACTTCATTTTTGACGTTATAAGGATATCCGATTTTAAGGAATATTACTTCACCGATGTTGGCGCTACAAGCAAGGATAGCGTGTGGTCGCTTATTGCGTATCTTTCCGATTACGATTGGCACCGTGGACTCACGTCGGTCGTTGGTAGTCCGGAAGCTGAGGACTACGGTCGCAAGTCGGAGATATATAAGACCTTGCTTGAAGGAGCTATACGAGTCATCCTGCCGTCAATATGGGATGCCTGTATGAAAGAGAAGAAGGATGGAAGAGTTGTAAAGATATCGAGAGCGGCTTTTCCAAACACTCTTTGTACGCATAGCGTAAAATGCCGACTTGAAATTGAATACTACCCACTTGCCGATGCTGTTGAGCTTCGCGCAGGTATAACCTCGGCTGTAAGGTATGCCGAGAATAAAATACGAGCACTTTTCGGCGCAAAAAGTCGACTTTCAGTAAAATATATTCCTTTGGAATATAAGGAATTGATAGACTGCTATTTTGACGAGCTTGTCAGAAAGAGCGCGTCACGCGTTAAAAAGCAAAACGTGCCCGAATATGAGAAGCAATATGACGCTCCGCGAGAAAAATTGTCCTTTGCCGGTGCTGACGAAATTGAGAGGCTTTCTTGGGATACTACTATGCGACTTTGCGAGGGTGAGGAGTTAGAAGAGCAGACTGTTTGCGAGGTCGTAGAGGACAAGTCCGAGGAAAAAGCGGATTACGCGACGAAATCTGAAAAAAGTGTGAATGATTACGGTCTTTCACCATCGGATATTGCTTTTATCAGAGCGCTTGTTGACTCCTTTGCTGCGGTATCCGTCAATATAGACGACGAGCCTATCGTAGAGCGCATTAATGAGGCGTTTAGCGACGGATTCGGTGACGTTATAATAGAAGATACCGGAGACGGTTTTGTAATAATTGAGGATTATAGAGAGGAGATTATCGAATGGCTGAAGAATATATAGAACCCAAGGTTCCAAAAAGAATACTTAACACCTTGCTTTCATCCTTGACGGCAGGCGTTGTTCCACGTGTTGGCGCTCCCTATATCGCAATCGGACGCAGAGAAGAAATCAACTCGTTGCTCGATAACCTCGATGATGTAAAAGAGGGCGGCGCATTTTCCAGATTCCTAATAGGAAGATATGGAAGTGGTAAGAGCTTTCTGATTCAGCTCTTACGTGGTTATGCGCTTGAGCGTGGCTTTATATGCGCTGATGCCGATCTTTCTCCCGAACGCAGACTGTCAGGCGGTAACGGAGCCGGACTTGCCACCTATCGCGAGCTTATGACCAACATAGCCAGCAAGGCTTGTCCCGACGGAGGAGCGCTTGCTACCATACTTTCCAGACATTTCACCAAGCTCAGAATGGAGCTTGTTGGTGAAGGATATGAGCCCGATTCGCCCACATTTACCTCGGAGCTTAGAAAAAAGGTTTTCTCAACACTGTCCGAGCTTGAGGGAGACGTCGGTGGCTTCGATTTTGCGAGAGTTCTTACCGAGTACTACAACGCATCCGTAACCGACGATAACGATAAGAAGAGCGCTTGCTTAAAATGGCTTAGAGGTGAGTTCGCAACTAAGACCGAGGCAAAGGCTACTCTCGGATTTACGGTTAGTACAATAATCGATGACGATAACTGGTATAATTTTATAAAGCTGTTTTCATCGCTATCGGTATATCTTGGTTATTCGGGATTGATACTTTTCATCGATGAGTGTGTGAATCTTTACAAGATACCTAATCGAATTTCCAGAGAAGCGAATTATGAAAAGCTTCTTGCCATCTTTAACGATACGCTTCAGGGGAAGGCGAAGAGTCTTGGCGTAATTTTCGGAGGCACACCTCAGTTCCTTGAGGATACGAGAAGAGGTCTTTTCAGCTACGATGCGCTTCGTAGCAGACTTGAGGATTCAAAGTATTCCGATATGGGCTACAAGAATCTTTCTTCACCTGTAATAAGACTTCCTCGCCTTTCAGATAACGAGCTGTTAGCTCTCGTAAAACGACTTACAAAGCTTTATCAGCAGAGAGAAGGCATTGATACTGCGCCTGTGAGTGATGAGCAGATAGAGCGATTTTTATCCAACGCTCTTAGTAAGGCAGGGGCTGAAGAGCTTGTAACACCGAGAGAAATTATAAGAGATTATCTCACACTTCTAAACATCCTACGTGACAACGAGGGCGCGGATTTTGACGATCTTATACAAAAGGTTTCCCTCGATTCTACACCCTTGGATAATGGCGGTGAGGAAAAGAAAACACAAGTAAGTAAAAAGATAACAATCTTTGATATTGATATATAAATCGGGGCAGAGTTATGACTGAGGCAGATAGAATATTTTCTCGATTCCCTGATTTTATTAAGGAATTTATATACAAAAACAGTTGGACCGAGCTTAGAGACATTCAGCTTGATGCGGCGAGAGTCATTTTTGATACGGACTCAAATCTGCTTCTTTCCTCATCTACCGCATCGGGAAAAACCGAAGCGGCGTTCTTCCCGATAATAACTGACGTGCTCAATCATCCCGAATGCTCAGAGTCGGTCTCGGTGCTTTACATAGCGCCGCTAAAATCGTTGATCAACGATCAGTTTTCACGACTTGACGAGCTGCTTGATATGACCGGTATCACCGTTACACATTGGCACGGAGACGTAGGCGCATCGCATAAGACGAGGCTTTTAAAGAATCCCGAGGGAATACTTCAGATAACTCCTGAGTCTCTCGAATCTATGCTTATGAACCGCCCTAACGACATTCCGAGGATATTCAAGCATCTTCGCTTCGTTGTCATTGATGAGATACATTCGCTTATCGGCACCGATCGAGGCAATCAGGTGATTTGCCATCTCTCAAGAATATCAAGGCTTATCGGACATAGCCCAAGGCGAATTGGTCTTAGCGCTACCATTGGCGATGTTCAACTGGCTTCAAGCTGGCTTGGCGCAGGTAGCGATAGAGATACCGTGGCGCCCATTCCTCCTAAGACACCGCTTAAGTGGCGTCTTGGACTTGAGCATTTTTACATCCAAAATCCAAACGAGGTACAGTCTGCCTCTCCTTCGCTTTCAACAGCGGAGCAGAGCGATAGAGGCGGCAGAGCAAAGCTTGATCCCGGATATGAATATTTGTACGATGCGATGTATGGTAAAAAGGCTCTTGTCTTTTCTAATTCGCGAGAGGAGACCGAGTACGTAACAGCAACTCTTCGTCAGATATGCAAGGCGCGTAAGGAAAGAGATGTTTTTTTGATACATCACGGTAATTTGTCGGCTTCTTTGCGTGAGGATGCTGAGAGAACGATGAAGGATGATGCCGTCAGACAGGCTGTGACCTGCGCGACGGTTACGCTTGAGCTTGGTATAGATATAGGCAGACTTGATAGAGTAGGTCAAATGGGATCTCCTACCACAGTCAGCGGATTTTTACAAAGACTTGGCAGATCCGGCAGACGTGGTACACCTCCGGAGATGATAATGGTGTACCGTGAGGAAACGCCATTACCGAATGCCCCGTTGCCCGATCTTATACCGTGGGAGCTTTTGCGAGGCATCGGTATAATAGACCTATATTCCAACGAGCGCTTTATAGAGCCGCCGACGGTTAAGAAAATGCCGCTTAGTCTTGCTTTTCATCAGACCTTAAGCACCGTATTTTCATCCGGAGAGCTTACTCCTAAGGCTCTTGCGGAGCGCATTTTGTCCTTGCCTCCACTCTCAACACTTGGCAAGGAGACCTATCGCGCTTTACTTGTTTCAATGATAAACGGTGAATTTCTTGAGATCACCGAGACCAAGGGGCTTATAGTCGGACTTAAGGGAGAGCGCATACTTAATTCATTTAAATTCTACGCCGTTTTTAAGGACAGCGAGGATTATACAGTCAGATGCGACGGTGAAGAAATAGGCACTATAACCACTCCGCCGCCGGTAGGCGATAGATTTGCTCTTGCCGGTAGGGTATGGGAGGTAAAAGAGGTGGATCTTCCGTCAAAGCTTATTTTTGTTAAGTCGGTGGACGGCAAGATGGAGGTTTCTTGGCCGGGCGACAGCGGAGAAATTCATACAAAGCTTCTTTTAGCTATGCGAGACGTCTTGTTTAACGGTAAAAGCTATTCGTTTCTTGGTGATAACGCTCGTGAAAGGCTTGATAATGCTCGAAGAGTGGCGAAAAATGCGAGGATGGATGAAAATATGCTTGTATTTCTCGGCGGTCAGAGCTATGTATTATTTCCGTGGCTTGGTACTCGCTCCTTCCGTACGCTCAAGCGCTTTTTGCAAAAATATGCTCAAGAGCTTGGTATATCCGATATTCAGAGCGAGGGATGCTGTTACATCACCTTTAAGGCGAAAGCAGACGCAGGCAAAAATCTTATGTTCAATATTCGTAATATTCTTGAGCGAGACGGGCTTGATACTCATTCTCTAGTTAATGAAGGCGAATGTCCCGTGTTTGATAAGTTTGATGAGTATATACCGTCTGAGCTTCTCAGAGATGCGTATGCTATAGACAGACTTCGCGCTGATGAGATATTCGAACGGTTTGAATGAAAGGGGAAAATATGATTTACGATCTTATCGCGCCTATTTACGATAAAGTAAACGGAGACGTTGACTATTCCGAATGGGCAGATTTTATAGAGAAAATAATAGAAAAAGAATATGTAAACGGTAAGCCGGAGCTTGTTCTTGATCTTGGCTGCGGAACTGGCAGAATGACACTTGAGCTTGCAAGACGCGGCTATGATATGACCGGCATCGATTATTCCGTTGAAATGCTTGATATTGCTCGTGAAAATGCCGAGAGCGAGGGGCTCGGAGAAAAAATGCTATGGCTTTGCCAGGATATTACCGAGTTTGAGCTTTATGGAACTGTGGACGTTACCGTCTCCTGCCTTGATACGATAAATCATCTTACCGAGCCTTCAGAGCTTTCAAAATGCTTTGCACTCGTTCATAATTATCTTGTTCCCAACGGTCTATTTATATTTGACGTCAACGGAAAATATAAGTTTGAGAACATTTACGGTAAAGAGTCTTACGTTATAGAGGATGAGTCGAGCTTTTGCGTTTGGCAAAACTACTATAATGAGAAGAGCCGTCTTTGTGATTTTTACATTTCTCTTTTTGAGGAATGCGAGGATGGACGGTATGAGAGATATGACGAGGAGCAGAGAGAACGTATGTATACGCTTCGCTCTCTTAAAAAGCTCCTTAAGGATAATGGATTTGAATTTATCGGAGCCTATTCGGACTTTGATTTCAGCGAGGGCAGCGACGATAACGACAGAATCTATATCGCCGCGAGATGTATAAAAAAATAATGATACGGAGAATTATATGAACACAAATAAATCAACGATTTTGAGAGGTATGACACGAGACGGTTCCGCAAGACTCGTTGTTATAAATTCACGCGATATGGTAAACGGTATGCGGAAGGCGCATAAGACCTCTCCAACCGCCACAGCCGCGCTCGGCAGAACTATTACGGCAGCATCGATGATAGGCACCTTGCTCCCAGATAACGGAGATACAGTTACCATCAGCTTTTCCGGAGACGGCGAGGCGGGCAAGATAATTGCGGTAGGCGATTATTTCGGTAACGTTAAGGGATATATTCAGAATCCTCTCGCTAATCCTCCCAAGCGTCCTGATGGAAAGCTTGACGTAGGCGCCGCTATCGGACGTGGAACTCTTTCCTTTGTAAAGGCTATAGGCGATGGAGAGCCGCAGACCGGTATGATAGAGCTTGTCAGCGGTGAGGTCGCAGAGGATATAGCTACTTATTTTGCAATGAGCGAGCAGGTTCCTACGCTTCTTTCACTCGGTGTTCTCGTTGATAAGGATTATTCCTGTCTTGCGGCGGGCGGCATACTTATACAGCTTTTGCCTTTCCCGGAGGAATCAACGGTTGATCTTATAGAAAGAAATGCCGCTTCACTCGGCAATATTTCAAAGTACTTTGAGATGGGACTTACAAACGAGCAGATACTCGATATAGCTATGAAGGATATACCTTACGATATATTCGATAGCCTTGAGGTAGAGTACAAGTGCGACTGCTCGGCTGATAGAATGAAAAAGAAGATTATGAGCCTTGGTAAAAATGAGGTTAAAAATCTTCTTGATGAGCAACAGGCAGAGGGAAAGCCCCGTGAGCTTACCGCGATCTGTCGTTTCTGTAACAGTGAATACACCTATAGCGAAAAAGAACTTCTTGGTTAATCTGCCTCGTAATAATATGTGATATTTATAAAATGCCTCGCATATAATAAACAAAAAGTTTGCGAGGATTAGATTGATGAAAGAATTTTTATCGGAAGAAAATATAGAGTTTCATAGTGAATATGTGAGGATGAAGAGATTAAAATATTCTATTTTCGAAAGCTCTTTCCCAAAACTTTCTGACGCTAAATTCACTGATATAATACAGTCGAAGTTGTCTCGCTGTGATAAGCAAGAGGCGTTAGAGCTTTTATCCGATATAAGCATTCATGACGTATATTTTTCATCCTATTCAACTTGCAAATTTGCTCACTCGTCCATTGTTTCCGAACTATACGGAAGCGAGGCGAGACTGCTAAATGAAATTTATGAATGCGGTATGAGATTGCAACACGGATTTGTTTCCGTATATTTTCAAAGGGGCAGGATAGTTGTACGTTCTTTTGTAGATCCAATCGACGCTATGCGATTTGCTACACCCATTCTTGCGATTGACGTGTGCGAACACGCGTATTTTCTCGATTACGGATTTGATAAGGAAAGATATCTTATAGCATCTCTCCCGTATCTCAATATCGCAAAATTTTCTACTCAGACTACGTAGTCTACTAACACAACCAAAACACGGAGGTATAAATATGCTTTTGCACGGAAATGCTGTCGTGGGTCAGTCCGGAGGACCTACAGCCGCTATAAACGCTACGCTCTCTGGTGTTATCAGAGGTGCTTTTGAGGCAAAGAAAAATGGTGTAATCAACACTCTTTACGGTATGAGAAACGGTATTGAGGGTTTTTTGAATGAGAATCTCATAGATCTTTGTGAAGTGTTTTCCAATACAGATGATCTTGATACTCTCGAGGCTACTCCTGCGGCAGGGCTCGGATCCTGCAGAAGAAAGCTGA
>JAZOUM010000092.1:0-16630 GCA_045658205.1 Eubacteriales bacterium | reverse complement strand
ACACAGCCCTGACGCTCTGCATTTACAGTACCGTCATTTTCCATCTTAGCCGCGTACTCGAGCATTTCTGCGGTGTAATCCTTGGTAGTACCGTGGAATATAGGATCCTCGCGATTGAGATCATCCATCTTGTAAAGATCCCATACGATTTCAAATCTCCATTCGGATACGTCGGTTACTGAGGTATCCTCAGGGATCAAGGAGTCATATTCAGCATCCCAGTACGCCTTGAGAGACTCTTTACCCTCGTTCTTGTATATTTCAAGATACTTAAGGCCCTTGATATCCTTATCGGTTCTATTATCGGTGTTGTGATAGATACCGCATCTTACGTCATCCATCTGATAGTGAGCCCAGTTGGTGTCGTAGGTGCTTTCAACAACTCTGAGCAATTCCTGCTGCTTATTAGCCTTGGATGTGTCGTCGCTGAACTCACCGCGGATAGCCTTGTCCATCTCGTAGGTGTCCCAAGCGGCAGAGGTTATAGCCTTGATACCCCAATCTTTCTTAAGATCGTTTACGCCCTCGTTCCATGCGAGAAGAACCGTATTTTTAACTTCTTCACTGTATTCGGAGTCGAAATCTCCGTCGTAGTAATCCCTGATAGCCGCATCGTAGCCGTCGTTTACCCACTTAGCCTCGCCTGCGCTTGTCTCGGTGATGATCTCGTTAAGCTTCCACTGCTCGATGATGTAGTTTCTACCGTTGATTCTAATACCGTCGATAAGCACGAGAGCCTCTCTATCGGTTTCGGTAATGTGGAAGTTGAACGCGTTAGCCTTGATAAGAGCCTGGATAGACTGAGTCTGGAAGAGTGTGGTGGGATAGTAGAAGTCTGCATAGATGAGACTGCCCCACTTGGTTACGTTGCCGTCAGCGTCTCTTTCGAGAACGTGGTATGCGTAGCCGTCCTTGAAGTCTACGTCGATACCTCCAGCCATAAGCTTACCCATACTGCCGTCGAGAGTTTCCTCGTAGGTGATGGGACCGGGAGATGCCTGGATGAAGTGAGCGAATGTTTCGCCAACCCATTTTACGTCGAAGGTGAAGGTACCAACCTCGTATACGTCGTAGTATGCGATGTCGATGAAGTATTCCTTACCTGCCTCCATGTACGCTACAAGAGAGGTGTTCACGTTGTCGTGCTCGAACTTACCGTCGTTATTTGTATCAACGAGAAGATCGGTGCAGATACGCTCAGCTACCTCGTAGCTTGTGAGAATGGATCTGTCTCCGCCCTGATCAGCCCATTTTTCAGGATCAACAAAGATCCAGCCGTTTACTTCCTTGCCAACGCTCTTGGAGGTAACACGGTATACACCGGACTTGGTGGGTACGAACTTGTAGAGATAACCTCTGGGCATAATTACCTTGTTGTAGGTAACCTCTGCGGAGGAAACGATCTGACCTTCTACGGTAGGATTCTGCTCGGTGATCTCCATCTCAAACGCGGAGAAGGAGGTGAGACCCTGGATGGGGTTAGGAAGCTGCTCGGTGGGATTGCCGTCCTTGTCCTTACCGTATGCGTCAAAGTATACGCAAAGCTGGAGCCAGAGATTTTCGTTTGCCGCCTTACCAACCTCTCTTCTGTGAGTATCGCAGTAAGCAACGAGTATTTCCTTAAGCTCCTCGGTTACAGGTGTGTAGTAGGACATCTGAGAGTTGGATGCCGCGTTACCGTAAATAAGCCAGTTGTTAAACTTATTCACACCGTCAACCATAAATGTGTACGTTCCGTCAGCATACATTCTCTCGGATACGGTCTTATAAGGATCGAACTGAGTGTAGCTGAGGTGGTTTGCAAGAAGGAGCGGGTTGTTAGTGCCCTTTGAGGGATCGCCGACTCTGTAGTAGCCGTCCTCTGCGAGATATACTTCTACGTAGGTATCATATCCGTCGCCGTTGGCATTAAGATCGGTAGCCGCGTAACGGAAGATGTAGGTCTCAACGTCGATGTCGTTTGCATCAATAACCTTGAGATTCTTGAGATATACGGTGTCGTCGCCCTCTGCATCTACAGTATCCTTGTAGTATGCGAACGCAACGGAATAGGTAGCAACAACGTCCTTATTGGAGTTGGTTACGGGACGGGGGTCAACGTAGGTACAGCAGGTCTGGAAGCCATCCTCGCTGATACCCGCGATAGAGTAGATATCCGTGCCATCTACGAGAACGTAGAGTACGTCGGTACCCATATCGTTGTTTTGAGTAGATGCGAACCACTCAAACGTGATAGCCTGACCGGGCTTAAGCTCTACCTCTGCGTAAAGGATGGAGAAGGAATTGTCAATACCAACGTTGGAGGGACGTACAACAGTCTCGCCGTTAAAGGTATCTACAACGAAGGGCCAAGCGTACTTAGCGTCCTTCTCGCTGGTCTCGGGATGGTAGGTTACCTTGATATCTCCGCTGTTGAATGCGTTTGCGATCTCCTGCGCGGAGGTGTCGGTCCACTTGATAGTGGGCTCGATAATGGGGTTGAGCATAGAGGGATCGTCAATAAGAGTCTGCTTGTAGTCATCTCCTACAAAATAGTCGAAGATGTTTTTCCACTTAGATTCGCCAAGAACCGCGCCGACCTCGATCATTGTGATAACGCCGTATCTGTCAATGATAACGGTGGTGGGGTAACCGTTGGACGGGAATTTGGAAAGTGTGAGATCATCCTCGGTATTTCCGACCTTAAAGAGGGGCATCTTAAGCTCTTCGCCAAGATATTCGGGGTAAGCCGCTACCTCTTGCTTGGTATCGTCTGCGTAGTCGTTGATAGCGAGGATCTCGATATCATCCTTGTACGCCTCGTACACCGTGTTGATGTAGGGGAACTCGTAGTAGCAGTTTGAGCAATCTACGTACCAGAAGTTGAGCATGACCATATCCTTGGTCTTGAGAAGATCGGAGAGCTTGTACGACTTACCGGTAACATCGGTGAGCGTGAAATCGTACATTACGTCGCCAAGATCATAAGAGCTCTTAAAGCCGCCGTCCTTGATGGGGGCGGAGGAAAGAGTGATGAGTGTATCGGGAGCTGTAAGAGCGTAACGGTCGTCTCTTGTCAGACCTTCTTTTACGCTATATCCCTCAGGCGCGCCTTCTACCTGCACGCTGTACTCGTTGGATGTGGGGAGAGTGAATTTTGCTATACCGTTTGCATCGGTATTCTGGGGCATGGTGCAGAGATTGTATCCGTCACCGCTGTGGATATAGACGGTTATGTCCTCGAGGGGCATTTCGCCTACGGTTACGACCTTTACAGTATACTCGGTCTCACCTGCTGTTCCACCGCCGCCGACAACACTACCGCCGGGGGTGTCGCCGCCGTCGTCATCATTACCATTATCCTTGTTGCCCACCAAAAGAACTATGGGGAGCACGCAACCAAATGCGATAACAAGAGCAAGGATAAGCGCGGTTATGGCGATGAAAGGCTTTTTGTGTTCTGAATACAACTTCTTGATACTGAAGCCTTCAGAAGACAATTCTTTGTTTTCCATATATTTGCTCCTTTTTAAATAAAATACGTAAAATAATAATAGTCGTGCTATTTATAATAACATTTTATTTTACAAAAGTCAAGTTCTGTACTGTTAAAAAATAATTAATTAACATTTTTTCTATATCTTTAGGCGTTAATGTACATATATGTAAAAAAAGAGGGCTTGCGCTTAGTCTAACATTGTACATCAGACGGCTCTTGCCCTCAAATATTTAGAGTGAATCTGCTATTTCAAAAATGAGCTTTTCGGTCTTTTCCCAGCCGATGCAGGGGTCGGTTATCGATTTACCGTATATCTCGCAGTCGGAGATTTTCTGCGATCCGTCCTCAATATAGCTCTCGATCATAAGTCCCTTGAGAATAGAGCGAACCTCTTTAGAATATCTCGCGCTGTGGAGGATCTCCTTTGCGATTCTCGGCTGCTCAAGATACTTCTTACCGGAGTTTGCGTGATTCGTATCAACAATTACAGCGGGGTTGGTAAGTCCCGATTGCTGATATGTCTCGTAAAGCGAGTAGAGATCCTCAAAGTGATAGTTAGGATGCGACTGACCTCTCTTGTCAACGTATCCTCTCAAAATTGCGTGGCAAAGGGGATTGCCCTTACTTTGCACCTCCCATCCTCTGTAAAGGAATGTGTGAGAGGACTGAGCCGCCTTGATGGAGTTCATCATTACCGAGATATCACCGCCGGTCGGGTTCTTCATACCTACCGGAACGTCGATACCGCTCGAAACAAGTCTATGCTGCTGATTTTCGGAGGAACGCGCGCCTACCGCTACGTATCCGAGTATGTCGGATAGATATCTATGGTTCTCGGGGTAGAGCATTTCGTCCGCGGCGCACATCTCAGTTTCCTCAAGCGCCTTAAGGTGTAGCTGTCTTATAGCAACTATACCCTTAAGTAGATCGGGCGCTTCGTTAGGGTTAGGCTGGTGTAGCATACCCTTATATCCCTCGCCGGTAGTTCTCGGCTTGTTGGTGTATATTCTCGGTACGAGCATAAGCTTGTCCTTTACCTGCTCCTGAAGGCGAGCAAGGCGAGTAACGTAGTCAAGCACCGGCTTTTCGGTATCGGCGGAGCAGGGACCTATAACGAGCATAAGCTTGTCTGATTTGCCCTCAAATATATCTCTCATCTCGTCGATCTGTCGCTGTCTTACGGCGGCGAGTCGCTCACTAAGTGGGAATTCTGCCTTTATTTCCTTTGGTATAGGTAGCTTTCTATAGAAGGTGAGATTCTTTTCCATATCTTGTATCCTTTCGGTATATCATTGTCAAAATTCTTTGTTTTGTTATATTTTTCGCCATTATGCCTTATGCTTATCAAAGAGAGAACGTCTACTTGTCGAGCGCTTCATCATATCTCGCATACTATCTCTGTCACCTCTTTCGATCATATCTCTTAGGCGGGACAGCTCGCTTGTGAAGGCGTCTATCTGCTCGATAAGCGGCGCCTTATTCATAAGAAAAAGCTCACTCCACATGGCGTCGTTTATCTTTGCGATTCTCGTCAGATC
Source organism: Eubacteriales bacterium (assembly GCA_045658205.1). Lineage (GTDB taxonomy): Bacteria > Bacillota > Clostridia > Oscillospirales > CAG-272 > UBA1740. Next base: position 11,614 of record JAZOUM010000092.1, on the reverse strand, counting down.
ACGGAACGAGTCGCCGGTGTATTTTTCAAGCCCCTCGTTCTCATTGCTTGTCATCAAGGCGATGGCTATGCAATGCGTCAGCTGGGATAGAAACGCTATCATATCGTCGTGCTCTTTGGGAGTGAGAATGCTTATTCTCGCGAATCCAAGCTCCTCACCGAGTCTTTTACAAATGCTTACGGCTTCTTCGGTATTTTTCTTTGTCGGTGTAATTATGTAATTGGCTCCCTTAAAAACGGACGGGTCGGAGTATTCCACACCGCTTCGTTCTCTACCTGCCATGGGGTGAGCTGAGATAAACTCTACGTCGTCTCTGAGAATACCTTGTATCTCGTCGACAACGCTTACCTTTACACCGGTTACGTCTGTTATTACAGCTCCGCTTTTGAAGAGATGCTGGTATTTTTTTACCCAATCGATAAAAACGGTGGGATAAAGAGCGAATATTACAAGGTCGGCAGAGCCTATCAGCTCCTCGTCAACCTCGGTGGTTCCGTATTCTATCATACCGCGATCGAGGGCGTAGTCGATGTCCTTTTTCTCTTTTGTGATACATTTGATCCTGTATCCCTTCTCGGTAAGCGCGGATGCGTATCCGCCGCCTATAACTCCGAGACCTACTATCAGTATTTCGGCGCTTTTATCAAATATCATACTCTTCAACCTCAATTCCGAGCGCGCCGAGATCATTAAAGAAGGATGGGTAGCTCTTTTTAATTGCTTCCGCGCCATCAATTTCTCCTCCGGTGAGAGTGAGAAGGATCGATAGCGCCATAACTATTCTATGGTCGTTGTGACCGTTAAGCGCCGAGTCGGGAGCCTTAAAGCTTATGGGATAAACGACGACCTTGTCATCGTAAACCGTTACGGAAACTCCGAATTTTGATAGCTCCTCAGCCATTGCCGCCGCTCTGTCACTTTCTTTTATTTTTAGACGGCTTGTGCCGGTGAAAACACCGCCGTGCTTTGCCGCCGCAACGGCGAAGAGTATTGGTCCGAGATCAGGACAGTTGCCTATATGGATGGTCGGAACTCCCGTTTTCAGCATTTTAAAGAGAAGAGAATATACCTTATCTCCCTGCGTACTATCGGGATTGAGACCTTGCACGTATACGTCTGAGCCGAATATGTTAAGAGCGTCAAGAAATGCCGCTCCGGAATAGTCTCCCTCTACGGTTACGTCACACGGCTTGTAGCTTTGATTTCCCTTGATGTATAGGGTAGTATCGTCGATCCACTTTATTGCTATGCCGAAAAGTGCGAGAGCCTCTATAGTAAGCTCTATGTAAGAACGGCTTTCCACGGGTGGCAGTATCTTTATCTTGCTGTCGCCGTCAAGCACGGGCAGAGCAAAGAGTAAACCGCTGATAAACTGACTGCTTACGTTGCCGACTACCTCGTAGTCCCCGGCATTGAGGGGACCTTTTACCGCAATGCTTTCTCCGTCCGCGTTATACGTCATATTTTCGGCTTTGCAAAGATCCTCGTATACATTCATAGGACGTCTCATAAGACCTTGAGCGCCGTAGAACAACGTATTTTTGCCCGAAATTAATGCTATTGGAAGTAAAAAACGTAGAGTACTACCGCTTTCGTGACAATCGAGCGCGGATTTCGGCAGAGCGTTTTTCATATTAATGCCATTTACGGTATACGTGTCACCCTCGGCGCTGATGCTTGCGCCAAGCGCCGATAGACAGGCGGATGTTGCCGTCACATCGTCACAGTCCGAAACACCTCTTACGATGCTCGTTCCCTCAGCCATTGCCGCGGCTATAAGGATTCTATGAGCCATAGATTTAGAGGCGGGCGCACTTACAGTACCTTGCGCCGAGCCTTTATGTATTCTGACCTTCATTTTAAAGTCCTTTTGTGTGAAAATATAATTTTGCTTAATGATTTACGAGGTATTCCAATGCCTCGGTGTAACCGAGTATACCCTTACCGGTTATCGTTTTTTCTGCGGCAAGTCTTACGTAGCTTATCTGTCTGAAGTCCTCGCGGTCCTCAACCTTTGATATATGCACCTCCACGGCGCGAGCCTTAGTTGACTTTAATGCGTCCAAAAGAGCGATACTCGTATGTGTATATGCGCCCGGATTTATAACTATGCCGTCAGCGCCCTTGTGGTACGCCTCTTGGATTTTATCCACAAGATCGCCTTCGTGGTTTGATTGATACAGTTTGACCTTGACTCCAAGCTCCTTAGCCTTCGCTTTTACCGATGCGACGAGGTGTTTATACGTATCGTTGCCGTAATGCTCTGGTTCTCTTACGCCGAGCATGTTCAGATTCGGACCATTGAGTATATAGTACAGCTTCTTCATTTGTAAAACGCTCCCATAATTTTTTTAGCTACGCTTGTCGGCATATCGTCGGCATCGATAACAAAGTCTGCCGCGTCGATATACTTGTCGTATCGCTCCTCGTACCTCTTTTTTATAGCATCCAAATCCTTGGCAAGAGGTCGGTCAAGGGTTGGCAAAAGCTTTTCAAGAGGTCTGTCGATAAAGAACAAAACACCGTTTTGCTTCAATCTCTTTACATTCTCTTTGTTGAGTATTGCGCCGCCTCCTGTGGCTATCACAAGGTTGTTTTGTAAACTAACATTCGCAATTTCACGAGTTTCATACTCTCTGAAGACTATCTCGCCTTCCTCAGAGAATATATCCGGTATACTCTTACCCTCTGCATCGACTATCATTTTGTCGGTGTCCACTGCGCATCTTGAAAGCTCGGAAGCTAACAAAACCGATAGCGTAGTTTTACCTGAAGCCGGCATACCGATGAGTACTATGTTTTCCTTTTTCCTAAGGATTTTTTTGAATATCTTGTTTAACTTTTCTATAGGATACTTAACGTCAAGAAAGATTTCCGACGCATACACACCCTGAGCTACCAGCATATAAAGACCCCCCTCGGCGGCGATACCTCTTTCGATAGCGTCCGAGACGAGCTTTGTTCTTATTGGATTATATACCGCGTCGATCACTCCGATGAGATCTTTAAAGTCCGAGATGTCCAAGGGGGATGAGAAATTATCCGGGTACATTCCAACAGGGGTGGTGTTTATGATAATTTCGGCATCGAGATGATCGCGATATAGATCGTCGTAGCCGATAACCTCGTCACGCCTTGTTCTGCTAACCGTTACGATCGGATCTGCGCCGCGACTTCTTGCTACCGCAAAGGCGGTTTTTGAAGTACCGCCGGTGCCGAGAATTACCGTTTTTTTACCCTTAAGATCTATACGCATTTTGTCTATCAGAGCGCTCATACCGTAAAAATCGGTGTTATATCCGTATAGCTTACCGTTTCGGTTCACGATAGTGTTTACAGCCCCGATAGCCTTTGCCTCCTCGCTGATGTACGCAAGGTAGGGAATTACCGCTTCCTTGTAAGGAATAGTCACGTTTATAGCGGTGAATTCTTTTTCGGTCATGAAATCCGAGAGCGACTCTTTGGATATTTCCTTAAGCTCGTATTCGTAGTCCGCGAGCATTCCGTGCAGCTCCTTAGAGAAGCTGTGACCGAGCCTTTCGCCTATAAGTCCGTATTTCATATCAGCCTCCGAGATATGATGTGCCAAACGCCGTCGCCAATGCGTCTGCGATAGCGATAGCCGTTACAGCATCAACGACCGCGCGCGCCCTGTGTATTATGGCGGGATCGTGTCTGCCTTCAACCTTAAGGCTTGTATTCTTCATATTCAAAAGACTGACTGTGTTTTGCTCTTTATAGATCGACGGGGTAGGTCTTACGGCTAACTTAAACATTATCGGCATACCGTTGCTGATACCACCGTTAATACCGCCGTTGTTGTTTGTTGAAGTGAATATTTTTTCACCGTCGGTCACGAAGGGATCGTTTGCCTCGCTTCCGTATTTGTCAGCGAATCCGAAGCCGAGTCCAAACTCTATGCCCTTTACTCCGGGGATAGAAAACATAGCGTGAGAGAGCGTTCCTTCGAGCGAGTCAAACCAAGGCTCACCAACTCCGACGGGCAATCCAACGATCGCCGTTTCGAGAATTCCTCCGACACTGTCTCCCATAGCAGATGCGTCTCCGATCTCTCTTTTCATAGCCTCTTCCTTTTCACTATCGAGTGTGGGGAAGATCTTACTGTCAAGTAGGTCTATATCATCGGTAAGGCAAGAAGAGAAGTCTCTATCGGTTACTCCGTGTAGCTTCTTGATATGAGTGCCGATTTTTATTCCCTTGTCGGCAAGAGCCGAAAGGAGTATTGCGCCCACAGCTACCAACGGCGCTGTGAGTCTGCCGGAAAAATGTCCGCCGCCACGGTAGTCCTGCGCGCCCTTATATTTCACCTCGGCAACGTAGTCTGCGTGTGACGGTCGCGGAGTATCCTTGAAAATAGAATAGTCCCTACTGCTTGTGTCCCTATTTTCTATAATTACAGTTATCGGAGTTCCCGTTGTGACGCCGTTTACAATACCGCTTACGATACTGATATTGTCAGGCTCGTGTCTTTTTGTTGATATCTGACCTCGGGGCTTTCTTGCCTCAAGCTTTTTGTTAATGAAATCGAGATCGACTTTGATACCGGCTCCAAGTCCGTCAAGCACAGCTCCGATAGCTATGCCGTGACTTTCTCCGAAAAGAGTAACTGATATATTGTTTCCGAATGTGTTTCTCATAATCTAATATAACACCTCGATATGTAAACTTATATTTGTAAATTACTGATTAAGTATGATTTTGTTGAAATCTTCGATGGAAATATTCTTCATCGTATGCGTTCCTATGCGCTCACAAAATACGACAGATATACCACTGGCGCTTTTCTTTTTGTCGTGGCTTATATATTTGAGCGCGCTTTCCTTATCGCCACTATAGACGGTAGGCAGATCTAATTTTTTCAAGACCTTTATAAGACGCTCTCTTACCTCGTTTGATGATACCGGGAGCATTCCGAGTGCTACGCATTCGCCGTGATACAGCCCCAAAAGGCCCTCGTTTGATTCAATGGCATGGCCGTAGGTGTGACCGAAATTCAGTATTTTTCTAAGTCCGGTTTCCTTTTCGTCGATCTGTACCACCTGCTTCTTGATCTTCAAGGCTTCGGTTATTATTTCTTCTATATTATTATATAACTCCTCTTTCGTCGAGGCTTCAAAAAGCTTAAACAACTCCTCGTTTGACGTGGCAGCCATCTTTACAGCTTCGCACATACCCGCGTTGAGATGTCTTTTTGATAAAGTCAACAAGGTGTCGGTATCAACGATAACCGCCTTCGGCTGTTTGAATGAGCCTACGGAGTTTTTAACTTTACCGAGATTTACCGCCGTTTTGCCCCCGATAGACGAGTCGACCTGTGAGAGTAGGGTTGTCGGTACGTTGTAAAAATCTATGCCCCTCATATATATCGAAGCCGCAAATCCCGAAAGATCACCGACCACACCGCCGCCAACGGCAACTACACAGTCGTCTCTGCCAAGCTCAAGCTCGGACATAGTCAAAAGTAATTGCTCAAGCGTAGCTATACTCTTTGATCCTTCACCTGATTTTACGGTCATAATAAAGGACTTTTTGCATAAATTCGCTATCGTTTGCGCATACTTATTCGGCACTCCGTCATCGGTAACGATAAATACGTTTCTATTTAGATTGAAGAATTCGTCTGCTCCTTTTAAAAGATCTTGTCCGATTACTATCGGATAAGAGTCCTTGCCAAGCTCCATGTTAAGTATTCTCATATTTTTAGCTTAGCTACCGATCAGGATACTATACTATGTATCCGCCAACAGATTTTAATCTGTCGCAGTAGCTCTTAAGCTCCTCCATCATTTTTTTGCCGTTTTCCGATTCAAGATTTCCTTCAGCCTCAACGTAAAAATAATATTGCCACAAAAGCTCCTTCATAGGTCTTGAACGTAAAGCTCCCATATTGAAGCCGTATTTAGCTATGATATCTATCGCCTTGGCAAGCGCTCCGGCTTCGTTTTTTACGGTGAAGAGGATTATCGTGTGCGCTCTCTTATCGTTTTGTGAAATGCTATTGCGCGTTCTTGAGAAAACGGCAAACCTCGTCGTATTCGTTCTGCCGCCGTTGATATTTGTATCGAGAACCTCAAGGCCGAATATCTCTGCCGCCTCCTTACTGGCTATAGCCGCTACAGTATTATCCATAAGCTCGGATACTCGTCTTGCGGCAAGAGCCGTATTGGCAAACTCCTCCTCGCTAAGTCCATGCTTTACGATATAATCGTGGCATTGACCAAGCGCTTGAGGATGACTGATAACGGTGCGTATGTCCTCAAGATGCGCGCCCCTCGGCGCAAGCAGGTCGTGTGAAATAGCCAGCTCCGTAACGTTATTTACGAAAAGCGAACCCGAGAACATAAGATCGGCAACCTGACCGACGTCTCCGTTATAGCTGTTTTCGATGGGTAAAACGGCAACGTCACATTCACCGTTTTCTACTGCGCGATATGCTTCGTCAAAGCTGCCGTAACCCTTCTTTTTTGCGGTGGGGAAGAGCTTTGTAGCGGCTAAGTGCGCGTATGCGCCCTCAACCCCCGAATATGCTACAGTCATACCCTCCAGCAGACGAGTCTGATAGGATCGAGAGATCGACATTACGTTCTTCTGAAAGTTGACGTAGTATTCTTTATATATGGGATTGGTTATAAGCTCGGAATTTTTCTTTAAAACCTCAGCCTCTCGTATGGGATCTAATACGTCGAGCCCATGCTCTCGCTTATGATCCGCTACAAGCTCTGCCGCCGCCATTCTCTGCTCGAAAAGCTCGGCTATCTTTTGGTCTATCTCATTTATTTTTTCTCGCGCTCGTGTCAGCTTGTCCTTTGTATTATTCTTCATAAAGACCTAATTCCTTTGCAAGATTTTTGAATGCGGGGAGCGATCTTTCTATCATCTCAGTCTTTACGCAATAGGATATTCTCACATATCCCTCGCAGCCAAAGCTGTCGCTCGCCACCAGTAGTATTTCGTGTCTTTTTGCAGCTTCCGAAAACGCCTTTGCGCTATTTAGCGGAGACTTGACAAACAAATAGAATGCGCCCTCTGGTTTTATAGTCTCAAAGCCGTATTCGGTTAATTTTGTCAATAAAAGTTTGCGATTACGCGCATAAACTTCGATATCTGAGGTTTTCCCCAAGCAACGTGGCATGACCTTTTGTAAAAGTGAAGGAGCGCATACGTAACCGAGAGCGCGTCCGGCTCCGCAGATTGCCGCGTATACTTCTTCAGAGCTATTTGCGTTTGGATTTACAAGACAATAGCCTATTCTCTCACCGGGTAGAGAGAGCGATTTACTGAAGGAATAACAGACTACCGTGTCGTCGTAATACTTAGGTATAAAGGGGACTGTCGCGCCGTCATATACAAGCTCGCGGTAAGGCTCGTCAGCTATCAAATATATTTGCTTTCCAAGCTCGTTGGATTTTCTTTTCAGTACCTCCGAGATCTCCTTTATGCAATCCTCGGAGTATACGGCTCCGGTCGGATTATTGGGAGAATTTACTATTATCGCGGCGGTTTTTTCATTTATCGCCTTTTCTATCTCACAGGGGTTTGGACTAAATGTTTCCTGATCGCACTTTACCTCTCTTACAATTCCTCCGCAATTTTCCACAAACACCTTGTATTCCGGGAAGTACGGAGCGAGCAATATTACCTCTTCTCCGGGGCAGACTACTGCTGTGAGGGTAGAGGTAAGAGCGGCGGCGGCGCCGACCGTGAGGTATAGATCGTTTTTAGAAACGGTAAAGCCGTTTGCTTCGCTTATATAACGGGCGATAGCATAGCGCGCCTCGTCGTCACCGGGCGCTGAGGTGTATCCGTGCAGACGTATGGGATCCTCGTTTTTTATCAAGGAGATGAGTGCTTCGTTCACCTCTGTGGGACAGGGAACACTCGGATTGCCGAGCGAAAAGTCGAAGACGTTATTATCTCCGATCAGAGCCTTTCTTTGTCTGCCGTATTCGAACAGCTCTCGGATCTCCGAGCGAGCCGAGCCGAGCGCGTACATTTTCTTGTTGATCATACAACCTCCACGGATAAGTTAACATTGTTAACATACAGTTTGCTTCTATTATACACTTTTTTCGAAAAATGTCAAGTCTTTTCGTCGAAACCCCTTGAAATAAAGCAAAATACGTGGTAATATTAGTATGTTAATACTGTTAACTTGCGAGGCTGTTTATATTATGGAAGATAACTTTACTCAGGATAACGTCCGTTCAAGACTGCTTTTCTCTGGACTTAAGGAGCTTGAGACGCACGGCGTCAGCGACTTTTCACTCAGGCGCGTAGCTCAAGATGCGGGAGTTTCGTGCGCCGCTCCGTACAGGCATTTTAAGGATAAGGACGAGCTTATCGCAGAGGTCATACGCTTTGTGGTTGAGGGATGGACTCTGCTTTCCCAACAAATATGCCGGATCTTTTCGGATAATGAAAGAGAATTGATCATCGAGCTTTCTGTTGCCGGATTACGATTTTGGATAGCTAACGGCAATTTCCGTACCGTGATAATGGCGTTTACCTCTCTTACGTCTATGCAGGGCAACGCGCTCAGAGATTTTGACGCGCCCATAGCTTCTGCGATAAAACGCTATGCCGCCTCACAAGGTATATCGGATGTTGAGCCGCTCGTTTTTAAGGTTCTATCGATGATATACGGCGCTGTTATTCTCGTTGACGGTGGGTATGAGAGCGCCGATAACGCCGCCTTGAACCTGCGTTCCGTACTAAATGCGGAGTTTGGAAAAGCGCAATAGCGTACGTTCTTTGTTAGAATGTCTAATTTTTATTTGTTAAATGTGATTTTTTAAATATATTTTAATGCAAAATGCATAAAAACATATCCCATTATGCCAAACCAATGCAATTCTATTGACATTAATTGTCGTTTTTGGTATAATGGGGTATATATTTTTATTTACGCACACGATAATTTGCGAGGTATAAATGAGTAAAAGCTTTTTAAAATTTAAACGGAGGGTAAGGCTTCAGAGCGTGTTCGCGTCGATCCTGTGGGGGCTTGGCGTGGGTCTTGCTTCGCTCGCGGCACTTCTTCTCGTCTTTAAATTGACGGGATCGAGTCTACCTCCATATTACTATGCCGTATGCGCCGGCGGCGCCGCTGTGGTATCGGCGATACTTTACTTCATATTCATGCCGTCGGATAAGCGATTGGCAAAACGACTTGATTCTCTTTACTCGCTGGACGAAAAGGTCAGCACGATGCTTGAGTTCAAGGACGTAGAGGGCGGATTTGCTCAATTGCAACGAGAGGACGCGGATATGCGTCTTGCAGATAAGCCCAAAAAGGCTCTTAAGTCAAAGCAACTCGTTGCCGGAATACTCGCCTTTACAATCTCGGTCGCGAGCTTTGCCGGAGCGCTCGTCATTCCTGCTAAGGCAGAGGCTGGCGAGGCGCCGATAGATGAATTTGACAAGCAATGGATCATCACGGCGATAAACGAGCTTATCACTACAGTAGAGAACTCGTACGTAGCGGACGGTCTTAAGGCTACAACTATCTCGGAGCTCAGATCTCTTTTATCATTCGTTGAGGGATCCGATCTTCTTTCACAAATGAAGTCCGAGGCGATCAAAACCGTAATAAATATCAACTCCGCTCTTAGAATGGCAAATTCCGCCGAGAGCATCGGAGACAAGCTTTCTGGTAGCTCCAACGAACAGTTAGCGGCTCTTGGTAAGGAGCTTAAGGAGCTTTCGGCATCCAAGGCAAAGAAGGCGCTTGAGACCGTCGGCGACGCCATCGCAGACTCTACCGCCGAGGACGCATCCTTTACAGCGGATGAGATGAACGCGTATCTCCAGTCATCCGGTGTCAGAAGCGATGACAGCGTATACCTTCTTTTCAAGACGCTTATAGCTTCGGTTAAGGAGGATCATGAGGATGCGGACAAGGAGTTCAAGTCTATGGGCGCGGCTTTGTCAAGCGCGCTCTTGGTTCAAAGCGTGAACAGAACCACCATGAATTTGGTAATTAACAGATTGTGCAATCTCTTCGGTATAACCGAGAGCGATCTAACCGCCGCCGATCCGGAGGCTGATATAGAGCTTGACGGAGAGCATAAAAACGATGATATGACCGATGACTCCGAGGTTGAGGAGCCGGACGTCAATATGGGATCCGGAGGTCTTGGCACGGGTGACGTTATATACGGAAGCAACGATCTCGTATTTGACCCTTATACAAACACCTACCGTCCGTACGGCGAGATAATCAACGAGTATTTCGCTAAGGCGAACGAGCAGATAACCGACGGTAAGACGTCGGAGGATATTTCCGATGCCGCGCAGGAGTATTTCAACAAGCTCTTCGGCGGCTCTGACTAATGAAAAAATACAAAGTGAGGATAAATCAATGGAAAATATTGAAAATGCAATGAGCTTTAGCTCTGCGGTGGCTAATATCAAGGCAGAGCTTGCCAAGGACGTGGTAGGTAACGAGGACGTCATAGAAAACATAATCATCTCTATAATCGCGGGTCGTAACGTTCTTCTCGAGGGTGTTCCCGGCGTAGGTAAGACTCGTCTTGTACGTTCTCTCAGCCGTACTCTCAGTCTCCCCTTCTCAAGAATTCAGTTCACCCCCGACCTTATGCCATCCGACGTAACCGGTACCAACGTTATCCAAAAGGATAAGGACGGACTTATGCGTACCGAGTTCCGCAAGGGTCCTATCTTTGCGAATCTCGTTCTTGCCGACGAGATCAACCGTGCTACCCCAAAGACTCAGTCAGCTATGCTTGAGGTAATGCAGGAGCACAAGGTTACCGTAGGCACGGACACTCATACTATCGCGGAGCCCTTCTTCGTAATGGCTACCGAGAACCCCATCGAGCAGGACGGTACATATCCTCTCCCCGAGGCGCAGATGGACCGCTTTATGTTCAAGCTTATTATGAAGTTCCCCGGCATCGCGGAGCTTAAGGATATCGTTAATATGACTCAGGCTACTATGGAGGAGACTGCAGAGGCTGTAATTGACGGCGAAACTATTCTCGCTATGCGTAAGCTCGCGTCCTCCGTTCCCGTTATCGACGACGTGCTTGAGTATGCCGTATCTCTCGTAAGCGGTACTCATCCCGAGATCGTGGGTACATCCGCTACCGCTACCAAGTATATAAAGTACGGCGCGTCTCCGAGAGCTGCTCAGGCGCTTATTACCGCTGCAAAGGTTCGCGCTCTTATGCATGGCAACTTCAACGTTTCATACGCTGATATTGATGCTCTTGCGGCACCTGTACTCAGACACAGAATCAAGGTCAACTACGCCGCTATTAATGAAAAGCTCGGTGTTGACGACGTTATCGAAATGCTTGTAAAGGAAACTAAAAAGCCCTAAATGAAAAAGTATGTAATCAACGAAGAGTTCCTCTCAAGGCTTGACGTGCTTGAGACACTCTTGAAGAACAACGTTGCCGGTATGTTTGGCGGCAACAAGCAGAGCAAATACGGCTCGTTCGGTTCTTCCTGTGAGTTTGCTGATTACCGAGATTATATGCCGGGTGACGATATCACCAAGATAGACTGGAATTCCTACGCTCGTTTCGATAGGCTTTATCTTAAGCTCTTCCTTGACGAGAGACAAATG
>JAZOUM010000091.1:0-3511 GCA_045658205.1 Eubacteriales bacterium | reverse complement strand
AGCTTTCGTATTACGTCGCGGTCTCTGCCCATAGGAGCTAGTGCATACGCCCAGATACCGTCCTCATGCTCTGCTATGTCCTCACGGTACATATTATCGCCCTTATTTTCTTCGTATATTTCATCGCGCCACGTGATATAGTCAGCCATAAGCGTATCGCTGATTACCATTTCGGTATGATATGCCTTCTGCACGTCGTAAGTACCGACGATCTTAAAGTCGTAGGTCTTTATATCAGAGGTGGTCTGGAATTCAAAATTGTATTCCTCTGTCTTGAACGTGATGCTCTGGAGCATTTCCTCTATCGACGTACCACAGAGATTCATAAACGACTCCTGCGCCATCTTCTCTAAATCTGAGCCGCTATGCTCACCGAATTTGTTTTCGTTATATCCGTAATCCGTATTATACAGATACCAATACAGATAGAAATCACGGGCTCTGAACATTTTATCGTCATCCGTAAAGTCGTTCCAGTTCTGCTCTGTCACGCCGAAGTCCTTATGGTCAAGCATCAAGCGGACAAATTCCTCATTTTCCCAGAGTCTGCCGTTCTCATAGTCTGCGCCGGCGTATACCATACGCAGCATGTCCTGAACCTGATGCTTCCATATGGTGTACTCGGGATTTTCCTCGCCTGTGTTGTAAAGTATCTCGTAAAAGCTCCAGAGGTTGTCAACCGAGATATCCTCTATATTCTTCATACCGTACATATCCGCTATGAAAGGAAGTATATCCTCTCTGACAGCTCTGTCAAACTCGCTTCTATACTTAAAGCTACCGTCGTTCATGAAAACGGGAGGCTCTTCTCTGTATTCCTCAAACCAGAAGCGTATCCAGAATTCCTTGGCTTCATCTGCGTTGTTTATCTGTTGTCCGTTGTACATCTGCGCAAATTCGGATACGTTCCAAAGCATTTCATCATCCCAAACGATTTCAGAAATATACTGACGAGCCGCCGCTTCCATAAGTCTGTTGAAATAGTTATCGGAGGTCTTTGTCGCTGCCCAGTTTTCTTCGCCGTAGAGTCTTGCCGCCTCATTGGCTATTTTCGGCGCATCAAGGGTAATTACCGCTTCCTCACGTGTCAAATTGTTGAGGAAATAAGAAGGAAGAACTATCTCGTTTGCCGCAAGCTTGTCGCGGGATACGCCGTCAAGCCAGGTTATATCAAGCTTCTCAAGCACCGAGCTGTCTGCAACCTGAGAATACGAGAGGTTATTTCCCTCCTCCTTGTCGGAATCAGTTGAGGGTATAACTATCACAAAACGCATATCCGAGTTCCATGCGTTCATATATGTTGCGAGCTGCTCGTGCATAGAATTCATTGAGCTTGCAATGGTGTCAATATCCTCTCTGCTCATAAAGCCAAGTCCGTGGAAGCCGTATCCAAGCTCGCTATATATCTCCATCTGGAGAACCATGTCTCCTATAGCATTTCCGCCCTGGTTAATCATGTCGTCCTCGTCCTTGGGAAGGAACGAGGCGTATCTGTCGTAATCAAACTGAGTGCCAACAATACCGACTATTTCGTAGGACAGCTCCTTCTCGCCTAAATACATTCCGTTAACACCCGAAAAGCTTATGTGCTTGCCGATAATGGAGTTGTCAGTTCCTATCTCCATCGTGACACTTCCCGCCTTTATGCTCTCTTCCTTTTCGGTATTAACAAAGCCGTATTCGTTGAACTGACGGTACATAAGCTCGGTAATAGCAATCTCGCCCTGATTTTCGGGCAAGCGACCCGTGACGGTAAAGCCCGCGCTTTCCACCTCTTCGACGCTGAGGTCAACCAGACCGTGAATTCTGCCCGTATAAATTATGTTAGAGGTGAAGTTCTGCATATGTGAGTTGACCGAGAAGCCGCCGTAGTAGGAATCGTACGAAATTCCGGTATAAACAGGCACGAAATTAAGACCTGTCTGGTCTTTGAGCCACTTGATGTCGTTGTCGTTCATCTGGGCGGTGCTATAATAGGTATGGCTTTCTTCATCGCCGTACGTGTAGGTATGTCTGACACCGAGAGTTATGGAGGCATTCCTTACGTTGGAATCAATAAGGGATTCCGTTGTTGCGGTGAACTTATTGTACGCCGCCATAGTATCAGCAAATCCGAACATCACGAAAGCTATAAGCGAGAGGAATATCGTCATTACAAGACGGAACTTCTTGTGCTTTAAGCCGCTTGAGCCCATACGGAGCGCGTTTTTAAGAGGAAGGCGCGAGCGAATGAACTTACTATCCTTCTTCTCGTAGGTTTTAAGCTTTACGTCACGTTCAATATCCGTGCCCTCAAATACGGACATATTTCCCTGCTCGCTGATTCCCGCTACCGAGCGAAGCTCGCTGTTTATACGGCCGTCGCTTGAAAGAATAACGTCGTCATCACTCCTTGACAGGTACTCGTTTATCATTTTGAGGTCAGCTTCCGTGAGCTTGTATCCGCCCTTGATACGCAAAATCTGATTGCTTATCTTATCAACGCCTTCGCTGAGCTTCTCGCTCTCGTGCTCGTGCTTTGTGACGTGGGAAATAATTTTTCCATCGGAAAGCTCGATTATTCTGTCGGCGTATTTCTCCGCAAAATCACGGTCGTGCGATACTATAAGCACAAGCTTTTCCTTCGAGAGCTGCTTGAGCGTGTCAAATATCTGCTTACCCGTGTTTGAGTCAAGCGCGCCTGTGGGCTCGTCTGCCATAATTATCTGCGGCTCTTTAACGAGCGCGCGAGCTATGGCAACTCTCTGCTTCTGACCGCCCGAAAGCTCATTGGGCTTACGCTTTGCGTAGTTAACAAGGTCGACCTGCGCAAGAATATCATTTATGCTCTCAGACGTTGCCTTCTTGCCCTGAAGCACAAGAGCCAGGGCTATATTTGCGCCAACGGTAAAGTCGTCAAGAATGTTGTACTCCTGAAAGATAAAGCCTATAAACGTATTTCTGTATGCGTCAAAATCCGAGCCGCTAAAGCTCTTTGACGACTTCCCCTTAATAATAAATTCTCCTTTATCATAGCCGTCAAGACCGCCAATGACGTTTAGCAACGTGGACTTACCGCTTCCCGATTTACCGAGGATAAAGACCATTCCCGACTCGGGAAAGGAGACGCTTACGTCGTCAAGCGCGCGAACTGATTCGCCGGTTTTGGAACGATATACTTTTGTCAGATTTTTAATTTCAAGCATATACATTCTCCTTTACTTGTTAATATTTTCTATTCGTCTGATATCAGACAATATTGATATTTTGATTATACCATATAATGCGTATCTTTGCAAGATTATTATATAAAAGCTTGCCCCCGTTCAGTACAAAAATAAAAATTGGTCAACAACTCCGACAGGAGCGCTGACCAATTTGATTAAACTATGTAAAAAAGATTATACGATCATAGACACCATTTCAAGCACCATCATAATTGTAGCAACTGACATATAGAGAGCGGAAGCTCCAAAAACTGTTCCGCAAATTCCAAGTATAAGCGCGGGAATAGGCTTTACACGTCCGTTTG
>JAZOUM010000090.1:0-46155 GCA_045658205.1 Eubacteriales bacterium | reverse complement strand
AACAAAATGATTTTTATACTTTTGATAACAGGATGGGGAATAGCTCGATTTGATTTTGAAACAATAAAAACCAACGTTTTAAAACTTACTTTTGCGAATGCTCCTGCAAACAGCATACTATCAATTTCAACAGACAAATGGGTGCGTAAAATGTGCCTTAATGCAAAAGGGGGCTGTGAGATTGACGTAGATGATCTTGTAGGTCAAAATGTGTCGTTTACAGTAAGCACAAGACAGCAGGTATGGAAGTGTGACGGCATACGAGTCACTAAAACTGATGACGGTGCTATTAGTGTAATGGCACTTGTAAACTATGCCGAAAAGCTCGAAAAGCTTTTCGGTCTGGTTGAAAAGCTTGAAAGCTCCTACGAAATTGCTTTTAGTAGAATTAAAACACTTTCGGAAGAAGTAGAAAAATACAAAAAAGGTTATAAAATAGTATAGGAGTTACAAAATGAAAAGAATTATTTACGCTTTGCTTATTTTTATTTTAGCTTTTACTTTTGTAGGATCAACCTTAGCATTTGCTGAGGAAGTAGAAACCGATGTGACTGAGGATGCTTTGGCATCCTTGGAAACCACCGGAGAGGCGGCAGAGGAACATACCATTTTTACAAGACTTTACGAAGCATTTACTGATAATAAAACAGATGTATTTACCATTAGTGGTAGCTCTATTCTTTTGGTTATCAGCTTGATTCTTCGCAAGGATTTAGGTTCATCTTCAAAGAAGATTGTAGATCACGTAGCAAGCGTATTGTCAAAGGCTAACGTTTCCGATGAAAAGCAGACTGCTATTGTAAAAGGTCTTAATGAAATGATTGATGGCTATAATGAAATTAAGCAGTCAGGAATTGAGGCGGCAAAGCAGATTGAAGGGGTAGCCTCCGAGATTAAAAATATTGCAGAGGCTAACGTCGATTCCTTTGAGAAGGTAGAAAAGGTAATAGGCGTTATGACCAATCTTATGGAAAAAGTGATTCAGCAAAATTCAGAAGTAATGGAAGTGCTTGCAGCAGTATACATAAATAACAATGCTTTGCCAAAGGGCATTAAGGATTACGTATCTATTCAAAGAACCGAAAACGCAAAGATTGTTGCAGAAGCATCCACGATCTTGCATAGCAAAGAAGAAGGTGTAAGCAATGAGTAATGGCGCGAAGGTAAAAGTATTAAAGGGCACAGGCTTAATTATTGATATTTTACCGCCATTGATTGCAACATTAACACAGTTCCCGGTATGGATAGAGCATAGCGCAAAGGCAACAGTATCAGGTATGGTACTGTTGCTGGCGTGCTTATGTTGTATGCCGTGTATCAATTATATTAAGAAGTTTATAGAGTCTCCATCAATTCCCATAGTATGGTTAATCGTGTTTGTGCTTTTAACACTGTTAAACAACATTATTGATCAGATGATTGTGGTTGCATTTGTGGGTGTTATATCTAATACAATAGGCTCAGTGCTATTTAAGGTAGGAGACGCAATAAAAGCAAGAGAGGAATAATATATGAATCGTATAGAGATCCCAAGTGAAAATAAAAGTTCTACGTCCCGATTGCAAAAGGCGTTTGACGTAGAAAGAGATATCAAAAATCTTGCAAGAAAAAGTCTTGTAGGATATGGTGGTATTTTTGTATCGTTGTTCTTAATGCTTATTACGATTATTGCTGTTACAACGGATATATCAATATCTGTGGACAGTATAAAAGAATTGAGTACGGAATTCTTCCTGCTGTTCTTTTGTTCGTATGCGGCATATATCTGTTGTTCTGATAGCGGCGCGAAAGCGGGCAAACAGACACAATCTTATATAGACACAATTACAAAGTTTGACACTACTCATCAAACGATTGTAACTAACAAAATATTTTGTATTCTTGGAGATTTTTGCAAAGAATACATTGCTACAGAGCTAAAAAATGCGAAAACACGATACCTTGTTTTGGCAGGGATTGACTATGATGAGTATATAGGGAAATACTCTCGACTTGAGGATGCAGAGATCCTTGAGATTGACGGTCTATCTACCGTTCAAAAAAAGGCACTGATGAGCGCAAATGCGGTCAAGCCTTTAAAGTTATCCCCGGAGCAAATTACGAGACACGGATCGTCAAATATCCGTCACTCGCCTTTGCTTCTCTCACCGACACTTATTATGGGAGTAAAATACGCTATAAAGTTTGTCACAAGCTTGCTTATTGTTATTGGAATGAGCTACATTGTATTTAACAATATGGAAGAGCCTACGTGGGCAGACTTTGCGTTAGTATGTGTGAAGTCCGGATCGGTGCTTTACAACTGCTTTAGCGGCTATAAATGCGGCTATGAAAACATTGTTATTCATTCGGTAAATTATATGAACGAACAGATCTCCTTGATGCAACAGGCAATAGCTTTTAATGCTGAAAGGGAAAAGAATGTCGAAGATAAACATATCTGCACTGACGAAATCCGAGTTGGATCAGGTGATTGCGAGAGCCAACTTCACGGAGGATCAGAGAGCTATATTTGATGAATTAAACAAAAATAAGTATTACGATTACGCTATAATGACTAATCTTAATATACCTAATCGTAGGTATTATAATACCAAAAGTATAGTAGTAGATAAGGTTGAGAGAATAGCGGTAGAAATGGGATATACTCACGCTATAAAACCAACGCATAAATGCTAATAACTTGATAGGACGAATGTCCAAACCTCCTTTATAATGGGATTACAAGTAGGAAGATAAAACTGCTTGATATAAATTCCATGAAAGGAGGTTTTTTGTATGGATATGAATTTTGCGAGTAAGGGTGTTGCAGGTGCAGGTCTTGGACTTGGTATAGCAGGCACTGCGCTTGGCGCTCTTAACAACGGTTGGCTTGGCGGTCTCTTTGGCGGCGGCTGTAATAACGGTTATGGGGTTAACCATTATGAGCTTGGTATGCAGAACGAGATAGCTAACAAGGACATGGAGATTGCGTACCTTAGAGGCAGAGATGCATCTAAGAGTGATGATCTTGAGCTTTACAAGTACGTTGACGGTAGATTCCGTGGCATTGAAGCGCAGATTGCGTCGCAGGCTGTAGTTAACGCTCAGATCACCGCTAATATCTCTTGTCTGCAGAACTCCGTTGCAGCGCTTTCAGGACTTACTAAGACGGTGATTCCTATCGCCAACATTTGTCCTGAGCCTATGGTAAGGTACAACAACTGGGTGGCACCTACAACTGACACCGGTACTGCCGCAGGCTAATCACTACGCGAGCCGGCAGAGGAATTAAAAACCTTTGCCGGCTTTAATAATCTACTATTAAGAGGTTAAATTATGGTAACAAAAGAACAGATAAGAAACGGCGTAAAAAGTTACGTCAATAATGAGATTGTTGCAAGAATGCAAATATCACCAAATTCAATTAAGCGAGGTCTTATTATAACCGGCATTAATCTTTGGCTGGATTATAATGTAGACAATATGCTTGAAGCAGCGACAGGAATATCTGCCCTTGGAGTTGTTGATACAAACGGACATTTTGATCTTGACAAGCTTGCTAATGAATTCAAAAAGACTATGCCGAGCACAGGCTATAAAATAGATCTTGACATCGCAAATTTCAAATTAGGTGATATCGTAGTATATGGTGAAGATATAGACATTCTTGTTAACTACATACACAATTCATAAGGAGGTTATATGAACGAATTCTATGAGTTAGCATTTAAGCATCTCGAGGAAGAAATTGATGATGCCTGTGAGTATCTTAGAGAGTCTGATGAAGCTGCAGAGGAAGGGAAGGATTATCTTGCCCGCGGCTTACGAAAAGTTGCGTTAGATGAGTACACACACGCTAAATTTCTTAGAAATTATTTGATGACTAAAGAACATTATCATCATTACGAGAAGCACGACGAGCTTGAGGAACATTGGCATAAGATGTGTCACAAGTTCGGGTTCGAATAAGCAAAGACCGCCTGCAGTAAAAGCAGACGGTCTTTTTTTATATGAGATTAAATCTTTGTGCTATTTCTTCAATGAGTTTGTGTTTTAAGTTGTAGTAGAGATTCTTTGAGGCTATAAGAGCCGCCTCGGAACGATCATATCCTCTGCAGTTTATAATGTCTAATACAATGATTTTGCTGAGCGTAGGCTCATACGAATTAATTATATCATCGATAGCTCTATTGATCCTTAAGCATTCTCCTTTAGCCTCTGTATCATCGGAAAGTGAACACTCTACAAACTTTTTGCGACGAGGGTAGTCCTGAATCATAGTCTGAACTATGGAAACTACCGTTCCCGGTACACTATGATGCATGTATATCCTTCTTCTTCCCACTGTTGCGCTCCTCCAATAACTTGTTATATTTCATAACGTAGCGTAGCTGAATAGGGTAATTATTTTTGATTCTGTTCTCGATTAGTGCGGCAAGGTCCTTGATGCATACGTCATTTGCATTTTCGAGATCGTATCCACAGTATTGACTTGGTGTAAGTATTGCCTTAGATGTTTCTATGTAGGTGCAGTGTTCACATATAGGTGTGCTTGCATTTGTACAAGACTCGCAGTAATTACTCATCTTTATACCTCCTTGATTTTTATATTGTAGCGATAATACATAAGTTTGCGGCGGAGAATATATGCCTCAGTCTTTGTTCCTTGACTCTTGGTATCTTCAACCACCTGAATGCCGTTCTCATCGTTGTAGACGAAATCTGCAGTATATACGGCAGCTCGTTCAATGAGCCGGCAGCCATCCTTGAGCCTCTTGCCGTCTTTACCGTATCTTTCGTAGGTCTCATACTATGCCGGAATCAATTCATATGCTACTTGCCTCTGAAGGTTGGATATCTTACCTGCCTTCTGGAGAAGGGTAAGCTCGTCCCACCTTCTTGCTTCCTTGTGGCTGTCAAAGATGGTGCCGTCAAGTGCTTTGGTTTTGATGTTGTAATACTTACTCTGTCTCCTCATTTTCGCCCTCCATTATCTCTATAATCTTGTTGCGAAAGAACGTCGCTATCTTATCTGTATCCTCAAGTCTCTCAGCCGCCTCGAGCAATACTTTTCTGCAGTACCTATTTTTGACAGAGAATGCGATTACCTTTATTTCCGCGACTAAAAGATTTGTCTTCTTTTTCTTAATACTCATAGTTGTTATCCTTTTCTAATTCTTTTAACGTATTTAATAGAATCTGCTCAATGTGATATACTACAAGACTGCTCTTGACGGTGCCGCCGAGTGCTGAATAATACCTTATGAGCTTACCGGAGAACCTTTTAAGCAGTTCCTTCTTTTCTTCCTCACTCATTGCTCACATCTCCTGTGATAAGCTGACTGTAGGGCAGAGTCTCGATCACCTTGCAAAGTTCTTGCCATTCCGATAGCTTGTGGTGCTTCCTTGCGTGGTACATATTGCGAAGCACCTCATAGTTGAATGTGACAGTACGGAGCTGATTGTATGAAGTCGGCAGAATCTGAATCATATTGTGCCAATACTTCTTTTCCTTGGTTGTAACGAATAGGTCACGGTTAAAATTGAGAAAGTCTATAATAGCCTCCAAGAGCTGAAGTCCCGGCTCGTCTAAGCGTTCCCAAGAGAAGTCCGCCAGAGTGAATTCCTTATCGTGAATCTTATGCATAGTGGAACAGGAGTTAGCAACGGTGCCGACCTTGTAGGTATCGAACTCCTTCCACCAATAGAGAGGTGCGAGGATATCCATCGAGACGATTATCTGTCTCATAAACTTTCTGTCATCGCTACCTGCGTTAGCAAGTTTCATAGCGAGTGCGAGATCGTTCTCGCCAACGGTAAAACCATATGGCTCACCGAAGCCATCCCACTTGCTGTCACTCTTATCCCAAGAGTTAAGAGGATTCCTCATACCTCTGATGGCATTATCAAAATTCATTACGTCTATGTTAGTTACTTTAATCATTTTTCTCTCCTATCATCTCTTTTGCGATTTGGTCTATCGTGCTTTTTACAAACGCAGGATAGATACCACCCTTGATACATCGTGCTTCTATCTCGGAGTGCATCTTCCAAACGGTGTCGGCTCTTTCCTTTGCCTTGATTTCGGGAATGTTGCGATAGTCAATAGACGAATTTCTCAACCTCTCATTCTCCTCGGTGAGTTCCTTGATGAGGGAGAGGGCATTTTTAACGGTGTTTGGAAAGCAAATGTCGCAAGTGTGAATCTTTCCGTTTAGACTCTCGCCTTTTAGACAAGCATTTTCACACATATTGTCGCACCAATCTTGCATTTGCTTTATAATCTGTTTTCTGTTAAGTTCCATCGTTTGCTCTCCCCATCATTTTGTTGTATTCTTTCATAAGGTCTGTATCATCCGTTTCAAATTTTGAGCAAGCGTGCCAAACTAATATTGCGACCTCGTTTTCCACTTGCACAATGTCATCACTTGGGAACGGATTGCCAAACCTTGCGTCTTCCATAGCGTTTTCAATGGGGCAACCGCCCTCTTCTACATAAGCACAAAATCCCTGTTCATCTACCTTGTGCTTTTTGCATCGGTAGCAAAAGTTATCAAGGAATATTTCGTATGATGTACCATTGGGGAATGGCTTTGACGGCTTCAATTCGTTATGTTCCATTTTTGCTCCTTTACATAAGTTTTACTCTTTTTTTCTAAAAACATCGCACTTTTCAATAGTTTTTCTATGTAATTTTCAACACTTTTGCTCATTTGTCCCCCGAAGTGCATCCTCCGCTTCCTCTCGGGTGAGAAAGACGGTTTTGCCGAAGTCATCAAAATTGCATTGGTATATTGTCGGATAACTTGTCAAGGTTTTTGACGGCTTTTGGTATCTAACAATCCAAGTATTCAGTGCGCATTGTGAAACATTTGTTACGACAAAGTTTGCGATTGATTTTCCGTGCTTTCCAACGCTCCAAATCCGATAAACCGTATCCCCCACCTTGCAAGGCGGTACAATAACGCCCTCGGCAAGAAGGTGGTCGGCAAGGATGCTAATATCTCCATCAATGAAAAAGCCAAGAACTGTATCGTTTGCCTTTTCAATCAACTCTATCAACCTATCTTTCATTCCTCTCTCCTTTCACCGTAACTGCAAAATCCGTCGGCGCATATATCCACAAGCCCACTTGGATTACTACACCCTATAAGAATTTCTCCGTTAAAGTTCGCTGTTATTTTATACTTACAATCTCGGCAACGGACAACGGCAACCACATCTGCGGTGGGAACTTTTTTCAATATTCGCTTGACCTCGCTCCCCATATACGCCAAAACATCTTGAAAGTTTTCTCTTGCCGAAATCTCATCAATATACCTGCTCATTCCGTGTCCTCGCTTTCTCCCATATCCACCTCGCCATCATCGCAATCATCCCAAGCAAGATTGATGATTTTGCCGTAGTTAAGACTGTTTTCGTTCTTGCAGATAGTAATTACAGAATTGATATTTTCGGGGTACTTGCAATCCCCACACATACAACCTATCATTCCGTGTCCTCGCTTTCCTTTAATGCTTCTTGATAATCTGCACCACTCGGAAGATTTAAGTGACTACCCCATATTTCCTCGCCAAGTAGATTATACTCGTTGAATAAATCGTCAAATGCCTTTGCCCAAACATTATCGTGTTCGTGTTCTGCACCAACTCCTGCGTGTGCAAGTTCGTGAGCAAAGCTTTCAACTGTATTGTTTATGCTCAACTGTAAGCCTATAAGAATTTCTATCTCTCCGTCTGCGGTAAATGTGGTAAGTCCGTAAACTTCGTTACCCTCATCGTCTTTCAAATCAGGCTGAAAATATGCTTCGTATTTCACATTGGGAAATAACTTCTTGAAGCAAGCATCAAGCATTTGAAAAGGGCAGTTTTTGAATATCCAATTTTCTCTATTTATCATTTTCCTATCCTCACTTTCCGATAATGTCAACGATGACTGTTACAAACAAACCGAGAACAATAACACCTATAATTATTCCTATAATATTCATCCCTCACCCTCGCTTTCTTTGGTAGTGACATTTGTGTCCTCACCAATGTATTTCTTTTTGAGTTTGATATATTTTTGAAGGCTAATAGTTTTTAATTGGTAGCCAAAAGGCATAAGCAATTCATCAATCTCCTCAAATATCTCCCTTGCAATATCCGAGGACTTGCGGTAGCCTGCGGTGTAAAGAGCTTCGGCAATCTCGGTGCTATTTATATGACACCCTGTAAAATCTAGCTCTATTCTCCAATGGCTTTTATCTATGTCATTCGCCATCTCCTCAATCTGCTTATCTCTGTTCATCGGTTTTCTCCTTTTCAAACTCAGCTAATAATGCCTTTAGAATACTTTTTTATGAGATGATGCATCATACCCATAAACCTATCTTCGTCAAATTTACCGTATGTGTAAAACAAACCATCTTTACAAAACTGCTTAATTTCTTCAATGACCATTATGGCAGTATCAGAGTCGGTCACATATACCTTTTTCTCCACGTATACAGTGCGAGGTTGTGAACGCCGTATAACATCCTGATGAAACTCATAATCATCATTCTGCATTATTCCGTCACCTCCTCAATACTAACCACCTCATACTGTGGATTATTCCTCTTGAATCTCTGCTTGGCATCGTACTTGGAGAAGGCATCGATCTCTACGATGCCCTCCTTTTTGACAGCCTTGTAGTTTACTTTGAATTTTCTAAGCATATCAGTTCTCCTTCTTCTCACTTATGCACACAAGATTGATGATATCTACTCGTACCATAGCGACCACATCTTCTCCGTTCCAAACGTAGATGAAGCCATCTCGAAGATCAAAGCAATCTCCTGCGATGTTCATATGATCCGGCGCGATGCCGTCTTTAAATTTGAATACTACACGTTTCATACTTCTAACCTTTCCTGTAAACTGTCTGCCCAAGCTTGAGCAAACGCTATAACTTCATCCGCGGGCTTTGTGTCTGCATAACCGTAGCACTGAGCTAACGTCCTTCTATCTATGCGGTACTCTATGGTTACATACGGAGTGTCGATACTGTTAACGCGGCGCACAAACATTATGATTGACTTGCCATCGACAACCTTTTTATCGTATCCCATTCTGCCTACACAATGAGAGAGCTGTTCTCCCTCGCGTATAAGCTCTGAGACATCCATCGGGCACACTATAGCATACATCTCGTTTGAGCACTCCAGAGCCTTGTACTCTTGTGCTTTAACGGAGAAGTCCTTATAGAGCTGTTCGCGTGTTTGACGGTCTTTCTTTGCTTCTTCAGAGGCGTACTCTGCGCTACGTAGATCGTGCATCCTCTGAAAGTCATTTGGAAAGAGCACCTTGGTGTCCGTCATATCTAAGTTCAAGCGGATACAACAGCGCAGGTAGTCGGAGTAGCTCGTATAGTTAATATCATTAGTGTCGATATACTCAAGCACTCTTTGACGGTTAAGCTTTGTGCCGCGGATCTCCGGTACTCTCTCTGCTACGAGGCGATCAAGCTGATGCTTGCAGATACATATCCTTCGCGCCTCATCAAGACTACATCCGTGATTGTATGCGTACATCGTCGCCTCGACACCGTTCTGCTGGATACCTTTGTGGTTATCCCATAGAAAACGTCTGAACTTTCCGTCCGTCTTTGCTTTCTTAATAAGCACCGGGGAAAGTGACAACCCCATTTTGCCGAAGAATTCTATCGATTTATCTTTGCGGTAAGCGTTGATGTAAGGTATAACGTATCCACCGGAGTAGCCGCAATACTTAAATTCGGGAATAGTAAAGAGTAATTCGGGATTGATATAACCGTAAGAGAATCCAATATGCCGTGCTACGTAGTACCAGTCGCCAAATTCTTCTTTTGAAAACACCTTGATACCGTATCCACACTGACGATCGTAAAAGTCCTTTGCATCGAACACAGGGACGTAGCCGTTCATATGTCGGTATATGAGGTCGCGGGCTATCATTCGGGATTTTCCTCCGGTAGCCGCGCGAAGCACCTCTCTGATTTTCAATCCCTTGCGATACTTACGTGTGGCAAAGATACGCTCAATGATCTCCCCACGCTTATATTCTAACCACGCTATATAAGTGAAACCGCTGCCATGAGCGTGAGTCTTGCACCAGCCACTCACTTCTGCAGGGATTTCCTTAACCTTGATCTTTCTTAAATCCATTAGCAGCCTCCAAAGAGATCGTCGAAGGATATTTGATTAAGACCATCGTCTGCCACCTTCTTTTTCTTAGGTTTAACAACCGGCACGACATCAACCGTAGGCTCGGATTTTTCCTCGCTATGAGCCGTTTTAACGGTCTTAGTCTTGTTATACTCCTCACCGTTTATATCGTCTTCCTCAAAGAAATGTATAGCCCATCCGAAGACGATAGCATCGGGTATACAAGCGCATCCGTGTTCTGCCTGTTTACGCGCCTCGTGAGTAATATAGCTCCAGCACTGCGAGAGTGTCTTTGTTCCCGCGTTTATGCGCGTAACAAGATCGTCACTCGCGTTTTCGTTAAGGTAAGAGAGCACAAGCTTCTCGTTTTCAGTCTTAGCTTCGATAGAAATTCTTGACATTTTCTTCTCCTTTTTTAGAACGGCAATCCTTCTTCGTTGGGAATTTCCTCAAACTGAGGATTCTTGTATGCATCGGGCACGTAATTGCCACCGAGTGTTCTCGGATCGGGAACGGTAGGCTCTGCCTGAGCCTTCGACTCGCATATCTCAGCGTTGTCTACGATAACCTCAAATGCGGTGCGCTTGTTACCATTCTTATCCTCATAGTTACGTGTAGTGAGCTTACCGCTTACTGCTATCTTCGTGCCCTTGTTAGCGTATCTTGAGATGTACTCTGCGGGCTGTCCGTATATGACGAGAGGGATGAAGTCGGTGGTATCCTTAGAAAAAGGTCTCTGTACGGCAAGGTTGAATGATACAACCGATTTGCCACTGTTGGTCTGCTTAAGCTCTACGCTCTGGCAGATGTTTCCGATTAAGTTAATTGAGTTCATATTAATCCTCCAGCTTGTAAATGTTAAAGTGTACTGTACCGAAACGGTTGCGGGAAGTGCCTTTGGTACTTGTGATGTTATGTCCAAGTCTCTTCAACTCACATATTCTGGCGGGCAGCTCGACTATTCCGTATTCCATCATAGCCTGCGCTCTTGTGAGCGTACCGACATTTTCCAAGTGCCACAGAACGATGTCGCACTGAGTCATTTTAGTCTTGGTTTCCATAGTAAATCTCCTTTCACTTGGATGCGGTGGTTGTTACACCGCATCATTCTCGTTTACTTCACCGGTCTCGGTATTTACGTCTGTGTACTCGGCATCGTAGATCACATCGTTCTTAACCTCATACATATCATCGGAAAGAGTAGACTTAATGGTTTCATCCTGTGTCATAGCTCTTACGAAGTCGGACTTAAGAGGCGCGTACTTGAGCACTTTCTTGAGTACGGTCTTCTTTGCCATTTCCTCGAAGGATGTCTTCCAAGGAGAGAACGAGGTGGAGTATGCCTTGCTGTACTTTTCAGCGTGTCTTTTAACGTCATCCATAGACATTACCTCAAAGCCGAAGCCACCGGACTTGGTTTTAAAGAGAGCGTAAACCTTGATGGGCTCACCACGATCCTTGTCCGCAGGAGTATGCTTGAGAGTAGGCTCAAGACCGTAGTTGCATTCAAACTGATCGTTCTCGTAAACTATATGTGCCTGAATAACCTCTACCTCACCGCTTCTGTATGCAAGGTCTATCAAGCCCTTATAACCGAGCTGGAACTGTGCTTCAAGAGTGCCTTTGTTGAGATAAGGAAGAATGTATGCCTGACCGAGAGGAGTGTTGGGCTCAAGACCAAGCTGTGCCGCAGACATCATAGCACCGAGGAAAGACTTAGGAGTGCAAGATGCAAGTTTAGGTGTGGTGGAGATTGCGGAGAGCACCATACGAGTGAATCTCTCAGGGGTGATGACGGAGGGGAGAGCCTTCTTGATCTCACCGTCCATTGCCTTGATGTAAGACTGCATAGTCTTTGTCTCGTTATTGCCGCCTACGTTGGTGGTTGCTACCTTGTTCTGAATAGTGTTGTTAGCCATTGTTTAATTCTCCTTTATTTCATTAACTTTGAATGTTCTGTATTTAGATGTTTTATAGTAGTTGGATAAATCTATGTCGGGATGATCTTTTGCAAATTCCTTGACGTCAAATGTTTGTCTTGTTTGAGGTGTCCAAGTCACTCTGTAGCGATCAGATTCACCTCTGCTTGAGTTTTCGAGGAAAGACTTGACTTTGTTAGCAGCCTCGTCCTTGAGGCTCTCCAAAGCAGATAAATGCTTTGTGAGGGCTATGTAAGACTCAAGGTCTGCATCAAAACCGAAGAGGGATACGCTATCACCATCGGCATCAGGGAATATTGTGTTAATTGTATCGGTAGTAGATGCGCTACCATCTGCTATAGGCGTGGTATTAGACTCAACAAGCTTCCAAAACTCCTCTTCGGATCGTGCGAGAGCTTCTATCTCAGCTTCGTCTCTTTCTATCTCAAAGACCATAAATGCTTTGTTGAGTACGAGCACCGCAAGATACCATCTTTTGCACCCGGTTACCATCATGTAGTGGACACACTGCACGTAATAGGTATCGGGGAAAGCTCCGTTCTTAAAGTTCTTCAGATTGAGCGATGAAGTGGTCTTGCACTCAAGACCGGCATCTTCTCCTACGATCATTCGGTCTACGTTGGCGTGAGCAAAGGGGTAATCGGGATTTATGAGTATGTTATTCTCTCTGCGGACTTTCTTGCCTGTTTCTTCAGAGAAACGCTCTGCAACATAATGCTCAAGGTCTCTACCTTGTCTCATCGCCTCATTGTCATCTTTTTCGGGGAGTTTTCCGAGCTTTTCAGCCCATACGGAGTAAGGACTTACCCATGGGTTAAGACCGAGGATACAAGCCGCTTCCGAGCCACCAATTGTTTTTCGTCTATGAGAGAGCCATTCTTCACGGCTCATATTTATTGTTGAGGTTTTAATTAAGTGCTTGTGCATTGTTCCTCCTTAATTCTTTCTTTTGAATTTCATTCTTAAGCAAAATATGCATAGCACCTGCTCATCTACATCGTACACCTCGTCATCGTCTTCAAGCGAGATGCCACACTCGTCACAGAAGAGTTCCTCTTCACCGTATCTGTTCTTGACTATCATCTTATTTCAACTCCTAAATCATAGAATTTTGCAACCTTTTCAACCACAGGAGGAAGAAGGCTATTAACCGGGTAGAGTGTATCGTTGTGATATCCTATCGGAATCCCCTTAACCGTGCATATGAACATCATGTAGAAGATGTACTCCAAAGCCTCTCTCATTGAGGGATAAATCATTTTGACATCACCATCGATAACGATAACCTTGTCTCTTACTTCTCTTAACTTGATCTTTGCCATTTTTCTTAATCCTTTCATTTGATCTGAGGCAATCCACAGTAGGCACGAGCCTCTCCGAGATTGTCTGCCGTGAGCATTACCGATCGGGAGACCAATGTCACTTGATATCCCATCCTTAGGTACTGATTGAATGCCTGATGCACTATCTTTAGTTTGTCGCATCCGATAACATCGTAGAAACTTCCATTAATACCTCTAATTATGATGTAGCATCTTGAATCTATCATCTTTCCTCCTATCCTGCCGCAAACCTTGCTATCGCGGTTATCGGTATGATGTAGTGTTTGTTCTTCTTACCTGTCGATATGTCGGTAGCAGGGAGCTTCTTCTTCTCGATTAACGCCATTACTGTGCGCTTATCAAGACCTAAAGCGCTTGCCGTCTCCGTAAGACTCAACGTGATCTTGTTGGGGTATATCTCCGCGAGCCTTTCAATCTGCTCACGATAGCCTTGCTTGTCTCTCATTTTAGAATTCCTCGTATGCTCTCTCCAGAGCCCTTTCTAACGCATCATCTGCGCTGAATGATGTGTACCTTGCCTCTTGCACCTCTGTGCCAAGCTGATTGAGGTACGTGCTGAATTTAGTGCCGAACAGAGTCTCAGGTCGCAAGAACTTTGCGAACTCCGTTCCACTCCACTCCTTATACTTCTTGTCGATAACCGTCTTGAAGTCCTCCAGGGTGTATCCTTCGTTAAGCCTTGCATTGATGTGCTTCTTAACGTATTCTGCGCTATGCTTATACTTAGTACCTAACTTACTATTTAGATAATGAATTATATCTTTATTTATATTTTCATTATCATTTTCAGGTAGGTTTTCTTTAGGTTTGCCATATGGTTTATCGTAGGTTTCCTTTAGGTTAACCATATGGTTTTCTTTAGGTTTTGACGGGCGTCCGCCTTTCTTACCGTTTTCTTGCCTTGAGTGTACGTAATTCTCGCGTTTTATAGCTTCTTCATCCATTCGATGATGATATAGAAGACCATTCTCGTCAACTTCAAATTTTGATAGCACATCAGACGAAACTGTTCCTACAGCCAAGGAGATTGTTTTCTGTGACAAGTGACCTTGTTGGTGTTGCAAACAAAGGAGAGTAATATATTGTCCTCGCTCTTCCATTGTCAAGCCTTGTACACCGACCAAGAAATCAGCGGTATAGAAAAGCACCGCCGGGTCTTTGTTTTCCGGCATCTCTTCCTCCTTTCAATAGAATGGTGTCCATTTTGGCTACTTACTGATTAAAAAAATAAGTCTCAATCTCGGTCAACGGAATGCTCAGGATCGTACAAGCTCTTTTGATTTCTGCACCGAGGAACTGCACCTCGCCATCAACCTTTCTGCGCGCGGTAGGACGAGATAATCCCATATTTTCTGCAAATTCGGACATAGTCATACCAATTTCTGCCATTCTTCCGCGAAGTTTGTTAACGTTGGTCATATTGCTCTCCTTTCTTGAATTGTAGCCATTCTGGCTACCTGTCGATAGTATAACACAGAGTTTCCAATTTGTCAACCCCTTTTTTCAAAAAAGTTAAAAAAGTTTCCAAAACGGCTTGACATTATTTTATTAATATGATACTATTAGTACACAGTGAGGTGATGTCTATGACAATATATGAAAGAATTAAGTATTTGCGAGAAAGCCTAAATATGAGTCAGCAAGAGCTTGCAGAAAAGGTTGGCTACAAAGATAAGTCGGCAATAAGCAAAGTTGAACGTGGTGACAGAGACATTAATCAGACTATGATCATGAAGTATGCCAAAGCATTAGGTGTTTCTCCCACTTATATTCTTTATGGTAAAGAAGCAGAGACACAGAAAAATCCCCCCGCAGAGCCTAAGCTCACGGAGGGAGAGGAAAAACTATTGAAGCTCATCCGACTTATGCCGGAAGAGATGAAGAAGCAGTACACTGAGTTGTTGGAAGCAACTCTAAAAGCTTTAGGGCTAATTCAATAGCTACCTCAAGCGCGGCTGTGGGATCGGATGCGGATTGAATCAAGTCGATTATGTTTTTTTCGTGTTCGTCCATTTTAATTACCTCGTAATATAGTCATATAATCATTTATCATATTAGTTTGAAGAATACTCTCGAACTGTGGTTGTGATTACATTATATATGAGCGAATTTGTAAAATCAATATCCAAATTTATCATAAGGAGGCGTACATTTATGTGGTTAGATAACCTCAAAGAATTGAAGAAAAAGACAGAAATGTCTACTAAGCAGATTGCCGATAAGTCAAGACTGCCTGAGCGAACTGTCGCAAGAATATTATCCGGTGAGACTGACCATCCTCGTATAGACACACTTGGTCTAATAGCCGATGCTATGGGTGTCACTCTTCGTGACATTTTTGCCGATACCAACGTTATCGTAGCTACCGAGACACTCACAGAGGTCAAAGAAGTCGCAGAGATCGTTGAGGCAGAGCGTGACGAGGTTGCCACCAAGAACGAGATGCTTGAGGCTAAGGTAAACGCTCTTACTATGGAGATAGAGATTCTCAAGAGTCAGTTGCAGCACAAGGACGAATTGCTGTCCGTACATAAGCAGTATTTAGCTATTATTAAGAGTAATATAAGAGTGGAAGAGTAATGATAGGATATACAGCATTATTTGCTCTGTTCCTCTTTGTCGGATATTTATATCTTATGGCTAAAGAAAACCTATCTAATGCGGAGTCAGAGTTAAAAAGAAAAGAAGCAATTATAAATCGATATAAAGAGAGCGAACAAAAACATTTCAAAGAGCAAAACGATGCCTATCGAAAAGGGAAGGAAGATTTTGCTTTTGTGATAAAGAGTCAAGTATTGGTGACTCAAGCAAAGGGATTGTATTCTCGATATGATCCGGATGAACTGTGCCGAATGATAGTTGACAACGGTTATATTATTGGAGTAGAGGGTATTCAAGATATAGACTTTGAACATTTTGAGAAGACAATCAAGGCAGCCTTATATGCAGATAAGGGATTTTTATCTATTTATCAGAGCGATAACAAAGATCAATTTCGTATTGATGATCGAGGTAGACATATAGAGTTAACAGACGAAGAATGTGCTAAAATTAGGAATTACGATTTTAATTTTATATATGACTCGTTAAAACTTTATTAACTTAACGTGGGGTTGATGAATAAATGAAAAAAAGATCAGACGGAAGATATGTCAAGAGAGTAGACGGTAAGTTCTTCTATGGTGCTACCGAGAGAGAGGTCTACAAGAAGATACTTGAGTATACCGACAAGAAGGCTACCGGGTATACCTTTAAAGAGGTAGCGGATCAGTGGTGGGAGATAGAGGTAGAGCAACTTTCTCCAAGCACCGTGAGAGGCTATAATAACGCCACCAAGAGAGCTGTAGAGCATTTTGGAGATATGCTTATATCCGATGTGACTGCGGCAGATATAACAAAGTATTTGCATGTCCTAGCGCGGCAGAAGTTGGCAAAGAAAACAGTTAAGAATCACAAGATAGTAGTATCAAGGATAATGCACTTTGCCACCATAGAGTGTTATATCAAACATAATCCTGCGAGAGATGCCGAGCTGCCTCGTAATTTAGCAGAGAAGAAGCGCAAGGCGGCACCACCGACTGAAGAACAAGCTATACGATCTGCAGCAGATGATGAATGGCTCTTGCCGTATTTTGCCTTGATGACCGGAATGCGCCGTGGAGAGCTTCTCGGACTTAAGTGGTCGGACATTGATCTGGAGCACAACCTCATCTCAGTTCAACGTAGTGTCTGGTATGACGGCTCTCAACCGCATATCAAGAGTACCAAGACCGAGGCGGGAGAACGTACTATACCTATCCTTGATCCTCTCAGGGAAAAGATCTTAGAGATGCCAAAGGGTAAGCCTGAGCACTATGTGTTCGGAGATGAAAAACCTCTTACCGAAAAGGCATACCGTCACAGTTACAAAAAGTATAAAGAGCGTGTAGGCATAACCTCAACACTCCATCAGCTACGTAAGAGCTTTACAACGGCTGCAGTAAATGCCGACGTTCCTCCGGATGTACTCAAGGAGATAATAGGTCACAAGGACATCAGCACCACGATGAATATTTACAACGAAGTGCGTGAGGATCGCATAAAAGCGGCTGGAGATGCGCTGTCAAAAATGATGGGAAAATAGTATATAGGTAGTCAAAATGTAGTCAGATAATGGGAAAACCTATATAAAATATAGGTTTGTATTAGGTTCAAGTCCTCCAGCCCCTGCCAAAAAGAAAAGTCTTAAAAATGTTCAAAAACGAGCGTTTTTAAGGCTTTTTTATTGTTTTTTAGCCATTTTTGGCTCGTTTTCTGTATTTTTTTATTTGTTTTGAGAAAATCCAAGTTTCACATAACATAGCTTAACATAGCATAACATAGCACAATTAGGTAGTCAAACGGTAGTCAAAAATATTAGAGTCATCTGAGTAATCAGGTGGCTCTTTTTTTGTTTGTAGTCAAAAATAAAAGGTGAAAATCGGTAGTAAGTTATATGGTAATATTAAAGTGAGACTATAGAAAGGAGTGCATTTTACTATGGCTCAGAATGATAATAATACAGAAAAGAAGCCTCGTCCTCCTATGCCAGAGGGGAAAAAGTTTGAAAAAGGTAATTTAGCTGCATTTAAGTATAAGCCTCAATATGCTGATCTTATGAAGATATATGCAGATGATGATAGCCTTACATATCCTTCTATAGAGGATTTTGCTATTAGATTTAATATTCCTATAAGGACTCTTAGAAGGTGGATAGCAGAAAGTGAGGACGAAGAAAAGTACCCACGATTGGCACTCTCACACGCATATTTACTCGCACGACAGAAACAAATACTTATAGACAGAGGCTTGAGAGAGACATATAATTCTCAGCTTGTCAAGTTTTTATTGACTAATTGTCATGGAATGAGCGAGAAGGCAAACATTGAGGCAAAGACGGACAATAAGTTTGAGGTCAACATCAAGGTAATCGACTAATATGGATATAGAGATCACAAGGAAACAGAGAAAATTCATCGAAGCTAAGGCATCAGAGGTGCTATTTGGCGGGGCTGCAGGTGGAGGAAAGAGCTACGGACAGACTGTTGATGCATTCTTATTTGCATTGAAGTATCCGGGATCGAAGCAGCTTCTATTGAGACGTACCTTTGCAGAGCTTGATAAATCGCTTATAAGAACGGTTCTATCGTGGTATCCTCGTGCAATATTCAGTTATAACTCTTCGGCTCACGTAGGGCGTTTTTCAAATGGATCGTGCATAGATTTTGGCTATTGTGCGACAGAAAATGATGTGTATCAATACCAGTCTGCAGAGTATGATGTCATACGATTTGATGAGCTGACACACTTTACAGAGGCACAGTATGTTTACTTGATCTCACGAGTCAGAGGTGCGAATGGTTTTCCGAAACAAATCAAGAGCAGTACTAACCCCGGTGGTGTAGGGCATCAGTGGGTAAAATCTCGCTTTGTAGATCCATCTCCTCCGAATGAAGAGTTTGTCGGAGATGATGGAATGTCTCGTATTTTTATCCCATCGCTTTTGGATGATAACACATTCCTTATGAAGAGCGACCCACAGTACAAGGCGAGACTTGAAGCACTGCCTGAGAGAGACAAAAAGGCGCTTCTTTACGGTGATTGGAATATCTTTGACGGACAGTATTTCCCGGAGTTTAGCAGAGAAGTACACGTATCAAGGGCGTTTGAGATCCCGAAAGAATGGCGTAGGTATAGAGCCTTCGACTACGGTCTTGACCGTCTTGCTTGTTATTGGATAGCAATAGACTCTACAAGAACGGTATATGTCTATAAAGAGCTATGCGAGAGTGATCTGCCTATCTCTACAGCGTGTGAGCGTATCCTTGATATGAATGGTGATGATGAGATATATCTTACTCTTGCACCGCCTGATATGTGGAGCAGAAGCCAAGAAACCGGAAGAAGCAAAGCAAGTATATTTAATGATAACGGTGTAGAGGTTACCAAGTCATCTAATAACCGCGAAGCAGGATGGTTAGCTATTAAGGAATTGCTTAAGACTGATGCTAACGGAATATCTAAGCTCGTTATATTTGATAACTGCACAGAGCTTATAAAGTGTCTCCCTGCGCTTCAGGTAGATCAGAAGAAACCTACTGACTGTGCTACAGAGCCTCACGAAATAACGCATGCGCCTGACGCATTGAGATACTTTGCGGTATTTTGGGCATACCCTGCGGAGCCTGAAAAACCAAAGGAGATACGTGTGCGTAGAGATGTATATGAGGATTATATGGCTGCATCAGAAAAGGAAAAGGAAAACATAGAAAAGATATATGGAGGTAAACTAATCTGCAATGAATATTAAACAGGAACTAAACGGCAGCGACAAGCTGTCATTCTTTCAAGATTTATATGAGAACGCAAAGTCTAAGCTTGGAGAGTCTATAACTTCTCTTGAAAGACATTGGGATCAGTATAAAGGCGGTAAAACGATTGATAGCGTTGATGGCACTCCTGCAGAAGACGCGAAGATTGTGCGTAACATTACTTACGAGCTGATCGAGAGCCAAATAACAGGATACATTCCTTCAGCTAAGGTTGACGCAAGAATGGTATCAGACAAGAATATCAAGAATGCTAAGGCAATTGAAAAGCTTGGAGATATCACAATGGATAGAATCGGCATAGAAGCAATGAACGATATAGACGAGCGTTATACCTACATTTACGGCGGTAGCGTATGGTTGGTTGAGTGGGATGAATCTATTATTACTCATAACACTGTAGGAGATGTAAAGCTGACGTGCATATCTCCTCGTAATTTTGTACCACAGCCTAAGATCCATAACATTCAGGATATGGAGTACTGCTTTGTAACCTTTACCACCACTAAGGAAGACCTTATGCGTAAGTATGGTGTACCCTTTGAGGTGGCAGAAACAGCGGCTACAGAAGAAGGCGATGATGAAGATACAGCTACTCTTTACGTATGCTATTACAAGGATGATGAAGGTAAGGTATGCGAGTATGTATGGAGTGGAGATACAGAGCTTCTTGACGTAGATGACTTCTACGCTCGTAAGCGTAAAGTATGTACCAAGTGCGGCAAGAGAGAAGGTCTTTGCGAGTGCGAAAAGCCGAAGTTCAAGCTGATGAGTGAGGACTATGAGGAGCTTGACCACGATATCATCATTGACGGAGAAATAGCAATACCTGCAGAAAGTGAAATGATTCGAGATGGAGTTGTTGTTACTGAAGAGGTGACAGCACCTGTATTTGGCGCTAATGGTATGCCTCAGATTATGACCGATGCAGAGGGAAACGTTTCTCCTGTAATGGGTACTCAGCTTATTCCTAAGATGGAAAAGACAAAGCTACCGTTTTATAGACCTAATAGGTTGCCAATCGTTATTAGAAAAAACACCTCTCAGGAAGATTCTCTGCTTGGACAGAGTGATTGTGAGTTCATTAGACCTCAGCAGCAAGGTATTAATAAGATAGAGTCTCGTATTCTTGAAAAGTGTTTGAAGGCTGGTGTTATTCCTACAGTACCGGAGGATTACAGAGGATCTATAAGTGATGGAATATTTGACCGAGCAATTAGATTGAAGCCGGGGCAGGAAAACCTGTACGGAAGAATAGATTTACAGGTAGGCATTCAGGGAGATATTGCAGAGGCAGAAAGACTTTATGATCACGCAAAGCGTATACTCGGTATATCTGATTCATTCCAAGGGCAGTATGATTCTTCTGCACAGAGTGGCGTAGCAAAGCAGATGCAGATCAATCAGGCATCCGGTAGACTTGAGTCCAAGAGACGAATGAAGAACCACGCATATGCTGAAATATACGAGATCATATTCCAGTATTATCTTGCATATGCAGACGAGCCGCGCCCCATCTCTTACAAGGATGCTATAGGCAAACTACAGAATATTGAATTTAACCGTTACGCATACATCGAGAGAGATGACGCAGGAGAGTATTACTACAACGATGAATACTTGTTTAGTGCAGATGCAGCATCTGACGTAGAGCAGTATCGTCAGTACTTGTGGGATAGCAACCTTAACCTGTTTAGAATGGGTGCATTTGGAGATCCTGCAGCTCCACAGTCTCGCGTTACTTATTGGCGTAATATGGAAAGATCACATTATCCCTTTGCTCATGAGATGGTAGAAGAGGCTGAAGCACAGCTTGAGAATGAAATAATGCAGCTTCAGAATCAAATTAACGGACTTAATACCGAAATAGAGCAGAGAAAACAGTACGAAGAGTACTTGAGAGGAGGTAAGTAATATGGGACGCATTATTAAAACCAATCTTTCTGAATATTTTGAAAATAATATAAAAAACAATCCCCTTGGAGATACTGCAGTAACGGTAGAAGCGCCAAAACTGGTAGACGCTCTTGGCTCAGCAGCATTAAGAGACAATCAAACAGTAATTCCTGTTACTCCTGAGAATAGTGGAATGTCACCGACTCCGTCAGAAACAAACACACCGACAACCGTAGAAGGCAATAAAATACAGCCTATGTCATATGAGGAATACGTTTTATCCCTTAAGAGCAAGGCAGATGATGCCTATAAGAAGTCAATTATTGATGCACAGAATACGTATGATCAGTCAAAGACTACGTATGGTGCAAATGCTGCTGCACTTGGTTCTATGGGGCTAACCGGAAGTGGATACTCACAGTATCTTGATTCAAAGGCATATGCTCAGAGAAGTGCAGATGTCAATGCAGCTAAAGCAGTAAGATCGGATGCATACACTCAGGCTGATGCAAAGTATATGGATTACATCAATCAGAAAGAAACAGAAGCAAAAGCAGAGGCGCAGCAGAAGGAAGCAAACGCAACCAATGCGTATGTATCTCTGTATGAGTCAATTCTTTCAGATCCTACAATGTATGGAATGACTGATATATCCAATCTTGGATCTATAATGGGAATATCCCCGGAGCGCATTACAGAGTTACAGAATTATCGAAACGAGAAGATCCTTGCAGGAGGAAATTATAGCAAGAATGATCTGCTTGAAATGTTTGGCAGTGAAGATGATCCTAAATATCAGGAATACTTTAAAAAGATTCAGGATGATGCAGATGCAATAGACGCCTCTTGGTTCTACGAGGAAGA
Source organism: Eubacteriales bacterium (assembly GCA_045658205.1). Lineage (GTDB taxonomy): Bacteria > Bacillota > Clostridia > Oscillospirales > CAG-272 > UBA1740. Next base: position 23,618 of record JAZOUM010000090.1, on the reverse strand, counting down.
TGGCACTCTTAAAGATAAAGAGATAAGCCAAAACATTATAAATGAAATAAAGAATACCGGAGCAAATACTGACAAAGCACAAGCACTTTTAAATAACACATACGCGGCTGAATCTATAGCTTCAAATGACGTAACATTTAAGAGAGATACCGGAATAGACGGTTTTACTGCAGGTCAAAAGGGAAATAACATCGTGCTCAAAGATGGTGATGGCAATAGCTATAGAGTTGAGTTCAGTGGTGCAGAAGCAAGCCCCGAGGTAAAGAGATACGCTGAAGCAAAGGGGCTGAAAGAAAACGATGTATTCATGTATGACAACAAAGTATATGTTATATTAAATGGCAAATATTATGAAGTGAGCAAACGCACAAATTCTACAGGAGCATGGGCAGGAAGTTGGAATAATCTTATAGAAAGACTAAAAAGCAAATCAGAGGAGTAAGTTATGACAAAACTTGAGGAATATGCAAAGCGGTTAGGCATAGAATTACCCGAAAAAACTACATCTCCGATAGATATAGAAGCAGGAAAGGCGGGGTACAATAAGTACCTCGCTGATCTTGAAGTGGCAAAAAACGAAAAAGCGGCTAATGAATATCAGCCTAAGAATAACTTTGAAAAGTTTATAATTAATCTTTCAAAAGCAGCCGCTACATCAGGATCTGAGAATCCTACGATGCAAGGTCTTAACAATGCTATAGCTGATATGCGAGAAGATGACTCGTATATGCGTCCTTCGGATAATTGGACTGACGAGGAAAAATGGGCATTTGGTGAAAAATATGCACAAAACGCAGAAGACGCATATAAATTTGCAAAGCAGTTAAACGATGCTAAGGCACAAGAGGAAAAGCAGAAACAAGCAGCAGCACTTGCAAAGTGGTCAAGTAAGAATGGCGTAAATAGAAACCTTGCTTCTGCAGCTTCCTTGGGGCTTAATGCAGTACTTGGCGGTGTAGGTTATCTTGACGCTTTAGCGCAGAAAGCAGCAGGAAGAGAAGAAATTGCACAGCACAACGTATTGCTGCCACACGAAATTGCTAATACGATGCAGGGATCTGTAGCACAGCATCTAAACGATAAGTACGGCACGTTGAATGAGAATGTACCGATATTAGGCGGTAAAGGTCTTGGTGATGTATACGGTCTAGGAATGAGCATTGGACAGTCTGCTTTATCGGGTGCTATGGGTGGAAGCGTAGGTACTCTCGTGCAATTCTTTGGTATGTCTGCATCTCAGGGTGTAACCGATGCATTGGAAAGAGGAGCAACGTCTGATCAGGCACTTGCATATGGTACAATAGCAGGTCTTGCTGAAGCAATTCCCGAAATGATATCTATGGACAGTTTGCTTGGAATTGCTTCTGCCGAAGGAATGCAGAATCTTTTAAAGAACGTTCTTAAGCAGGCAGGACAAGAAGCTGGGGAAGAATTGACTACATCCCTAATAAATGAGGTTGCAGACCGCTGGATTATGGGTGGCAAGAGTAACTATCAGCTTAAGGTAAACGAACTTGTAGCAAGCGGAATGTCTCTTAAGGATGCGCAAAATAAGGCGTTTACTGAGACTTTAGAGAGTATAGCGTTTGATGCTCTCTCAGGAGCCTTGAGTGGTGGTATTTCAGGTGCCGGTGCACATGGATTTAACCGTATAAATCAGCAGTTCTTACAACAGGAAGAAAACGCAACTGCTAAGGCGCTTCTTTCTTCTGAGCAGAATAAGCTTATAGAAGAGGCTAAGAAGTACGATACTACAAAGAAAAATGCTACTGCACTTGAGAAAAAGACCGCAGGTGGCAAGGAACTTTCAGGTTATGAATTAAGAAGTCTTGCATCGAGTGTTAGTCAAGCATCGCGTACTGCAGACGTAGAAGCTACACGCAAAGCTATTGTAGCGCAGATGGAAAAGGAAGGCTTAAGCAAGACTGAAGCAAAGGTGCTTGGAGAAATAGCGCTTAACAAGGCTATCGGTAACGAGGTATCTAAGGTGCAGGATCTAATGCTCAAACGCAACGAGAATGCGCTTAAGGTATACAATCAGATCTCGGAAGAGATGATGGAGTCGGGACTCGGTGACTCTGAGTGGGCGCAGAACACGCCTATACAGCGTTTAAGAGCAGAGAAGCGTGCAAACGAGCAGCCTGACACCGAACAGCGCGTACACAGTGGAATTGAGCGTCTCAAGGCAGATATAGCCGCAAAATACGGTAAGGATACCCGAGAGTACAAGATCAATATGGCAAGTATTGAGGGTAAATTCGGTGAGGTAGATGACAAGATAGTTTATAAGCCGAGCGAAGGCTCTAAGCTCCACGTTGACGGTATTTCTTCGTCTCTCACACAGGAAGATATGATAGAGCTTGCCGCTATTGAGAAGATAGCCAACGAGCTTGGCGTAGATATCCACGTATACGAGACCAAGGTAGACAACAAGACCGGTGAGAGAGTATATACCGATAAGGACGGTAAGAGATATTCCGACAGCGGATTCTACGATTCGAGTGATAACAGCATTCATATAGACCTTCGTGCAGGACAGAACGGTGAGGGCACTATGCTCTACACGGCATCTCACGAGGTAGTACACTTCATCAAGAAAAATGCTTCGGATCACTTCGATGCGCTTGAGAAACTTGTTACCAAAGCTCTTGTAGATGGTGGATACTCAGTAGAAAAGCTCATAGATAAGCAGAAGGATATCCTCAAGCAGAACGGATGGGATGGCACAGAGGCTAACTTTGAAGAGGTAGCACGTGAAGAAATGGTAGCAGAGGCGTGTCAGAAGTTCCTTGCGAGCAAGAGCGCAGTCGCAGAGATAAAGGCTCTTAAGACAAAAAATAAGGGATTATGGACAACCCTTAAGAAGTTCTTTACCTCGTTATTCAATAAGATAAACAAGGTATACAAGACCGTACCTCCCGATAGCGCAGAGGGCAAGTACATAGCCGATATGCGTAAGTCGGTAAAGCCTATCCGCGATGCGTTCTTTGAAGGCGCGGTAGAAGCAAGTAAAAAGGCTAAGACTACTACCATTAGAAAGACTTCTGAGAAAGAGGTTAAGAGTAAGGCTCGTGTTACTTCCGAACAGGACACCGCATATCTCGATGCCGTAAATCGTGGAGATATGGAAACGGCACAGAGGATGGTTGATGAGGCTGCAAGGGAAGCAGGGTATAACTATAAGGGAATGCACGGAACGTCAGCGGACTTTAACAACTTTGACTATTCTTACATTGGTGATGATAATAAACTCGGTTTAGGATTTTATTTCACTAACAATGAGGAATTGCAATTTGAGTACGACTATAAAAAAAACGCATACCTTAAAATAAGTAATCCTATTTTTGATAACAATTCAACTCTTGACGAAATTCTCCGAATGGAAGATGATCTTAGACAAAAAGGATTGACTCAGGAAGAAACGCTCAAGGCTATTCAAGCTGAGTTTGGATATGATGGAATTGTTGCTGAATATAACAGAAAAGCATTGGTTGCCTTTAACCCCGAACAAATCAAATCCGCCGATCCTATAACCTACGATGACAACGGCAACGTTATTCCTCTTTCCGAGCGTTTTAATGAAAAGAGCAAGGATATAAGGCACAAGTCACGTGTTGACAAATATACTCTAAAAGAGTATAATAGTTTTGGATGGGCGAGAGCAAATGATGTATTGAGCGCATTTGAAAACGAGAAATTACGTTCAATGTTTGCAGATGCAAAAACAAATCGAAGTAAGCTTCCGATATCTAAAGCTGGTGAGTATATGATAGCAATAGGCGAAGATGTTGATAACAAAATTGTCTATATGCAAGGTGAAATAGATAATCCTATTATTACTCGTGTACTTACCATAGATGAAAATGATGAAACAAGATTAGATGAATTAAGGAGAGAAACATATGCGTATGAAAGGGGCAGCGTACAGCGCAAGGCTGGAGGAGTTTTCCACGTCCACACTTCAAATGATGTCGGATATACAGAGTATGAGCAGAGAGTTAGCCTACAAGGTGAGCGATATAACAACCAACTCGGAGCTGACCGAGGAACAGGTAGTGGAGCAGCTCAAAAAGCTGAAAGAGGAATACCAGAAAACCTCCCGCAATACGCAGTAGCACAGAAATTCAAGGATATCAGCGGAGTAACACGAAACGTCAGAAGGCTCAACGGTCAGTTTATGGTCGAGGGCACAAAACGTAAGAATTACCTATTTGGTAGCATAGAAGCGGCTATAAATGCAGAAAATGAGTCTTTAATATCAAGATATGCTAAAAAAACCGAACATTCAATCCCTTGGGTAAAATCTAAAATCGCCGCAGATCCTGAATTCTTATACAATAAAATCCGTCACAAGTCTCGTAGCACTGTAACAAGCGGTCAGTACGAGCAGATGAAGGCTAACCTTAGCCATAACAAGGTATACTCCAAGAAGAGTGCAATGGAGCTTGTAAAGAGAATTGCACCCGGCATAAGGAATAGATCGTTTGAGACTCTTAGCAATCAGCTTTGGGAAGGATTAAACTCTTACACTAATACTGAGGACAGAAGACAGTTTGCTAAAGATATGTCGGAGATGTTTATCGATAGGATGTTGGTAGACACTCTTGTAAAGCATTCTGAATGGGATGCGGCAGTCGAAAAGATGGCTTATCTTAAGGCAGGTATTAGATGTATCAGCTTTAGAGAGGAAGATATCCCCGATCTCAAATATAAGCTTGATAAGAAGTTCCCGGGTCTTAGAAGCAGATGGGGGTATAAAAAGAATAGTGACGGTAGCTTTAAGAGAGCATACGGTCTTGATGAGTTTATAACCGACTTGTCAAGAGAAATGCCCGGAATGGCATATCTTGCGGAAATGCATCCTGCAGAAGCGTTGGTAGAGGTAAATGCACTTTATACTGATCTTCAGGAGCAGATTAAGGGAAAGTACGAAAGTGCCTACAATGAATTCTCTGATGAGGAAATCAAGGAAATTCAGCAAGGCATCGAGTACGAGATTATGCATGCGTACACAGAGCTTGGAGACAAGACCAAGATTGCTAAGTACCTTGAGGAGAAATTTGATTATTATCAGTCTAGAATTGATTATTGGAAAGCAGAAAATGCTAAGACTAAGAAGGTGACTAGATGGCATAATATTATATCTACTAAGGCTTTGCAGATTAAGGACTTGAAGAAGGGCGCGTATTACAATGCGACTCAGCATCATCAGGACATATTTAAAAATTCTATTGAAACACTTGCTAATATTCAGTGGAGAGCTAACCTTAAACCTACACAGAAGATAAGCGAGATATTTGAAAACCTTAAGCAGTGGTACACTATGCATAATCCTATGCTTTACAACAAGGATAGTGAACTTAACGTATATTCGGATACCATTGCAACATACATAACCAAGATAGCCGATTCTAAGGGCGCGTTTGATGATAACACATACGGAATGGTATATGACGTTATGAACCATCTTTACACCCTTATGAGAAACTATAACAAGGTATTTAAGGATGGTAGATGGCAAGACGCTCCTTCCCTTGTAGAAGATTATATCAAGGTTATGGAAGAAAACAAGCGTAAGAGAAACGCAGTAACACGTCTTAAGGACACATACGTTACTGAATTCCTTGAGCCTATGGCAATCGCAAAGAGAGTCGATAACTACAACGAGGATGGTTTCTTTACGCAGACAATGCAAGACTTGAGGCAGTCTGCTATAAATGCCTCGGTTGGCGAAATGAAACTTCGTAAGAAGTACGATACTTTTATTGATGCTAACAAGAAGTACCTTATGAATGCGGCAAAGGAAACCGTAAAATATAGAGGCGTAGAGATACCTAAGATACATCTCATAGGCTTGTATATGACAATGAAGAGAGAGCATGCGCGAGCAGGTTTAGCACTGAACGGCTTTGAATTCACCGTCAAGAACAAGTGGTGGGATAGCGCTGATAAGGTTTATGTTCCCGGTTACGTTTTTGACGAAGGTGACGTTACTCAGGAGATGATTAATACTGCTACAATGGAGCAGATGAAGATCATCGAGAAGGAATTTACCGCAACAGATAAGGAATACATCAGTATACTTGAATCTCTATTTAACGAAGACTTAAGAGCACTTAAGCTTGAAAGAGATATGGAGAGGCAAGGATATACAAACGCAACGTTGGATTACTATTACCCCATTATAAGAGGCGCGATGGCTGAGAACATCGATACATCAAAGTTTAGTGATCAAAACCGCGCGACTAATTCTTCCTTCAACAAGAACACTGTTAAGGGCGCAAAGCAGAGACTTGTAATTATCAGCGCAGACGCTATGGTAAACAGACACATTACCGATATGTGCAAGTATTACTATATGTCTCAAGCAATTGAGAATTACAACGTGCTTTATAACTGCGACATTTCCGGTAATCCGAATAACCCAATGAACATTGCAAAGATAGTTTCAGAGGGCAAGATTTGGGAAAAGGACGTGGCGTACTTTAGACAACTTGTAAAGGATATGCAAGGCATACGCGATCCTCGGACTGCTTGGGAAAATGCGTTTGAGTCATTAAGAGGCAATTACGCTAAGTTTGCTCTTGGTCTTAATGTTAAGGTGCTTGCAACTCAGTTCTCCTCTGTTATTGCAGCAGGAAACGTCATAGGATTTAAGAGTCTTGCAACACTTAAGGGCTTTAAGACTTCTACGGCAGATATCGAGAAGTATTGTCCTATTGCGTCAGTACGTTCTTATGATAAGACTGCACTTAAAGCAATGAGTGTAACAGATAAGCTTGACAAGACTACAGAAGCGTTCACTTCTATGATATCCGTTGTAGATGACTTTGTAATTCGTAAGCTGTTTGGATCATGTCAGGTCGAAGCGCAGAAGCGCGGATTAGGTGAGCTTGGTACAGAAGAAAACAAGTTTGCGGCAGGTAAGATTCTTGAGCAGGTAATCCTTGAAACTCAGCAAAACAGTTATGCAACAGAACGTTCTCAGGCAATGAGATCAAGAAATGAGATACTCAAAAGTTTGACGATGTTTACTGCAGACGGTATGAAACTTGTTAGCAGAATACACGAGGCGGTAGGGGAGTTTAAGGTAGCGAAAGCATCCGGAGATTCATCAAAAATAAAGGCGGCACGAAAAAAAGTAGCGCGGAGTTTTGCAACCTCAATCTCAGTTGCGGTATATATGGCATCTGTTGCAGTGGCATTTAATTGGATACTTGCAAAGGATGAAGATGACGAGGATAAGCTTCTTGCATTTGGTCTTGACGTATTAGGCAATACAATAAACGCACTTCCTCTTATTAGTGAATTTTATGAATTGCTTGTAAATGGATTTGAAGTAGAAAGCGCAATATTTGATACTATTAACAATGTTGCAAAGGGAATTGCTAATGTAACAAAGGATGCACACAATCTTATATTTAATCCCAAGAATGTTTCTATGGAAGATTTAAATCGAGATTTGAGAACATTGCTCTATGGCGTAGGGCAGATGAGCGGTATTCCGGTGAGAAACGTGTATAACCTTGGCAGAGGAATACTTGATAAGTTCTCTTCCAAGGCTACATACTACCTTGATTCTAAGTTCTACGAGACAAGTCTAAAGAGCGATCTTAATAAAGCACTTGCAGAAAATGATAGTTCTAAGGCAGACTACATTATATCTTTGCTCTACGATGACCGCATTGAGACAGATGTTTCTCAATCACAGCGTAAAGAAGTAATAAGGCTAACCAAAAAAGGATATAACGTGCTTCCTAAAACTATCCCCGATGAAATAAAACGCAACGGAAGAACGTATACATTGACGTCTAATCAAAAGGATACTATAGTTAAGGAATATTCTAAGGTAACAGCTGCTATTGATAAGCTTATAAGCAGCTCATTCTATTCAGGAAGAACAGATGCAGACAAGGCATATCTTATAGATTATTATCATGATAAATATTATGAGATTGCAGTTAACAAGGCGTTGGGATTAGTAAACGATAAGGTATCCTTGTATAATGCGATAGGGTTTAGCACATATGCGCAGTTAGACTATGTAACCAAAGGCATTGAATCAGACAAGGATAAAAACGGCAATGCTATCAGTGGAAGCAAAAAAGAAAAGATTATAGCTGCAGTTAACAAAACAAAAGCAACTGAAGGCAAAAAGCTTCTTTATATTGCATCCCTTGGATATAAATTGAGTGCGGATGATGCTAAGAAACTTTGTAAGTATCTAAATTCACTGTCTATATCAACATCAAGCAAGAAAAAAATTGCCGAACTGTGTGGATTGACCTACAAAAACGGCAAAATTTACTCTTGATACTGAATAAAAGGTGAAAATGTGTAGTAACTTTTATGCTATAATGCGAGTAGGAGGTAAAAAGATATGCCTATTACCATTAAAAAAACCGAAAGAAAAGATATTACAAAGATTGTTTGCCCGGATTGTGGTGAACGCGTAAGAGGAATTGGAGTCTTAAAAGAGAGTCACATTGACGGTTTAACCTTCAAGTGTAAAAGATGTCTTTCCGCATGGGAAGTAAAAACTGAATAACTAAAGAGCCATATATCCGTAGAGATGAGAGCCATTTAACACCAACAGAGGTGTTAGATGGCTCTTTATTTTTTTATAAAACCAATACTGAGAAAAGGAGGAAACGCCATAATGAGTAAATTCGCAACAAACAAGGGCGGTCTGATTAAGGGCAATAGCGTGCCTGATCAGCCTAAAGCGTCCGTGGTGAAGGGCAATGACCTTCGTAACGGTAAGGGTAACAAGTAAACCATAGTCGCATAAAGCGAGCAAAAAAAGGAGACACAAGATGGAAGAAAATCTTGAACTTGAGCAGGACATTGATGTTGAGGTAGAAGACACCGAAGATTTTGACATCGAAGAAGATGCAGAAGAAACAGAAGAAATTGACAACATTGATGACGAAGAACTTGAGTATGACGAAGACGGCAACGTGATCGAAACCGAGAGTGAAGACAATGAAGCTGCCACGCAAGTCGAGGAGCGTGAAATAAATGAAACCGACAATAAAGTTTCTCCTCCGGCAGATAACTCTATGCAGAAGAAATATGACGAACGAGAGGCGGTCATAAAAGATGCGTTAAAGGCATTGGGTATAGAAGCATCAAACGTGGAAGAAGGATTGCTTCGTCTTGCGGCAGATGCAACCGGAATGAGCGTAGAAGACTACGCAAAGCAGAGAAACGAAAACAGAAAGCTTGAGGAAGCTCAGAGAGTATACAAGGAAGTTATGCTTGAACGAATGGTGCAGCAGGATCTTAATGATCTCCACACGCTGTTCCCTGAAACAAAGAGCATAACTAAGTTTGAAGACATCCCTAACGCAAAGAGATATGCAGAACTTAGAGATAAGGGACTGTCAGCAAAGGAAGCGTATTCTGCGGCGAACGCAGACGCAAGAAGAGAAGTAATAGCAAATTCCGTCAAGCAGCAGACTATTAACGCCTCTAAATCCCACTTAAAAAGCAATGTTCCCATTGCATCCAAAGACACCTCTATAAAGATTTCCCGAGGTGAAATGGAGCAGATGAGGGAACTATTCCCCGATAAGAGCGACAAAGAACTTGTTGCTCTATACAAAAAAACAAGATAAAAGAAAGGTTAATTATTATGTTTATTCTCAGAAAAATTGAGGGCGGCAGAATGAATGTTTTCGAGCCGCAGATACTGACCGTAGGTACATATGACGTTGTTTCTGGTCAGGGACTTGTATTGACGGGTGGGTTGCTTGTATCCGCAGGTGCGGGTAAGCCCACTTATATTGCTCTTGCTGATGGTAAGGGTGGCACAGATATAGCAGTTGGCAGAGTTGAGCCCAATCAGGTATACGAGACTACCTTCTCGGCAGCTCCCACAAGCAGCGCAAAGGTTGGCGCTAAGGTTACTCTCAAAGACGGTCTTCAAGTAACCTCTACAACTGACAGCGGTGTTGCTGAGATCGTTGACCTTTGCGGTGCTACCGCGATTGGCGATGCAGTATTCGTAAGATTCTCTTAATAGAAAGGATGATAAAAAAACAATGGCAAATAACGTAATTTATTCAAAGATGGTTGGCTCTAACGATGCTATGTATGGTAGGTTCATCCATCCTATCAAGATGCTCATCGAGAATGAGTCCAACGCTTGCGAAAAGAATGAGCCTATTCTTAAGGCGCTTTTTAACATTGAGAAGTCTAACAGATATTCTGAGACCGTAATTGGCGAGTCTGATTTCGACGTATTTCAGGGTGTAGTTGAGGGTGCAGGTGCAGAGAACGATTCTGTAGGTCAGACATTCTCCAAGACTATCTCTCACCACACCTTCATGAAGGAGTTTACCATCACTAAGGAGATGGCAGACGATTCTAAGATCGGTATTGCAGCTAACATTAAGCAGAAGCCTGCAAAATTTGTAAGAGCATACTACAAGACTCGTACCAAACTTGCTTGCGCGGCTCTTATTAACGGTACTGAGGATTATTGCGTATTCGCAAAGTCCAAGATCGACCTTACTACTGCAGACAAGCATCCCCTCTTCTTCAATGCTCATGAGTATTCTACCGATAAGATGGCAGGCAAGTCTCAGTCTAACTACTTCAAGGGTGACTTCTCTGATGCGGCTAAGCTTGAGGCAGCTCTTAACAAGGCGGCAAACAAGCTTCGTAACTTCAAGGATGAGAACGGTGAGGTTATGGAGTACGTAGCAGACACCATTATCATCCCCACCAACAGACCTGATTTTGAAGCTATGGTTAAGAAGGTTGTAGGTTCTGAGCGTACTGTTGGTTCTAACAATAACGATATCAACACTCAGTACGGCAATTGGACTATTGTAGTTCTTCCCGGTTGGGAGACTCAAGATGACAGATTTATGGTTATGTCCTCTGATGCAAACGCACAGCTTTCCGGTTCTATGTTCTACAACAGAGTTCCTCTTGACATCAACTCTTGGGTAGACAACCACACCAGAAACCTTGTATGGAACGGTTACTGCCGTATCGGTATCGGTTTCAACACTTGGAAGCACATTGCGCTTGTAGTTCCTACTACTGTAACCAAGGGTAGCCCCACAGCACTCTAATAAATAAAACGAGGAGACTTTCCTTATGACCTTACAAGACCTTTATGGTGCAGTGTCGCAATTAGGCTTTGAGGATTCTCTTGGAGACGATAGCACAGGCAGATTTATATACGCAACGAATCGTGCATTAATAGAAATAGATGCATTAAGACCGAGGCGTAAAAGTATAGATATAAATCATCGCGTACCTACAAATCTTCTTTTCAGCGAGCCGACTGTAATTGACAAGGTCGAACAGCTTACGTTTGTAGCACATGGAGCAAAAAGCTTCTATTTTGAGGTATCGGGAACCGGATCGTATAGCGTTGTCTTAAAAAAGCAAACTAAAACAGGCAATGTTATAAATGATACCGAAGAGGTACTGTATAACAGTGTTGCATTCAGCTCTCCTATATTTGCAGAAAAGAAAGGCTTCATTCAAGTTAATGGAGCCTTTCTTGATAAGCTAAATACAGAAGAGGGCAAATATCCAAGATATACAGGCGAAGTTGAACTTAGATTTGAGGGAGATTATGCGTACACTATACGCAATCTTGCAATGTATGATACTGTATACTCTGATAAAGTAGAAGACATCCCCCAGTATAGCAAGGGAATAGAGTATAGAATAACAAATTTAGTAACTGACTTTGAAAAATTTGATATGCCCTTGATTGACTTTAACGGCAGACATTTAGTAAGTGGATTTATGGTTGGAAAAGATTCTATTACTCTGCCTATGAATAATCCGGGTATATATAAAATAAACTATCTGCATAAGGTGGAATTAGTGCCGAAAAATGCAGATGTATCAGCAGCAAGCACAACGATAATAAACCTTGATCTTGAAGATGATTTGGCGGCACTGCTTCCGAATTTGATAGCATCGTACGTGTGGCTTGATGATGAGCCTGAGAAGGCACAGTATTATTATAATCTGTATATGCAGAGAGCAGAGCAGATTAAACAGGCGGACATTGATTTAAACCCTGTTGAATTCCAGTCTGTTTATGGATGGTGATAGATAATGGCGTTAAAATACAACAAGCAAAAAAATCTCATCCGAAGTCCTGATGAATATACGAAATATTATGGTAATTTTAGAGGCGTTGATTTTTCTTCTGATCATACTGAAGTGCATGATCAACGCCTTGCATATTCCATAAATATGTATAAGGATTATCGTACCGGAGAAGGAAACGCAATAGAGACTATTCCGGGATATCGTAGACGTTTTATGGCACCAAGAGGCAACGATAAGGGCAAATATACGTACGAGAGAATCAACGGAATCCACGAGTTTTCTTATGTAACTCCTAGTGGTACGAGAGATAAGGATATTCTTGTTCACGCAGGAAATCATTTGTACTTGTGGGATAATTATCCTTATAGCGTCAATGTAGAGCTAAAAAAATCAATGATGATTCCATTGGTTGGTATTCCTCTTACAAATATTAATTTTGAGACGATTGAGTCAGTATTTGTAGATGGTGAAGAATACACCTCGGGATTTAGTTATTCAAGATCCCCTGCAGAGCTTTTTCTTGATGATAGCTTCGGTGATTTTAGAACTAAAACTATCAAAATAAAGTATTACGCAAACGATCAGTTAAAAGAAACTTATATTGGAACAGATAAATATGCAAATCTTAGCATTGCAATGGAAATAGAAGACGTATGTAGTGCAGTAAGATGTGTTTATATCGCAGGAGCAGGCGAGCTGGTGCGCGATGTTTCCTATAATGCTGAAACAAAAATATTGACGTTGGATGGTGTATTTTGGAATTATAGAGGGCATGCGTGTACCGTAAAGTATTACGAGAAGCAGCAAACGGAAGCTGATGCGCTTAGTGATGGAATGGCAGATGCAGAGTCTAAGAGCTTTGTATTTAACAACCGGTTGTATATTATAGACGGTGAAAATTACCGTGTGTTCTATAAAGATAGTGATCACGTTTTAAAAAGCGTATCTGATGAGTGTTACGTGCCTACAACATATCGCAATATTGGAGTTGGAGATTCTGCTCCAACAGATATTGCCAAGCACGAGTACGAACAGAAAAATCTACTGTCCTCTAAGTATAAGCATACATACATTGCCGGAGTTGTAAAGGAAATTGTAACGGAAGGTGAAGGCGATTCGGCTGTAACAACAACGAAAATAACGCCTGTTGCTACATATCCTTTGTATGATGAAGATTATTCTACAGATAAAGATTATTCTACAATAAGCGTTAAAGTATATGACACCGATCTTATACAAGATCAGGATTATAAAGTAGAAAACGGTGCTATTACGTTTACAACAGCTCCACAGCTTCCGGAAGATAAAGGATATCCTGAAACATATGCAGGAATTGAGGTAACCTTTATAAAAAAGAAAACCACTTGCGATGAAGATGCACAGATGATAAATAAGTGCACCGTAGTTGCAACGTTTGATAAACGAGTATTCTTGACCGGAAATCCGAAATATCCGAACAGAATCTGGTATTGCGGATATAACAATGCCGCAGGATATGAAGACGCAACGTATTTTGGAGAAAATGATTACGTTACTGACGGAGTAGAGAACGCTCCGGTAACAGGATTGATTCCTGTTGCAGATACTTTGGCAGCAATTAAAAACCACACAAGACAAGATGGATCTGTATACTTCCATACAAGGTTGGAAACTGATGACTCTCGTATACCTGTAACCTATCCGTCTGAGCCGGGATTAAGTGGTATAGGATGTCTTGGCGCGTGTGTAAACTTCTTGGATGATCCTATCTTTATTTCTCGTCTTGGCGTAGAAGCTATAGGACAGTTGTCCGTACGTTTGGAACGTGCGATAGAGCATAGATCGTCTTTAATAGATGCTAAACTAGTAAACCTTAATTTGAATCATGCAAGATTTACCGAATGGGACGGTTACTTGATTGTCCTTGTAGAAGGCAAAATCTTTATGGCGGATTCAAGGCAGAAATACACTTATGATACCGGAGTACCGCAGTACGAATGGTATTACCTTGAGGACATAGGTATATACGAAGATACGTATCCGGAATATTATTATTGTCCTGTTATGTACGATTATATTCCAAAAACCGTTGTATTATCTGAAAAAAATGAAGATGGGCAGGAAACCTATAATACTTATGAAGTAGATTTGGCAACACATATTTATAACCCTGACTTTATGACTTCAGAGAACCGTTTGTATACTGCTGTAAGGGTGGATGAAGACGATATTGTTAATGATCAGCCCAATGTACAGGCTGTAGAAGTTGAATATGACGGATATAAGTACGGCGCGTATTTTGTTATTAAGCGCACATGGGATGGGCAGAGCTATAACAGTAATGGTGAGAGAATTATTGTAAATAAAGCTATTCTGTGCGAAGATTACGGAAGTGTTACCGGTGGAACTTTTTACCCTGCAAAAAAGATAGTTACTATAGAGGAAAACGTTAATACAACGGCAAGCGTAACTGAAAACGTTTCTTCTAACATAGCATCAAATATATTCTTTGGCACAGATAACGGTGTGGTATGCTCGTTTAACTTTGATATGAAGGACAAAGAGGGATTTATATCACCTCAGTACTATTCGTTTGATAATAGAACGATTTACTCCGGCATAGCAACGAAGATGGATAACTGTGGTATACCTCATCTTACAAAGTCTACCATAAAGAAATCTACGGTTATAAAAACAAAGTCAATGGCGGCATCTGCAGCTAAGGTTAGAGTAAGAACTAACAATAAAGGCTATGAAAGTGTTGCTCGTGTAAACAGTAAGATATTCAGCTTTGAAGACGTAGACTTTTCTGATTTCACGTTTGTCTCGCAGGATCAGACGATTTTTGCAGTTAAAGAAAAAGAAAAGCATTGGGTAGAAAAACAGCATTGGATATATTCAGATGAGTATCAAAGACCGTTTTCTGTTCACTATGTAGCTTTTAGATATAAAGTAAGTGGAAGGATAAAGGAATAAAATGAGCAATTATAAAAACTTTAAACAAATAGGCAATACAGAAAAAACGTCACAAGGCGTTGTATCCCTTGCTATTCGTCCTAATATTCCGTCAAATTACGGTGAGGGATCTTTATCCGGTAAACAGCTGCAGGAACGATTTGACCGTCTTGCGTGGCTAATTATTGACCGATATAACGAAATGGCAGAGGCGCTGTCTACCCAAGCGGCGCTTGACTATATTAAGATCCCCAAAGGGGAGTCTGTTGAAACTATAGCCGATTTTATTGCCTCTATTACAAACGAAAATTGGGATATTATAGCTCACGATCCTACAGGTAAGGCTGAGGGCAAAATACCTCTTGATGAAATTCTTTCAGCGTTTAAGTACGAAATAGATTTAATAGGGGCTATTTTAGGCGGTAACATTTCTGACGAATCTCCTACTCTTGATACGATTTATGTGGATAAGCAATCCTACATTAAGGATTCTACAACCATAGGAGAACAGTTTGCTGGTGTAAATCTTAAATTCTCGCAAATTGACGTAGCAAATCAAAATCGAGATAAAACAATAGGTGAGCATACAGAAGCAATAAAGCTTTATGATGCGAAGTTAAGTGGTTACGATGTAAAAGGAACAGCATCCGAAGCGGTAAGGGAGCATAACGCGAGTACAGCTGCTCATAATGATATAAGAGGAGCTATCAAGGAACTTCAAACGGTTATAAATAATTTCTTTGGTTCTGAAAACTCAGAAGAAACCTATAAGACTTTGGAAGCAATTGCAAAGATTATAGGAGAAAACAAAGAATCTATTGATGATCTACTTAAAAACAAGATTAGTACTGATATGATTGCAGACAACCTTGAGACTACTGCTGAAGGATATGTACTCTCTGCTAATCAAGGATATGAGTTAGCAAAAAAAATAACCGAGTGGGATGGCAATACAACTAAAGCGGTAAAAGAAAAAGTTGAGGATGCTGTTGAGACTGCGCGAGTGAGTGGAAAATTCAAAGGTGATCAGGGCGTTAGCATATCAGATATAAAAAAGATAAGATCTCAAGAAAATGTAGACTTCTATGAAATTTACTATGCAGACTCATCGAACCCTTCTGCTACTATAGCCCCAACAGCGTTTACCGTAACAAACGGTTTATCAGTAAGATCGGGAAGGATCAACGATAATAATCAGATTGAGCTAACACTTTCGGACGGATCAACAAAGGTTGTTGTAGAAGGCAATGTAGTTGGAAGAGGTATAACAGGAGTTACATTAGATCCTACAAAAGAGGAAATAGTTGGCGGGAGAACTGTTGACACATATTTAGTTGGCTATACCGACACAAATGACAAAGATGAAATAAAGGTAACTAACGGAAAAGATGGTCGCGGTGTATCTGAAATAACGCGCATCACTGAAGATCCTGATGCAAGAAACGTTACGTATCAAGTCGAATTTACTGATGGACAAAATCCTTTTGAATATTCAATCATCAACGGAATTGATGGATTAACGCCAGAACTTCAGATAGACGAATCGAGAGGATACTTGCAAGTACGCTATAAGGCAGATGATTCTTTCGAAGACCTTGCAAAAGTTGTTGGAGAAAATGGTGTTACTCCTCAGTTTATGATAGAGGGAACCGAGTTGTTGGTTTCATATAATAACTGGGAAACGCAAACATCCCTTGCAGTAGTTGTTGGAAGCAATGGCGGAAGCGTAAAGTATGATGGCAAAGCAGACTGGATAGAAAACGAAAAACGTGTAGGAACTACGCTTAAATTTATAGATGGCGAAAACCAACCAGTGTCTGTTAACGTAAGAGATGGAATAAACTACGTTATTACAGAAGGAGACAAGTCCGAGATCCTTGCCGGTCTTGAAGGAATCTTTGACGGCAACTTTGAAGAAAAGGTAAGAGAAGTTCTTGCAAAGGCAGGACAAGGTGAAGATTACGTAACAACAGGCTCTGCGTACTTAGTTTATGATATCAGATATGGTTCACACGCTATATGTAAAGGATATGATCCTAACTTTAATGGGGATACTGTAAAGATAGGAAATAAAGTAATAGGCTTATGGGTGACCGAGGTTGCATCAGGTGCATTTTCCGATTGCGATTTTATTAAAACGGTTGAAACCTATGAGGTGCCTACAGGTATAGAAAGTACAAATCCTGATGAGACTCCCGATACGGAGGGTGACGATGTCCCCGACACGGAGGTTGATGACGATCCCGAAAACATCGTTTCGAATGATGATATAGTGGTGGTCGAGAGCACAGAGATAGTACCTATACCTCTTGAGTATGAAGAGTTCATCCAAAAGAGATTTATGACGTTTAGAACATCTGCTTTTTTGGGGTGCGATCTCCTTGAAACTGTAGATCTTAAATTTGGCGTAGTATCTTTGGAAGAAGGAGCATTTTCGTTCTGCAATTTATTGACAACTATAAATCTTCCTTCAACCTTAACCTATATCAGAGAGGCGTTTAAGGGATGCCCTAATATTTCATCAATTACTGTTGACGCGAATAATAAGAATTATTACGCTGTCGATAACGTGCTGTATCAAAAGGATGCAGACGGAAATCCTATAAAGCTTATTAAGTATGCGCCAAAGAAGGGTGAGGAATACTTTGAAGTACCGCCAACGGTAAGAGAAATAGCAGCGTATGCTTTTGATAATGCCAATAATCTTACCACCGTTGTTCTTCCCGGTAGCGTAACTAAAATAGAAAATTACGCTTTTTGCAATTGTAGTCAGCTTGGTACAATATTTCTCTCCTGTGAGACCATAGGAGACAATGCTATTTATAATTGCCCCAATTTATCCGCTTTAGTAATCGGCACTCAGTTGAAAGAAGTAACCGAAAAAGCTATTGTGTTGGAAAATGCTAAGAGTTGTCTTGAACAGATATTCTATAGAGGCACAACCTATTCGGAGTGGAACAAAGTTGTCATTAGGAATTCAATAATCAAATCAGCTACGATTTGGTACTATAGTGAATCCGAACCTGTAGGTGCAGGTTTGTATTGGCACTTTGTATCTGAAAATGGAGTAGAAAGAGTAGAACCGTGGGCTGAAGTAATAGCAGATTATATTGTTGAGCGAAATCCAACAACAAACGCTTGGGTAGTTACAGGATTAACGGACGAGGCAAAAAATAAAGAAAATCTGCATTTAATAATACCTCCCGCACATTACGGTGTGCCTATAGAGAAAATCGAACGCGAAGCATTTAAAAACTGTTCAAATATTGTGGAGCTTAGTGTAGATTGTGGTATAGGAAGCTACATAGTCAATGGGTGTACAAATCTGGAAAAAGTTATTATAGGATACAATGTAACGTCTATAGATTACGGCTCATTATATGGAGCAAAAAACCTTACTACAATTGAGGTGTTATCTTCTAAGTTTAAAAATGTAAACAATTATATATTAACTGAAAATAACAAACTAATATTTGCACCTCCAACAGAACAGGTAGAAATCCCAGCGGACACCGAAAGCATTGGTAGACTTGTATTTGAAAATTCGGAATTCTCAGAAATTACAATCCCGCAAAGTGTAAAAATAATATCAACGTCTGCATTTGCACATTGCTCAAAACTTAAGGTAGTAAAGTGTTATCCGACACTTCAGACAATAGCTTATAACTCGTTTTATAATTGTGAAGTGTTTTCAGATGTTGAGTTTTATGGAACGAGAACTGAATGGGAATCGATATCCGGAGTGACCGAATTAGAAAAATCCCAAAAAGTTACAGTCCATTTTGCGAGTGCCCCCGGAACGATGTTATATCAATATGATACAAGGACTGACTCCTACAGCGTGGCGGCAATTGGTGGTTTGTGGGATCAAGAAAAATTGGAAATCCCAGAAAAATTTGATGACGGTATTCATGGGGAAAAATCGGTTACAGCAATTTCGCCAAGTGCTTTCATTGGTACTCCAATTATATCTGTTGACGCAAAATTCATATCTACGATAGGAGTTAACGCTTTTAACGGATGTACTAAGCTAACAAAGGTAATTTTGTCTGACAAGATTACTAGAATAAGCAACGGAACTTTTGCAGAGTGCACGTCACTTGTAGATGTATGGTATGCAACAGTAACCGGATCCTCGGTAACACAAAAAGCAGGGTTACCCCAAAGTGTAGAATCGATTGGCGCGAGAGCGTTTTATAATTGTAGTGAATTAAACTCGGTAACATTTAGCAAAAAACTAACGGTAATCGAAAAAGAGAGTTTTAAAGGATGCGTTAAACTTGCGAATGTTGGAAATTCTCTGAGCAACGTTGAGTTGGATGTGCAAGGCATATTCCCATCCGCCTTTGAAGGTTGTCATGCGATTAAGGAGGTATCCCTTGGATCATCGTTAGAAGCAATAGGCAAGAGCGCGTTTGAGGGATGTATTAATCTTCAAACAGTATATTGGGGAAGACGTACTGACACAGGTAATATTAAGGTTAAAGTGAGGGAAATTCCGGAAGCGTGTTTTAAGGACTGCAAAGCATTGGAGACTATAACCTTTTCTACTGAATATCCAATAGAAAAAATTGGAGCATCCGCATTTAGACAATGCAAAAAATTACAATCGTTCGAGGCAGAGTTTTCTAATGTTGTCATTAGAGATTACGCTTTTTACTCGTGTGACAGTTTGGAAAAGTTTAACGGTACAAATGAAGGGGTGACCAACGGTTTTGATGATTGCAAATCTATTGGAAACTATTCTTTTGCGTATTGCGATAGTTTAACATCTAATGCAAATGGACATCTTGTATTGGGCGGAGTTATACAAAGGATCGGAGACTTTGCATTTATGGGGTGTGGTAGTCTAAAAAATGTGAAATTAAACAATACTATAGAGCATATGGGCGATGGCGTATTTGTGGGGTGCAGAAGTTTACAGAAGGCTATTCTCCCAACATTTCTTTCCGCTGTTCCTGCTAAGACATTTATGAACTGTTATGCTCTGGAAGAATTTAAAATACCTAATGTAGAGGGAAGCAACTATACTCGCATTAAAGAATACGCATTTGCTGATTCTGCAATCAAAAAGATTTGGATCCCTAAAACTGTACAATATGTGGATAGCTATGTGTTTTATAAAACATCATTAACCGACTATTATTATAGTGGAACAAGACAAGAATTCAAGAATAGCCCCAAGCATAGTGAGACAGGAAATGATCGTTTATGGGAACAGAATATTTGGGGATATGTGGTAAAAGTTCACATGAACCAGAAGTGGGAGGGAACAGAGTGATATGGCAGATTATATAGTAAAAAATATGCCGTACGATGAGCTTGTACAAATAGTAGAAGAACTTCGTGCTAAGCATACAGATGATACTCCGGACTATTTGGAAAATGATCCTGCAAAAAACTCCTATATTCGTAATAGATTGTTTTATGAAGACGGCAAACCTGAAGCAACGTTTACACCTTTTTCGTATGATTTTAAAATAGATGAATCAAAAAAAGCGGGATTAGCAACTACAGATGTAATCAAAGACGCTGATCGAGTAAATTATTCGGTTAGCATTGAGATGAGCCATATTATCAGCGGTAACTTTGTAATAGATGATACAATTGAGATGCCATTTGATCAGATGACTGAATCAAAGTATTATAGCAAAGGTAAGTTAGTCGGATGCAAATATTCCGCTAGTGTTGGGGCTGTAAGATGGCCTGTTGCAGAAATTTATGTAGTTTATGATGCACCCCAATTTTTAATAGGTAGACACCTTAGATTTCCCACAAACGGTGTATATTTAATTGAAAAGGAATCCGTAATAACCGAGACACACGGTGGTAAATCACATACCACCAAGGTCACCGGTCTCACACGTCTGTCAACGCTAAAGATTCATAGAATTGATAACAAATTTATCGATCTTGATAGAAACAAAACCTTTCTTGAACTTAAAAAGCGTGTAGAGGAGGGTGGCATAGGTTCTACGGTTGAAAAAATAGCCAGTATAGACACTTATTTTAATGATGTGATGTCTTACCTCCGCTATACCCCCAAAGGCATTACTTGGACTGGGGAATTTATGATAGCGTCGGCTGAGTCAGAAATGGCACAAGGCACTATCCTGCATAAAATGCCCCTTGTCGCAGGTGAGAATATAACCTTTGAGACTGTTGAGTATGAGGGAACTCCGACAGTCCAAGTAAATGCGGAAACACCGAGCTGGGATGGATTACAAGACAAACCGTTTGGTGAGAATTTTACTATAAAAGAAACTATTTCAGCAGTAACATTTGAAGGTGAACCCCACACCATAAAATTCAACAACGGTTTAGGTAATTGGGAAGCGTATAGGCAAAGCGAAAAAATTTACACCAAAGAGCAGTTGCTTGGTGGAAAAGTGAGTGCAACTTACGAAGAATATATCATTGACGAATCGTGTATCGTAGAAGATACGGCAGATGGTTTAAAGTTGCAGTTTCTCTACGGTGGGTATGTGTGGTATTACATTTGGGTAGCCTATACTACAAATTATCAGCCCGAGGGATTTGATGCACCGTTCCCTGCGGTTGGTCTTTATTTCTCGAGTTGGGAGGCTGAAGGCGGACAGGAAACAGTTTGTGTTTATCGGGTAGACCTTGAATATATAGGCATCAAAAAGCTCGACAACAAATATCTTGACTTACCTAAGAATGAGGATTTTAAGGAACTCAAGAATAGCATCCCGACCGTGCCGACAAATGTTAGTGAATTTACCAACGATGCAAACTATGTCAATGAAACGCAACTTATCAATAAGGTATCTGAGATTGTAGCAAATGCTCCCGAAGATTTTGACACACTCAAAGAAATGTCGGATTGGATTGCTTCACACAGGGATAGTGCTTCTCAGATGAACTCAGATATTTCATCTAACACCGACCGTATATCTACCCTTGAAGGCTATCTTGGTACAGAAATCGTAACTACGAGGGGAACAGGAACGGCTTATGTAGCTACTGTTCCAAGCATAACTGAACTAAAGAGAGGCGTTAGCTTCTTACTGACACCTCATACTAATAATACAGCTAACTACGCGACATTAAATGTTAATGGTTTGGGTGAAAAGTATATATTTAGGAAGCTATCTTCAGGTAGTGGGGTATCTTACTTTGGAAGAAAAGACTTTTTTGTTGCTGGATTGATATACCGTGTGCGTTACGATTACTCAGGGTGGGTGTTATCGGATTATGCAATACCTGATGCAACAGACCTTAGTGGTGTAGTACCCACGGAAAATGGTGGCGTGCCCACCACAAGTGCAGACAACGCAGGCAAGGTGTTGACTACCAATGAGTCAGGTGTTCCCGAATGGCAGACCCCTAGTGGCTCAAACGAGAATAGTATTTTTGAAAAAACAGTATGTTTTGAAGATAACTGCTCACCGTCTGTTTCTTATTCTGGTAACGGCATTGGTTATAGTGACACAATACTATTCAGAGATGAAAACGATGAAGTTTTAAAAGAGATAAATTATCTTAAATATCTTCCCATTGCCGCAGGTGAGAATGTAGCCTTTGAGGTTGACGAAGAGAACCAAGTAGTTAAAGTAAACGCTACAGGTGGAACGTCTGATATTGTAGTACCTGCAGAAGGCTCAAGAGGTAACGCTAACTTTGTTGAAAGTATTCCTGGACTTGTTAAGCTGTACAACCAAAGTGCAGGTCTTGGCATAGATGAGTACGGGCAACTTGGTATTGTAGCGGCTACCGAAAGCGACATTAACGAAGGAACAAGTATGCGTAAGCCTATAGTTCCAAAGACGATGAAAACAGCTATGCAAAAAAACTCATTTGCAGGAGACCTCAACAACATTACACCGACACACGAGGACGCTTACACTCCTGCGGGAGCATTGGCAATTACAAACTTTGTACTGGAAAATGCACATAACTTTAAACTTTACAAAATCCCACGCGGCGGAATGTTTGAAATTAAGCCCGGAATGATGGCATTAGTATTACCTTATGGTGACTATACGTTAAGCCTACACGAGAGTGAGACATCCAGTGCAAAAGTAAGTAATATGGGTGCTACTGTTGTAATGGCTACTGATTGGGGTGCAGACCCTGAAGATGGAAATTGCTTTTGGGTAGCGTGTATGTCTGCAAAAACTTATAAAGTTTTAGGAGTAGAGATACCTACGATGGGAAGTAATCATACTAAATATACTCAAAATTGTTATATCAAAAATAACGATACAGGTACATCAGGCACAGGCTATGCATATGTTTATTATATCAGCCGTGGCTAATTCTAAAAAATGGAGGATAATATGGCACAGTTAACAACTAGAACACGCACACAAATAATTGCAAGAGAGATGGAAATATCACGTCTCAAGAGTGAGCTTCATAAAACAGACTATAAGGCTATTAAGTTTGCAGAAGGTGAGCTTTCTGCCGAAGAGTATGCGCTTATAAGACTTGAACGCAGAGCGTGGCGTGACGAAATCAATCTTTTGGAAGCCGAGATCGCAGAAATCAAGAATAACGCAAAAATAGAGAAATAATCCCAGTATAAAATAGGAGAACAAAATGATTTTTATACTTTTGAAAACAGGATG
>JAZOUM010000089.1:0-11850 GCA_045658205.1 Eubacteriales bacterium | reverse complement strand
CGCTGGGTTCGCATACCCCACCCGAAGATCTGAAAGCTCGCTTTCAAGGCGCAGGGTGTGGGTATATTCATCTTTGATGAAATTCCCGGTCTAAAAGTTCGATTAAGCTTGGGAATGGCTTACCAGAACGAGGAATCTCACCCTATGGGTATTGCCGCTCGCATTTTACTTTCTGCTAATCGAATTGTTCGTGCTCTCCCTACTGTCATCTGCTCGCCTGGCAAGATACCGTAAACGGTATGCGCATACCGCCTTATGCGGCATCTTGCGTCATTCGGAGTGTCGTTCATCTAATAAAAATTTTCCTTACAAAAATCCCGAGGATATCATTCCTCGGGATTTTCTTTATCACATATCAAAATTTTTTCTTGCGTAGTCTGCAGCCTTCTTAATATCCGCGGCGGGATCTATACCGGTTTCACGCTCTATTGTGAGGAAGCCTTCAAAACCTATGTCCTTGAGCGCGGATACGTATGAGTCAAAGTCCACGTCACCCTCGCCTACAGGAGTCTCAATAAAGTAGTCGGCAACGTTCAGCCCCTCTATGCCACCCTCTGCAAAAACGTTATAAATCTCCACGGGGTCGGACTTCTTAAGCATTTTTCCATCCTTAAGATGCGTATGTACTATATAATCCTTCAGTAGATATACCGCCTCTTTAGGATCCTGTCCTGTGACCATAACGAAGTTTGCCGGATCGAGATTTACACCAACGCCCCTTTCTATTTTACTTACGAATCCGTGAAGCACGGGCGCCGTCTCGGGACCGGTCTCTATAGCGAGAGTTACGCCACGACTCGCCGCGTATTCTCCACACTTTCTGAGAGCATCGAGCATAACCTTATATTTCTCCGACGTCTCGTCCTCAGGAATAACGCCGATATGAGTAGTAACCACATCCGTGCAGAATTCACACGCGAGGTCTACTATTCTCGAAGTCTTCTCGATCCTTAGCGCATTATCCTTCTCAATCTCAAAGCCATGACCGCCGAGGTCACCGCAAAGAGCGCTGACAGAAAGACCGTTATCCTGAAGCAAACGCTTGTAATAGTCTATCTTTTCCTTGTTGCCGAGCAAAGAATCGGGACAAAATTCTCCGCTTACCGCATATATTTGTATACCGTCCATACCTAGAGAGCCGGCAAGTGCGATACTCTCCTCGATAGATCGCTTAAAGCAATCACTGATAACACCTAATTTCATAATTCCTCCTTGTTAGGTATACTATAGGCTATTATATCACAGCGTACAAAAAGTATCAATCCCTTTCTCAAAAAATACAATAAGTATTTCCTATTGCATTTTAGTAAAAGTTATTGTATAATGGTGTAGATAAAATATTTTAACAAGGAGAACGAAAATGACTTATACAACTACACGTTCGGCATCGGGACTTATAAAGCTTGTGCTTATACTTACCGCTATAGCGCTTTTGCTCACCGTTCTGGGACCGTATGCAGTACTCGCTCTCGCGCGTCAGCCCGAGCCTGAGACAAGCTTTGAATTTGCCGACAGCTTCTTAAACACATACGATGAGGTAAGGGATCATCTCTCTAAGCGAGTAGACGATCTTAAAGCAAAGGGAATATCTGTGGAATATAGCCAATACGCTATAGATGAGAGCGATAACCTTTATATTGACAATATTTATTTACCTTCTACCGATAAAAACACCAATCTTATCGTGCTTACAACAGGTGTGCATGGTATGGAGGGCTACATCGGCTCTGTAATGCTTGACGTATTCTTCGAGGATATATACCCTACTCTTGACACCAGCGATACCGGTATCCTCATCGTAGCAAACGTCAACCCCTACGGTATGAAGTATATGCGCAGATACAACGAAAACAACGTTGACCTGAACAGAAATTTCATCGAGGACTGGGACAGCTTTGACCGCGCGTCAAACAAGGAATATCCAAAGGTAGTCAGCTTCCTGCAGCCTACAGGCAAGATGGGTAATGCATTCTGGCACGAGGCAGGCTTCTATCTCTCGCTCGCTAAGGAAGCTATCTTTACCGGCGCCGACACAATATCCGACGCGCTTCTCACCGGTCAGTACGAATATCCCGAGGGAGTATATTACGGCGGTAACGGAGATGAGAAGTCTACAACCTATCTTAAGAGCGTATTCTCCGACTGTCTCGACAGCGATTATGAAAATATTGTGCACGTAGATATCCATTCCGGATACGGTCCACGTTACAATATGGTTATATTCAACTCCGTACAGGATCCCACCACCGAGGCTGAGGCTAAAGAAATGTTCGGATACGATTACATTATCGCGACCGACTCCGAGGACTTCTACGCCACCTTCGGAGATACCACCGACTACTTCTACCGCTTGGCTAAGAGCAAGGGTACGGATAGTGAACTTTACTCCACCTGCTTCGAGTTCGGAACTATCGGTGACGGCTTCTTCGACTCTATACTTTCACTCAAGTACACCGTAGATGAGAACCGCCAGCACTGGTATCCCACCGAAAACGCTGTTACGGAGGAGATGGTGAGAGAAAATTATTACGAGCTCTTCTATCCCACCGAGACCGAATGGAGACAAAAGACCATTGTAGATTTCAAGGATGCTATGAACGGCGTTCTTGGCGCAAAGCTTAAGTAATACAAAACAAATTTCTAAAGGAGGGCGATGCATCGTGAGGGGATGGCTTATAGTTAACGGCTTTTTAGGCTCTGAAAAGTTTAACGAGCTTTACGGATATCTTTCATCTGCCGCGAGAAAGCGCGATATACAGCTTAAAATAAAGACGTCAGACTCGCTCTTATCAGCGATCGGAGAGCAGATATTCACCGATGAGCGCCCCGACTTTATTTTGTTTTGGGACAAGGATATACATCTTGCAAGAAGACTTGAAGCAGAGGGCATACGCCTCTTTAACTCGGCAGACGCAATAGAGATATGCGACAACAAAATACTGACGGCTGTAAGGCTATGCGGCAAGGTAAGAACACCAAGGACCGTGATTTCGCCAAAAACCTTCGAGGGAATAGGATATAGAGACCTTGATTTTGTTAAAAAGGCAACACGCCTATTGGGATTACCTATGATAATCAAGGAAGCGTACGGATCCTTTGGCGCTCAGGTATACCTTGTACACACCGTTGATGAAGCAAAAAACACGGTCTTATCTCTCGGGCACAAGGACTTTATCATGCAGGAATTTATAGCGGAAAGTAAAGGACGCGACGTGAGAGTGAACGTAGTCGGCGGCAAGGTTGTATCTGCTATGGAGCGATACAACGACAACGACTTCCGATCAAATATATCAAACGGCGGAAGTATGAGAAAAATCGAGCTTAGCGAAGAAATAAAGGCGGAAGCAATAAAAGCCGCCAAAGCAATCGGACTTGACTTTGCAGGGGTGGACGTGCTGTTTGGTAAGGACGCGCCCATCATCTGCGAGGTGAACTCAAATCCTCACTTTAAAAGTTCACTCGAATGTACCGGTGTAGATATGAGCGAGGAGATAATGGACTATATTCTGGAGTCATTAAGATGAAGGGATTACTATTTTACGACAAAACAGGCGCGGAGCGCAACGAGTGGTTCATCGCAAGACTGACACAAGCGGCGGCTAAACGTGGATGTGAGTTAAAGTTCGTTATAGCGCCTGACGACGTGGAGGACGCATTGACCTCCGACTTTGACTTCGCGATAGTCAGAACTATCTGCCCAAGCCTTAATGAAAGGCTCGAAAATCTCAATATACCGACATTTAACAACGCAAAAACTTCCTATATAGCCAACGATAAATGGCAGACCTATCTATTTGCAAAGTCGCTTGATATGTGCGTTATGGACACTGTTTTAATCGATGATGCTGTCAAAAATACGCCACTACTTCCCTACCCGTGTGTAATAAAATCCAGAGACGGTCACGGTGGCACTGAAGTGTTCAAGGTTGAAAATTTAAATGAGCAACTTGCTGTGATCGGTGGTCTTTTCGAAAAATCACTGATAGCGCAGAGCATGTGCTCCGAGCCGGGAATCGATATGAGAGTATACGCGCTCGGCGGCAAAATTTTGGCAGCGGCAAAAAGAAGCTCAAGATCCGATTTTCGCAGTAATTTCTCACTTGGAGGAAGCGCAGAGATCGTAATCCCCAACGATACCGTTTTGGCGATCGTAAAACTAGTCACACGTGAGCTTGATTGCGACCTTGTGGGCATAGATTTTATCCGCCACAACGGAGAGTGGGTGCTTAACGAGATCGAGGACGTGGTTGGCACAAGAATGCTTTATTCTCTCACCGATATCGATGCGGCGGATATGTATATCGAATATATTATTAACAAATTACACCACTAACCTTTCCCGGAGGAAAATATGTACGACGAGCTTACGGCAGTTGATATAAAGAAAATGGAGGAAGAGATACAGTACCGCAAGGTCGAGCTTGCTCCAAAGCTTATGGCTGAGATGAAAAGAACGCGCGAGTTTGGAGACCTCTCCGAAAATGCCGAGTACAAGGAAGCCAAGCGTGAAAAACGTAAAAACGAGGGACGCATACGCTATCTCGAGAATATGATAAGAACGGCGAGAGTAATCGAGATCGAGGGTGACAAGGATACGGTTTCTCTCTTTGACCGTGTAAAGATTTTTAACGAAAAAGCGGGTAAGGAGCGCGAGATACAAATAGTAACAACACTCAGACAAAACGCGCTTGAAGGATATATCAGTAAGGAGTCGCCACTCGGCTCAGCACTGATGGGGCATAAAAAGGGAGACCGCATACTTGTCGAGGTCAGCCCCACGATGAGCTACTACGTACAGATCCGTGAAATAACCAAGGGCGAGGACAACGAGGATCTGCCCATAAGCGGATATTGATAAACACGATAGCGTAATTTATTATTCGTTTTTTGAAAATAGGCTTGAAAAACTTTCCTGCTTATGATATACTTTAATCAGCAAGTATAGCTCTTGCGAGTACACTGAACAAGGAGATTTTATTATGGCAAACAAAACACTTACCGCTCAGTTCGAAGCGCTCCCAAAGATCGCTAAGGTTCTTCTTATCGCTTTTCTCGGATGGCTCGTAGGCGGCATCTACAGAGTTGTACGCTACACCGAGAAAAAGAACACCACCACTCTCGTTGCAGGTCTTCTCGGCCTTATCCCTCCCATCGACTTCGTTCTTTGGGTTGCTGACCTTGTTAGCGAGATCCTCAACGACAAGATCACCTTCTTTGCCGACTGATCGTCAAATATAACTAAAATAATCAAGGGCGAGTATCTTTGTTTTCCTCGCCCTTGATTATTTTTTTACATATAAATTCCACTTTTATACAATGCTAAGAGAATTACACGCGCACTATTGACTTTTTATATAAAATGCGTTATAATAATAAGACACCAATATGAAAATTTGGTATATAACACAAGGAAAGCGAGGATAAGCTATGTCAAATATATGGCACGATATCTCCCCAAAGAGAATAACACCCGAGGATTTCATCTGCGTAATAGAGATTTCTAAAGGAAGTAAGAAAAAGTATGAGCTCGACAAGGAAACCGGCCTTATTATGCTCGACAGAATCCTCTACACCTCCACACACTATCCTGCCAACTACGGCTTCATACCGAGAACCTACGGTGATGATGGTGATCCGCTGGACGTTTTGCTGATATGCGCAGAGCCCCTTGAGCCGATGTCGCTCGTCAGAGCATATCCCATCGGAGTCATCACTATGATAGACAATGGAAGAAATGATGAAAAGATCATCGCTATCCCGTTCAACGATCCTAACTACAACCACTACAAAACGATAGACGAGCTACCGCGCCACATCTTCAACGAGATGTCCCACTTCTTTACCGTATACAAGAATCTTGAGAACAAGGATACCGCGGTCAACGAAGTATGCTCACGAGAAAAGGCGCTCGACATTATAGCAAACGCGATTGCGCACTATAAGGATTGCTTCTGTTAGAAAGAGGATTTTATGCAGCTTCAAGAATCAGGCGAGATGTATCTCGAGACTATATTTATCCTGACCGAAAATAACCGACACGTTCGTTCCATTGACGTATGTGAGCATATGGGATTTTCAAAGCCCAGCGTCAGCCGAGCTATAGGACTTCTCAAAGGCGGAGGATACGTAAGCGTTGACAAGGACGGTTACCTTTCCCTCACCGATATAGGACGCGAGGTGGCCTTAAAGATGTACGATAGGCACAGACTTTTGACCGACTTTTTAGTTAGCCTTGGCGTCAGTGATGACGTAGCGGCTACAGACGCTTGTAAGATTGAGCATCATATTTCAGACGAATCATTCGAAGCGTTAAAGCGTCATATTTGTAAATAATAAATAGCAAAACCACCGTTTTAGGCATTACCCTTAACGGTGGTTTGTTTTATTATTTCTCTTGATTACTTTCACAAGAGGAGTGACAGCATGAGCAGTTACCAGAACATTCTCCGCGAGAGCATGCCGCGTTGTGAGGACATCCTATACATCTTTTACCTGATTTTTTCGCTCGATATATGTAAAATGCCGCCGCGCCAACCACAAGACAGATAATCAAGATCGCTATGTAATCGTACATGTTCATACCCTTATACTAACGCCTCTTTCTTATCCACGTGCTTTACGCCAGAGAGTCTTTTCTTTCTTATAATAACCGTAGTGAAAATAGATGCGGCAAGCAAAACGACAAGCCATCCGACTATGGGCATCCATACGGTTGTAAAGCCTTTACCGCTGAAGAGTGTGCCGAAGAAATAGGTAAGAAAACCGATAGTGAAGCCAACGGAAAGCTGAATGCCTATTCCCGCAAATAGCCACTTTTTATCCTTGATCTCGGCGTTCATAGCGCCGATAGCGGCAAAGCAAGGGGGTGTAAAGAGATTGAACATTAAATAAGCAAGTGCAGCCACTTTAGTGATAGCCATTATACCGGCAACCTCGGCTCCCGCGCCCTCCATAAGTGCAAGTTCATCGGCGTCAATCAGATTCTCAAGTCCTACAAAGCAAACCGCGAGAGTACCTACGACGTTTTCCTTGGCGATAAAGCCGGTTATTGCCGCCGCCGCAAGCTGCCATGCCACAACTCCAACTACGGGAGCTATAACGTATGCGAAGGGAGAAGCAATAGTAGCAAGGATAGACTTACTCGCATCATCAACAGGCTGAAGATTCCAGCCAAACGACTGCATAAGCTGAACGGCGAAATTACATACGAGTATAACTGTTCCTGCTTTTACTATGTATGACCAGCCACGCTGACACATAGATATCGAAGCCTTCTTAACGCTCGGAGCCTTATACTCGGGAAGCTCGATAATAAAGTAAGATTTTCTCGGCTTATATCCGTTGAGCGCGTTGATAAGGAGCGCGCAAAGAAGGATTATAACTATACCCAAGAAATACATACAAACGCCAACCCAACGGCTGTCACCGAAGAACGCGCCCGCAAAGAGCGAGATAACGGGAAGCTTTGCTCCACAGGGCATAAATGGTGTCAGCATTGCCGTAGCTCTGCGCTCACGCTCGTTTCTTATAGTACGACACGCCATAACACCGGGAATGGAGCATCCGGTACCTACCACGAATGGAATGACAGATTTGCCGGAAAGTCCTACTCTCTTGAAAATAGGATCAAGAACTACGGTAACACGAGCCATATATCCGCAATCTTCAAGGAGCGCGATAAGGAAGTACATAACCATAACGAGAGGCAAAAAGCCTACGACAGCTCCCACGCCCCCTATGATACCGTCAACAATGATCGATACGAGCAAGGGAGATGCGCCATCTAAAAGTCCGCCGACAAGCTCACCAAAGGACTCGATAAGCGTTACAAGACCGGGGATTGTAGTACCGTTTTTAAGCTCTACGCCCTCAGCGATCCACGCGCCGAGCCAGGATTGAGATATCTGGAAAACAAGGAACATCACTACCGCAAAGATCGGAATACCAAGCCACTTGTTGGTAAGTATGCGGTCAAGCTTATCCTGTGTGTTAATATCTCTTGAAAGTCTCTTACGACTTTCAACCTTCTTAACAATGCCGTTTACAAATTCAAATCTGCGGCGATCGGCAGCTTGAACCTCCGACCTATCCGAAAGATTTATGTTCCCCTCAACATAAGGCGCGGTCTGCTTTTCACCCTTGCGAGATATCGCAGCTGCTACCACCTCGGCAAGTCCGCGAGATGCGATAGAAACAGTCTCTAAAACGGGACATCCGAGAAGCTCGGAAAGCTTTTTCGCATCGATCTTGTTTTCCTTTTTCTCATTTGAGTCGGTCTTATTGAGAGCTACTACCATCGGAATGCCAAGCTCAAGAAGCTGAGTGGTAAAGAAGAGACTGCGACTGAGATTGGTCGCGTCAACGATATTTATGATAACGTCGGGATTCTCGTTTTTGACATACTCACTGGCAATACTCTCCTCCGAGGTGAAGGGAGACATAGAGTATGCTCCGGGAAGGTCAACAGCGATAAGCTCCTCACCGGATACGGAATAGTTCTTCTTGATATGATGCTCTTTTTTTTCAACGGTAACGCCCGCCCAGTTTCCAACGTGCTCACTACAGCCTGTCAAGGCGTTGTACATCGTAGTTTTGCCACTGTTCGGGTTACCCGTGAGTGCAATTCTCATTAATTTTCTCCTATTGTATTAAACTGTCCGAGAGTTAGCGGTGACTAACCGCATAACATTTTTAAAAGTCATCGAAAGGCGGTGAGCGCCCTCAAATGACTGTTATTATTCTACGGATATAGCCTCGGCAAGCGCATTATCAATGCTGTATCTGCCATCCTTTATAGAAACTACGCATCCGTGCTTGAGGCGAAGCACAACGGTGATAGGCTCCCCCGTGTAGCATCCAAGCGAAAAAAGAAAGGAATCAAGCTCTGCGTCATCCGTCTTTATATTAGTAACGGTATATTCCTTTCCTACCTCGGCATTAAGTAAGGTCATATATTTCTCCATAATTAAAGCTTGTGTAGTTAGCCTCCGCTAACCTTAATATATTATACTCATCCAAATGCTGTTTGTCAAGCCTTTTTTTAACATTTTATCGAAGTTTTTTGTGCCCTTTATCTACTTGACAACTGTACATTATAATAGTATAATATACTCGGATAACAAATTACCGAAAGGAAGTAATACCAATGAACAGATTCGTACTTAACGAAACATCCTATCACGGCGCAGGCGCTATCAACGCTATCGCCGATGAGATCAATGCAAGAGGCTTTAAGAAGGCGCTCGTTGCATCCGACCCCGACCTCATCAAGTTTGGCGTTACCAAAAAGGTTACCGACGTGCTTGACAACGCGGGCATCGCTTACGATATCTTCTCCGATATCAAGCCCAACCCTACTATTGAAAACGTACAGGCAGGCGTTGAGGTATTCAAGGCTTCCGGCGCGGACTGCATCGTAGCTATCGGCGGCGGTTCTTCTATGGATACCGCAAAGGCAGTAGGCATTATTATCACCAACCCTGAGTTTGCGGACGTTCGCTCTCTCGAGGGCGTCGCTCCTACCAAGAATAAGTGCGTTCCTATCATCGCTGTTCCCACTACCGCAGGTACAGCGGCAGAGGTTACCATCAACTACGTTATCACCGACGTACAGAATAACAGAAAGATGGTATGCGTAGACGTACACGACATTCCCGTTGTTGCAGTAGTTGACCCCGATATGATGGCTACCATGCCCAAGGGACTTACCGCGGCTACAGGTATGGACGCTCTTACACACGCTATCGAGGGTTACATCACCGGCGGCGCATGGACCCTCTCGGATATGTTCCATATCGAGGCTATCAGAATCATCGCTAAGTCGCTTCGCGGCGCAGTTGAGAACACCAAGGAAGGCAGAGATGGAATGGCTCTCGGTCAGTACATCGCAGGTATGGGCTTCTCCAACGTAGGTCTCGGTATCGTACACTCTATGGCTCACCCTCTCGGCGCTCTCTATGATACCCCTCACGGCGTTGCTAACGCAATAATCCTCCCCACCGTTATGGAGTACAACGCTCCTTACACCGGTGAGAAGTACCGCGAGATCGCTCGCGCTATGGGTGTTGAGGGTGTTGACGCAATGACTCAGGACGAGTACCGCAAGGCAGCTGTTGCAGCAGTTAAGCAGCTCTCCCTCGACGTAGGAATTCCCGCAGATCTTAAGGATATCGTAAAGGCAGAGGACGTTCCCTTCCTCGCTCAGTCTGCGTTCGATGACGCTTGTCGTCCCGGCAACCCCAGACCTACCTCTGTTGAGGAGATCACTAAGCTCTACAATAGCCTCCTCTAATTAATACAAACAAAATTCCGCCCGTGGACATTCCATGGGCGGTTTCTTATATTATGAAAACCACCCACGGTCTTGCGACTGTGGGTGGTGCTTTTATAAGCGATTAAAGCTTTTGTAATTTTGAGGGGAAATTGTTGCTCTTTTGGACATAGCCGTATGAGATACGGCGAGCCATTCCAAGAAACAGCAATTATCACCAAAATTAAACGTTGTAGAATTCTACGAGCTTCTTGAGACGCTCATACTTAGCCTTTGCAGTCTCCTCTGCCTTAGCGAAGAGTTCCTTAGCTCTCTCGGGGAACTGCTGAGCAAGTCTGGTGTATCTTGCCTCACCGTTGATGAAGTCCTGATAAGAAGCGGTGGGCTCCTTAGAGTCGAGGGTGAAGGGGTTCTTACCCTCTGCCTTAAGAGCAGGATTGTATCTGAACATCTGCCAGTAGCCTGCCTCAACAGCCTTCTTCATCTCTTCCTGGCAGTTAGCCATACCGCCCTTGATGGAGTGCATCTCACAAGGAGCGTAACCGATGATGATGGAAGGTCCGGGATATGCCTCAGCCTCTGCCATAGCCTTAAGAGTCTGGCTCATATCAGCGCCCATTGCAACCTGTGCAACGTAAACGTAGCCGTAGGACATAGCGATCTCTGCAAGATTCTTCTTGCCGATTGCCTTACCTGCTGCTGCGAACTGAGCAACCTGACCGATGTTAGAAGCCTTGGAAGCCTGTCCACCGGTGTTAGAGTAAACCTCGGTATCGAATACCATTACGTTTACATCCTCGCCGGAAGCAAGAACGTGGTCAAGACCGCCGAAGCCGATATCGTATGCCCAACCGTCACCACCGAAGATCCAAACTGCCTTCTTGGAGAGGTAGGACTTCTCTGCAAGGATCTTCTTCTTGAGATCGCAATCACAAGAGCAAGCCTCAAGAGCTGCAACGAGAGCCTTAGTAGCTACCTCGTTAGCCTTACCGTCGTTAAGAGTTGCGAGATATTCATCAGCAGCTGCCTTAACATCCTCGTTCTTAGCCTGAGCCTGAAGCTCCTTAACGTAGCCGATAAGCTTCTCGCGAATTGCCTTCTGACCAACGTACATACCAAGACCGTGCTCTGCGTTATCCTCGAAGAGGGAGTTAGCCCAAGCGGGACCGCGGCCGGATTCGTTATTTACAGTGTAAGGAGTAGCAGGTGCGGAGCCGCCCCAAATGGACGAACAACCGGTTGCGTTGGAGATATACATTCTCTCACCGAAGAGCTGAGTGATAAGACGAGCGTAAGAGGTCTCTGCACAGCCTGCGCAAGAACCGGAGTACTCAAGGAGGGGCTGCTTGAACTGGCTACCCTTAATGGTAGTAGCAACGAGCTCAGACGTCTCCATAACGGTTGCAACAGCGTAATCGTAAGCTGCCTGCTGATCAAGGTGAGTAGCGATAGGCTTCATCTCGATAGCGGTACCGAGCTTCTCGTTCTTGTTAACGGGACAAGCCTTAACGCAAAGGGTACATCCCATACAGTCAAGGGGAGATACGGACATAGTGAACTTGTAGTTGGTCTTAAGAACG
>JAZOUM010000088.1:0-12594 GCA_045658205.1 Eubacteriales bacterium | reverse complement strand
CGGTAAGCGCCGCGGTAAACGCGTCACCTGCCGCGGTAGTGTCTACCGCCTTGCCGATCCTGATAGAAGGAATCACGAAGAAATGCTTACCATCGTAGACGAAAGCGCCTCGCTCTCCCTGCTTGATAACTATGTACTTCGCCTTCACACGCTTGTAAAGAGAGAGAGCCGCGCGCAGAGCGGAATCCGTACCCTGAGGAAGAATACCGGTATACGTCTCGGTCTCGATCTCATTTGGCGAGAATACCTCAAGCATAGGAAGGTTTTCAAGCGGATAATCCTTATTTGCCGGAGCCGCATCCACGAAGATCGGAATGCCTCGAGCCGCCGCGATCTTAGCCGCGGTAAGAGCGACGTTGAACGGAATCTCAAAGCCGAGGTAAAGAGCGTCCGGCTCGCACTCAAACGCCTCGTTGATGTTATCGGCGGTAAGATTGGCGTTAGCTCCGGGATAAACGATAATACGGTTGTTTCCGTCACTCTCCTTCATTACAACGGCAAGACCTGTGGGATTTTCACGGTCTACCTTAAGGTAAGAGGTGTTTACGCCAAGATCCTTATAGTACTGGTAAAGCTTCTGACCGTGGAGATCTGCGCCCACCTTGGCGCAGAAATAGCAATCTCCGCCAAGCTTGGTAAGAGCCACAGCGGCGTTTGCCCCCTTGCCTCCGGGAATGTACGCGACACCACCGTCATCAATAAGGGTTTCTCCAACAGCCGGTATTTTATACATATTCATCGACAGATCCATATTTGCGCTGCCGACAACAAGAATTTTCTTATTTGCCATTTTACGTCTTCCCTTTCGGTTTACTTAAAAAGCTTAATCCTCAACGACGGAGAGCTTGTAGATACCGGGCTTCTTCACCATTTCGGCGGCAAGAGCAGACTCTCTGGCGCGGCAGGTGAATACAAAGCTCTGATAGCCATCCTTGCCAAGATGAGCAAGAGACTTCATCATAGACCTTGCGCGTACGTTATCCTGGTGAGCAAAGCTCTCGTCAAGACATATGGGAGGCTTTTCCGTATAGAGCATATCGATAAGAGCCATTCTTACAGCAATGTAAGCAAGGTCTCTTGTGCCTCCGGAGAGGAAATCAACGGTTCTCTGCTCGCCGCCCTCGGTCTGATAGCTCACCTTAAGTCCGTCAGTAACGTCGAAGTCACCGTACTTCTTATCGGTCATAATGCCCATAAGCTCGGTAGAATACTCGCCAAGACGGGGAGAGATTCCTGCGCGAAGATTGTCGGACGCGCTCTCGATAGCCTTGAAGGCTATGAAGTATGCCTTATGCTTCTGACGAAGCTCCTCGATCTTTGACTCAAGCATCTTGACCTTAGCGTAATACTCAGCGGGATCTCCGGAATTGGTCTTGAGAGCCATTATCTCGTTCTCGACGGTGTAGATCATTCTGTCAAGCTCTACCACCTTGTTCTTGTACGCCGCGATAGAGGTGATGATCTCGTCGTGGTTGATATGTGTGAGTGCCTTTCTCTTAAGCGGAGGCACCTGTCCGCGAATATCGATCTCATTTTTGTCCGCGAGAGAATGACGAAGCTCTTTTACGGTAAGTTCGATGGTATTCTTTTCCTCAAGCAAAAGCTTCTTTCTTTCAAGGAAGGTAGCGACCTTCGCCTCGAGTCTGTCGAGGAAGTCGTTGAGAGAGGATGTCGGAGGCTCTTCTCCCCAGCGTATGATAACTCTGGTAAGCTCCTGCTTTGCGTTCTCATAGTGAAGTCTTGCCGCCTCAAGAGCTATTCTTGCATCGTCAGTAGACTTGATCATACCGTCTCTCTTAGCGCGAGCCTCGGAGATAACCGCAATCTTGCCCTTGAGATCACTGTAAGATGCAACGCCGAACTTTGCGGCAAGAGTGGAAAGGTTCTTTTTGTTCTTAAGTATACCGAGTATCGAAACAACGGTGAGCGCAAGAGCGCCAGCGCCTACCACAGCTCCAAGAACTCTTAATACAACGTGCGCAAGTGCGCCCTTCGCTATTATCTGATAAACAATAGCGGCAACGATGCCGAGAGATCCCGCGGTAGTAAGCGCAACGTTCTTGGCAAAGCCCTTGACGTAAGAGAGCGCTCTTGCGAGGATGCTGTCCTCTCCGCCTTCCTCATCCGCATGCTCGATAGCGCCCTCTATTTCACGGGTGATACCGATAGCGTTCTTTTCTCTTGCATAAGCGTCATCCGCATCGGCAAGAGCGTGATACGCGTCGTTAACGCCTCTGCGCGCCATAAGGATCTCGGTGATATACGAATCCGTAGGAACGTAGCCCGCTCTCGTATTATCCTCGATAAAGTTGTTGTAAGCCTCGTTCTTCTTAACACAGTCCTCCTCAAGCTCGTGGAGCTTATCGAAGGTGTCTATGAGCATAACGCTCTTGTAAGAGGAGTCAAGGTCAAAGAGTCTTGAGAGCTTATCCTCAGCCTCGGCTCTTTCCTGTTTTATCTTGAAAAGCTCGGTCTCCTTAGCGAGTATCTGCTTATTGTCCTCGTTAGAGTGAGCCATAGCCTCCTCAAGCTCCTCTTGCTTACGCATAAGATCATGGATAACTCCACCGCCGCCTCCGCGGTGAACAAGTCCCTCCATCTTCTCGGAGATCTTGTTCATAGCTCTTTGGTTATTTATCTTCTCACTGCCGGAGAAGAGGATATTTTCGATAGACTCCTTTACAGAGCCCTCGTTGATCGCGGAATCTCCAACCTGACCGAGAAACGCGGTGTTTTCAAAGAGGTCTCGGTTGACACCGAAGAACACCTCACCCGCGGGCATCTTGCCAAACGCGGTAGCTCCGCTTTCCATATCGATAATGGAGGACTCCTCCTTATACGCGGGTCTGCCGTCCTGTCTTACTGTAGGGGTGGTAGAGCGATTGATAAGATACTTCTTATCCTTGACGCGGACTATCATCGAGCCCTCTGCCATACCGGTGTCCCAGTTGATTCTCTTTTTTCTTTCGCTGAGCACCTCATCGCTCTCAACGCCGTCAAAGCCGAAAAGCATATACTTGATAAAAGCGGCTATCGTGCTTTTTCCCGCCTCGTTTTGTCCCTCGATAACGTTGACCGTTGGAGCGAACTCAAGCGACATATCTCTGATGAGTCCAAAGCTCTTTATGTCTATTCTCTCAATAATCATTTTCCGTCCTCAACCTTCTCTGTTTTTTTGCTTTCCTTCGATTTCCTCGCCGAAGCATCCGCCAAGGAATTTTATAGTACGTTGAACCGAATCCTTGGAGTTGTACCAAGGCTCCTCGTCAAATCGATAATCAAACTTTTTGCAAAACCAGCTTACGTCACCCTTCAGCTCGGTTATGTATTTTTTCTGAATTGCGTGCGCCTCGTCGTAAAAGTCTGCGTATGCCTTCTTCGGCATTTTCTTTGACGCATATTCGAGCATAGCGCGATAGTGCGGTAAGCAGAACCACGGCTGCTTGTTAAACTTTCGTCTGAAGTTAGGATCAGACTCCCAAAGATAACAGACCGTAGCGACCATAGCCGCAAGATTTTTCTCTATCCTCGAGCAGACGTAACAGCTTTCCTCAAGCTTACCAAGCTGCTCCTTGGCTACCGCCTTAGAGTTACCGAGTAACGCCTTGCCGTCAAGCTTTTTTTCCACCTCGTCAAGATGACTCTCAAGTATGAGTCCCATACCGAGCATTCTGCGCCTCCCAAGCATCATATTGTAATGCGTCAAGCAAAAGCCGAGCTCATTGGTGCGTATTCTGATATCGGGCTCCATCATAGAGGCACCGAGTATAATATCAAGCTCATCTTCCTGAAGCCGCTTGTACAGCATACATATGGGACAGCCACACTCCGGCTTTTCTATTACCGCGTCAAACGCCTCGTTGACCGGTATCGTATAAATCTGTTCCACTTTGCCTCCTTTGCGCATCGGTTACTTTATCGCAGACTAACAATATCTGCCAAAACAGTGTCGAATTTCATAAAATTTAGCGGCGCCCTATCTTGAAAAACTTAAAAAACTATGATAAAATATATTAAAAATATTACGCCTCATCTCATTATACTACATAAAATTATGTTTTTCAAGAGGAAGAAAGAAAATGTTTGAGAAATTTGAGTCGGTTTTCGACGGTAAAAACGCGATTTTTGTAAGAAATATCGGCAACTACAGCCTCAAGGACACTATGGAATGCGGACAGTGCTTTCGCTATGAAAGAGTACCTCGCGAGGACGGATATGACGAATATATGACGGTTGTCGGAAATACGCTCATCAGAATAGCTCAAAATAAATCCGGCGAGCTTATCTTCCCTAATATGACCGAAGAAGTATTTTATAGCGTAGCCGTGCCGTACTTTGCCTTAGAAAGAGATCTTGAAGAGGTAAAGCGAGATATTGTAAAAAACACAGACTCCGATTGGCTTAAATGTGCCGCTGAGTTTGGCTGTGGAATCGCTATTTTAAAGCAGGATCCCTGGGAATCGCTCATATCCTTTATCATCTCACAAAACAACAATATACCGAGAATACGCAAGATAGTCCGAGAGATCTCAGCCGAGTACGGAAGCAACTTAAGCATAGAAAATGACTACAATAGTTGTCCTTTAAAGCTTATAGACAGTGTACCAAGCAGCGATGCTTGTAAAAAATGTGGACGTTGCTTTACCTTCCCGAGCGCAGAAGCTATACTCAAAAACCCCGGCGGACTGCTCCACTCAAAGCCGGGATTCCGCTTTGGCTACATACTTGACGCGGCGGAAAAGGTAAGCAATAAAGTCGTGGATCTAAACGAAATAGAAGCAAAAGCCGCCTATGAATATACACTTGAGTCGCTCAAGGCTATCAAGGGCGTAGGCGATAAGGTAGCATCCTGCGTTGCTTTGTTCGGCTTTGCTAACCTTGAAGCATTCCCGATAGACGTATGGATGAAGAGAGCCATCGACACCTACTTCGACGGTCATCTAGATCACACTGCCCTCGGAAAATATGCCGGAATAGCACAGCAATATATCTTCCACTATATTAGAAATGAAAATAAAGGCTGAAAGCTAACAACGAAATAATAACAATAATATTTTCACACAAATACAAAAGAGCCGATGCGCAATGCATCGGCTCTTAATCTTTTATATTTTGGGTAATTGCCTCGTACTTCCACCCGAAGTCGTATCTACATACGGCGAGCCTTGTGGAATATGGGGGAAATATCCATATTTTCAAAATTCGAGATAGTTGCCTCGTACTTCCACCCGAAGTCGTATCTACATACGGCGAGCCTGGTGGAATACGGGGGAAATATCCGAATTTTTATCGCTTAACCTCTTCCATGATGAATGCCTCGAGTACATCTCCCTCACGGATATCGTTAAACTTATCTATACCAACGCCACATTCGTAGCCCTCGTTAACCTCCTTGACGTCATCCTTGAAGCGACGGAGCGAGCATATCTTATCCTCGAAGATAACTACGCCGTCACGAACGATACGGATAGAGGACTGACGGGTGATCTTACCATCCTGGATATAGCATCCTGCGATGATGCCGACACCGGGAACCTTGATGGTCTGTCTAACCTCGGCATGACCGAGAAGAACTTCCTTAAACTCAGGAGCGAGCATACCCTTCATAGCAGCCTCAACCTCATCGATGATCTCATAGATGATACGGTGAGTTCTGATATCAACGTTGTTTCTCTCAGCGGAGTCAAGCGCATTCTTATCGGGACGAACGCTGAAGCCTACGATGATAGCGCCGGATGCCGCCGCGAGCATAACGTCGCTCACGGTGATACCGCCGACTGCAGTATGAATAACAGCAACCTTAACCTCATCATTGGAGAGCTTAAGAAGAGATGCCTTTACAGCCTCGGCAGAGCCCGCAACGTCTGCCTTAACGATGATG
This sequence comes from Eubacteriales bacterium, assembly GCA_045658205.1. Lineage (GTDB taxonomy): Bacteria > Bacillota > Clostridia > Oscillospirales > CAG-272 > UBA1740. The sequence continues at coordinate 6,713 of JAZOUM010000088.1, read as the reverse complement.
TTAAGAGTCTGTACACCCTCGGAAATTCTGGAGAAGAGGTCGTCGAGGTTAACTCTCGCGTTAGCGTTGAGTATCTCCTGTCTCTGCTTCTCACGTCTCTGCTCTGCGAGGTTTCTTGCCATTCTCTCATCCTCTACAGCATTGAGCTCATCACCCGCCTGAGGAACGTCGTCAAGACCGATGATCTCAACGGGAACGGAAGGACCTGCAACCTTAACGGTCTTGCCCTTATCGTCGATCATAGCTCTTACTCTACCGGTAGCTGTACCTACGATCACGTAGTCGCCCTGGTGGAGAGTACCGTTTTGTACAAGAACTGTAGCAACGGGACCTCTGCCCTTATCAAGCTTAGACTCAATTACAATACCCTTCGCTCTCTTCTGAGGATTAGCGCGAAGCTCCTTCATCTCAGCGACGAGAAGCACGCTCTCAAGAAGATCATCTATACCCATCCCCGTGTGAGCGGAAACGGGAACGGTGATAACGTCACCACCCCATGCCTCGGGAACAAGCTCGTAGGTCGTAAGTTGGTTAAGAACGTTATCGGGATTAGCCGTAGGCTTATCCATCTTGTTAATTGCTACTACAATATCAATGCCTGCCGCCTTAGCATGGTTGATAGCCTCAACGGTCTGGGGCATTACGCCGTCGTCTGCCGCAACAACGAGAATCGCGATATCGGTGGACTTAGCGCCACGCATACGCATAGCGGTAAACGCCTCGTGTCCGGGGGTATCAAGGAAGGTAATGTCCTTGCCCTGAGCCTTAACACGGTATGCGCCTATCGCCTGTGTAATACCGCCCGCCTCGCCGCGGGTAACGTTAGTGTGTCTGATTGCGTCAAGGATAGATGTCTTACCGTGGTCAACATGTCCCATAACGCAAACTACAGGCGCGCGCTCTACGAGATCGTCATCATTATCCTCTGACTCGGTGAAGAGCTTTTCCTCGATAGTTACGACTACTTCCTTAGTAACCTTTGCGCCGAACTCGTCTGCGATGATCTCGGCTGTACCAAAGTCGATAACGTCGTTAAGTCCCTTCATCTCGCCCATCATCATGAGCTTCTTGATAACCTCAGCGGAGGTCTTCTTAAGTCTAATAGCAAGTTCGGAAACGGTGATCTCATCGGGAACGGTGATCTCAAGCTGCTTTGCTCTTGCTCTTTCCATCTCCATGCGCTTGATCTTTTCCTGCGCCGCTCTTTCCTTATCCTTAGCGGTCTTCTGATTCTGGCCCTTGTTATCCTGCTTCTTGAGCTTGGTCTTAGAGCTCTTGGAATCGGTACCGTTGAGTATTGCGTAATACTGATCGTTGTAACGGTCATCGTACTTAGAGAGGTCTACGTGAGTAGTTCTGGTATCGATGATTCTCTTACCCTTGTTCTCATCGGTGGTGTAGCCGTCAAGATTTACGCCGCCCTTAACGTTGCTCTTGTCAACGGTAGGAGTGATGGTCTTGAACTGCTGCTTAGGAGTATTCTTCTTCTCCTCCTTCTTAGGCTGCTGAGGCTTAGGCTGAGCCTGCTGTGCCTCAAGCTTCTGCTTTCTTTCAAGCTGAGCCTGCTGCGCCTGCTGAGCGGGACGAAGCGCAGAATCCTTGCGGGGCTCGGTAACGATAGGAGCTGCCTTCTGAACAGGAGCCGCCTGGGGCTTCTGCTGAGGCTTTGCAAAGCCTTCACCGGGCTTTCTCTGACCGTTTGCCTCGCGATTCATATTTTCGCGGCGCTTTGCAAAGGGATCATCGGAGGGACGAGCGCCGTACTTATTACCCTGATATCCCTGAGAGTCGGGGCGTCTGGCGTTCTTATCAAACTGAGGTCTCTGACCGTCGGGACGCTGACCGTTTCTGTCAAACTGAGGTCTCTGACCGTCAGGACGCTGACCGTTCTTATCGAACTGAGGTCTCTGTCCCTCGGGGCGTCTATCATTTCTCTGAGGCTGCTCCGCCTTCTTTTCGGGAGCTACCTTTACAGGCTCTGCCTTCTTCACCTCGGGCGCCTTTGCGGGCTCAGGCTTCTTTTCAACCGCGGGTGCCTTAACCTCAACCTTAGGCTCAGGCTTCTTCTCTACCTTTACCTCGGGCTTGGTCTCAACCTTAACCTCTGTCTTGGGCTCGGGCTTAGCCTCCGCCTTTGACGCGACCTTGATAGTGATCTTGCCTGAGCGATACGCCTCAAGATCGGATATCTGATGAATGGAGGTAATGTGCTGCATAAATGCCGCAAACTCTTCATCGGATACGGTACCACCGGTGGTCTTTTCTATTTTTACGTTCTTAAATTCCTCGATAATGTCCTTTGACTTCATTGCGAAGTCTTTTGACATATCGGAAATCTTAATTCCTTTTGCCATGTTATTCACCATTCACCATACGGTGAATTCCCTTTCGTTTATATTTGACGGGAATTACTGACTTAAATGGTATTATGCAAAGCACAGTTTACTTTTTAAGCGTTTTCTTCACATAAAATTTTAAGTATAGCATTTGAAAAATTCTCGTCTATTATGCCGACGACGGCGGGAGTATAGGTCTTACCAAGAGACCTGCCGAGTTCGTCGGTGTCGATTGCTAACTCTTCAAGATGAAGCTTATAAAACTCGCACTTGAAGCGGATCTTGTTTTTCGTAGACTCGGAGGCACTGCCCGATACGAGCACAAGCTTAAGCTTTCCCTTTTGGAGAAAGGCTATAGTCTGCTCAGTACCTATTACAACCTTGCCTGCCTTCATCGCAAGGCCGAGCATTCCGAGTACGCGCTTCATAACGTTATTTTCAGCCATGGCTAATTTCTTCTTCCATTTTATTATATACCTCTTCGGGAATAGCGCACTCAAGCGAGGTCTCTATTCTCTTAGACTTCTGCGCCTTCTTCAAGCAGGTCGCCTTTTTACATATATACGCGCCTCTGCCGGATTTCTTGCCTGTGAGGTCGAGAAGTATCTCGCCCTCGGGAGTACGGAGAACTCTTACAAGCTCTGCCTTAGGCAGATGCTCACCGCATCCTACGCATCGTCTTACGGGTATCTTTTTTACGGAAGGCTTGTTGTTATCTGCCATCACGCCTTAATGTCTATCTTACAGCCGGTAAGTCTTGCAACGAGCTTTGCGTTCTGACCTTCCTTACCGATAGCCAAGGAAAGCTGATCGGGGGAAACGAGAACTCTCGCAGAGCGCTCCGCATCCATAACAACAGAGAGAACCTTTGCGGGAGAAAGAGCCTCCGCAACAAATTCCTCAATGGACTCGCTGTACTTGATAATATCAACCTTTTCGCCGCCAAGCTCGGAGAGAATAGCGTTTATTCTCATACCATTCTTACCGATACAAGAGCCGATAGCGTCAACGTTTTCGTCTCTGGACTGTACTGCAATCTTGGTTCTGGAGCCTGCCTCACGGGAAACGCCCTTGATAAGAATGGTGCCATCCTGGATCTCGGGGATCTCGAGTTCGAAGAGTCTCTTTACGAAATTGGGGTGAATTCTTGAAAGTGTAACGATAGGACCTCTGGTCTCGCCCGAATTTACCTCGGAAACGAATACCTTGATTCTATCACCTACGTCGTGGGTCTCGCCGGGTATCTGCTCTGCCTTAAGGAGAGTAGCGTATCCTGTGCCGGTATCAAGGATAAGGTTACCGGAGATCATATCAACCTTATCTACTACAGCGGTGATGATCTCTTCCTTCTTTTCCTCATAAGCTCTGGTCTGCTTTTCACGCTCTGCGGTACGGATAGCCTGAATGATCATCTGCTTACCGGTCTGCGCGGAGAAGCGGCGGAAGGTCTTGGTCTTAAGCTCGGTCTCAACGTAACCGCCAAGCTTGTTTCTACGGCTGAGAGCCTTAGCCTCGGAAAGCGCGATCTCACACTTGGGATCTACTACCTCTCCGTCCGGAACAACAAGTCGTCTGTGATATACCTTCATATCACACTTAACGGGGTCGAGATGCACTCTGATAAGAGCGGTTGCTCCAACCTCTTTTCTGCACGCATTCGCGAGCGCCTCCTCAATCTTGGACAGCATATACTCCTTGGAGATGCCGCTTTCTTTTTCGAGAAGGTCAAGGGAATTGAATAATTCTGCGTTCATTTTTCCTTTTTACCCGTAGCAAATTGCTACGCCCTTTCTATATTATTATAATTATATAAAACTAATTAAGCGCTCACGCCTCGGTATAAAGAGTGGTAAGCTTTGATATCTCATCACGGGAAAGAGATACGCTCTCTTCGCCCTCTTTAATAGTTACTACAGAGTTTTCATAGGACTCAAGAGTTCCTACAAAGGACTTTCTGCCATCCTTCTGAGCAAAGAGCTTTGCCTCCACTCTCTCTCCGATGCAATAAAGGATATGCTCGTCGGTACGGAGATCTCTTTCAGCTCCGGGACTGGATACGTCAAGGTAGTAGAAGCCCTCGATAGGATCGCACTCATCGATAATGGGATCTATAGCTCTATGTACCTTTTCGCAATCGTTGATGTTGATGCCGGCATCGTTATCTATGGTGATCTCAAGATGATAATCCGCGCCGACCTTGGAATAAGTAACGTCCCAGAGTCTGTAACCAAGCTCCGTTACGGTAGGAAGTATCGCCTCGCGTACTGTTTCTTTAACACTTTTTTTCATTTTTCAGTCCCTTTTCGTATATTTCTTTTTACAACAACAGAGAGTGACCTTTCGGTCACTCCCCATCTCTTTCATATTCTTACGCACATTATATCATATTTTTGGGGAAAAATCAATAGCTATATACAATTTTCTCAAAAATATTTTTAAAATTACGTATTAATCTTCGCAATCTCTGTCGTTCGGAGCATCGCCGAGAGGATACTTACGGGCTCTCAGCTTCTGCATTCTCGTCTCTTTAGAGATTCTGACCATAAGCTTCTCAATACGGCGCACAACATCGTCGCGCTGTTCCTCGAGTCTTTCGGCCTTCTGCTTACGCTGCTTGTCAGTCATATCAAATATAGACTTGTCAGCGAATCTATCTTTTCTCTGAAACAATCCCATTATCTTTTCCTCCTGAAATTACTTCTTAGGCCACTTGCTGATAAGAAAATCGAGGTGCTGGTGGAAGCTCTCGGGTACGAGGACCTTGCAAGACTCAAGAACCTGCTCTCCCGCAACAGTCATACCGATAACGAGTATGATCAGAGCGGTAAGCACGGCGTAGGACGCGAGCATAACCCACTTACGTCTCTCAAGTCTCTTTGCTCTTCTGAGCGCCTTTATAGTAGAACGCTCAACAGTCTTCTTCAAGATACGAATCTCGCGCTTAGCGTTCTTCTTTTCCTTAAGGCACTCTCTCTTAAGCTTGCCTGCGGGCTTTTCCTTCTTAAGAATGTAGTTAATTCTTGCAAGATCGCCTCTCAAGGATACTACTTCGTCCATCTTATCGAAGATTCTCATCTTTTCGTTACGAGTTACACGGTGCTTATTAAGAACCGCATAGTATCTTCTCATCTTAGCGTACGCTCTCTTGCGTCCCTTGAGAACAGCGTTTGCTCTGCCCTTGATGTTGCCGCGTCTTCCGTCCTCGGTACCCGTGTATATCTCGAGAAGCTGTACGTTGATCTCGTCACGGATATCAAGCAATCTCATAAGCTCCTCGCGCATTGCGATAAGCTCATCACGGTCAGCCTTTGCGGGAAGTTCTGCCTTTTCAAAATCGGTAGAAACTACAGAGTAGTAGCGATCATTATCAAGCTTTTCATACTTAGTAGCAGCCGCAAGCTTGCTCTTCATATGCTTAAGCTTTTCCTTGCTGTCACGAAGCCAGCTCTTTTCCTTACGTGTTCTGTAATCGCCGGAGAACTCGTGCTCTGCCATATTGACCTCAAGTGAAAGCGCGGTGTACTCAGCGTTGATTCTCGCCTCGATCATCTTGTTATCAACGTCACGCTGATCACGCGCGATCATGGAGAGCTTACTCTTATCAAGATGCGCGAGCTTTTCCTTCTTAGCGCGTCTTCTTCTGCCGGAGGAAAGCTTTACGCCCTCGGTATAAGGATGAACCTCGGGAAGTCCGTAATTGTTGAACTCGCCATCCCACTCGGGATCGAAGGTCGCGCCGTAAGCGTACATAAACTTACCGTTCTTCTGCGCGCGAGCAAGTCTCTTCTTATTTCTCTTAACGGAAACCTCGTGTCTGTGAGCAAAGTTGAGCATTTCCTCGTTCTCGATGTCGGTCTCATATTTCTTGATAACATCGAGATCCTTGCCGTCCTGCTTATCTATACGAGCCTGCTTCTTAGCGGCAAGTCTGTCAGCCTTGATCTTTGCCTCAGCGTCGGCAATCTCCTTTTGATCGGCATCGTAAGCAGCCTTATCGAACGCCTCCTCGGGATCGGTGTAGGTAGCGAGCTTTGCGAGGTACTCAGCCTCTGCGTCAGCGGCTGCAGCAAGCTTATCTGCCTTAGCCATCGCCTTTTCGCGCTCTGCAAACTCCTTCTTTTCAGCCTTGTCAGCCTTAACGTCAGCGAGCATAGTTGCTTTGAGGATACCGATTTCAGTATTCTTATCGTAAGCAGCCTCAATCTTAGCTTCCTTGTTAGCGGCCTTTTCGTCAGCCTTTGCTTCCTTTGCGGCAAGCTTATCTGCCTTAGCCTTTGCTTCCGCATCAGCTATAGCCTGCTTCTCCGCATCGTACATTTCCTTATCGAAGAGCTCGGTAACCATAGGATAGGATGCAAGCTTTGCATCGTATGCCGC
>JAZOUM010000087.1:0-2127 GCA_045658205.1 Eubacteriales bacterium | reverse complement strand
CGTAGTCTCAATGACCTCTGGGAAGGAATAATCAAGAAGATTTCCAAGAAGCACGAGATAATCAAGAGAAAGAGTTATATCGGAGTCGTGAATGTTGAACGCAAATACGACCTCACGGTTTCCAAAATCGTTCATACCGGTAAAGATAACGGGGTTACCCTTATAGGTGTAAAGAACGGTAAAATCGGCGTAAATGCCGCACTTGATATACTTTGAGATATAAATATCATCGTCAAGAATACCCTCGGTGAGCTTACGAACCACGCTCGACGTAGACGTAGAGCGAGTGATGACGTCGGCGCTGTCAAGCAATACCTCGCCCTGAACGCTGAATCCACTGCCCGCAACGTTGGCGTCCGAGCCAAGGAACCATACCGATCCGTCCGTAGGCATAGCGGAGGGACTAAACGCGTCAAAGACGTAGAGCGAGTAACCGCTTACTATCTTATCCTGCTTTGCGAGATATTCCTCCTCTTGCTTGTAGTCGTCGATCGACATAACCTTGATCTCAGCGCTACTTACAGATTCTATCGCCGCCTCGATCAAGAAGGGCGCGTCGCTGACAATGAGCGCGTTGTAGGAATTTTCGCTCTCGATATCATACACAACGGCTACGTTATCGTCAGCGTAATCATCCTCCGTCGGGATCTTAACGGTGAGGGAATAGAATTTCGGAAGATCCACGGTGAAGCTAAAGGTAGTAGGCTCATCCTTGAACGCTTGTACCTTGGTATCGCCGATAGCCTCCTCGCTATCATCCGAATATAACGTGACGTCAACGAGCCTGTCGGCGCCGTAGGAAACAACTCTGCCGCTTACTACGACTGTGCTTTTTCCACTCTTCACGTAGGTAACGTCCTCTACGGATACGTTGTTTTCTCCCGCCGCGACGTTAACAAGAAGCACGTTTTCACACTCGGCGTAATCCGCGTCTGTTACAAGATACGTAAGCGATGCCGCGTTCTGATCAAAATAACCCTGCGCAACGCCAACAGCATCTGTGAGACTGATTGTGGAATCGGAGCAAGTAAGGGCATTGAGTCTATCTATGACCCTATCCTTGTCATCGCTCTTTTCGATCACCACCTCAGTAGTGTCACCAACCAGAACAACGGTATACGTGCTTCCACCCTTAGCGTCGTCAATAACCTCAGAGATCGCATCCTTAGCGCGATCAAACCTCGATACTCCCTCGCTTACCATATTCATACTTGCCGAGCCGTCGAGAATAAAGCAATACTCACGAGCCGCGCCACGCAGAATGATAGTAGGACGGGCGAGCGCTAATGAAAGCGTCGCAACTAATAGGATCTGAAGGATAAGGCTGATTATACCGGTTATCTTGGAAAGTGGGTTCTTACGCTTTAAGAATCTTTCGCTAAGGCGCCAAAGATAAGTAGAAGCGATAGTCTGCTCCGTATAACGATTTTTGATAAGGTATACGATGATAAGTATCGGTACACCGATAAGACCGAGTAAGCCTATGGGATAAAGAAACGTCATTTCACTACCCCCTCTTCCTCGAATCTGCCAAAGATGATCTCACCTACGTCGTCGTCTGCGCCGACAAGCAGGTAATTAGCCCCGCGCGACATACAGTACTCACGGATCCTGTCGGTAGCGTACGCGAGCGCCGCTCTGTACGCCTTCAAGATATTTCTGTCAATGTTCTTCTTGTAGGTTTTTTCGATATTCTCGGCATCAAAGAGATGCATCTTGCCGTTAAGCTGTGGATTAAGCTCGTCAGCAGAGAGTATCTGAATGCATAATACGTCACGTTTTTTGCCAATGAGATGATCTATTGCCGTCTCGTAGTCGTCATCGGTGAGGAAATCCGAAATTATGATGGACATTCCATCGCCCTTACCTACGACAGACGGGAGTATAGCCTCGCTGATACGGCTGTCACCGTCAAATTCTATACCGTTAAGATTGCCGATGCGATTGTAAAAGGCTTCCTTGCCTACGGTGATAGGCATAAGCTCCTCGACAGTATCGCCCTTTAAAGCATAGACCGATACTCTATCCATCTCATTGACGGACATATAGGCGAGCGCCGCGGCAAGTCTTACCGCCTGCTCTGCCTTTCTGCCGCTTCCGTAATCCATAGAGCGACTCGCATCGATG
>JAZOUM010000086.1:0-24494 GCA_045658205.1 Eubacteriales bacterium | reverse complement strand
GATATACAAGGCTACGCCTTGATTTTAATGTTACAGTTACTGTTTAATACAAATAGCGAAATGGTTAAGCAAATGCCCAAGTGCGAGGACAGACGCGTGTGCCACGGTGACTTCCACCCGATGAATATTTTGTATCAGGGGGATAAGCCGGTGGTCATCGACTGGGCGTTTACTTGCGGTGGCGATCCTCGCGGCGACGTTGCCGGAACCTGTCTTATAACCAAGATAATGGCGACCACGGCGGCAGCTCATTCTCCTATCGAGCAGTTTATGTACGGCTTGTTCACACCCTTGTTTGCCAAGCTATATCTGAAGGAGTATTTGCGCCTTAGCGGTTACTCAAAAAAAGACATCAAACGATGTGTACCGATCAGAGCGGCGACATATCTCGACTTTGATATACCCGAAAAAGCAAATAAAAGATTACATAAGACTGTTAAAAAAGCGCTTTCCGTTTATATGCGAAAGAAAAAGCTAACGAAAGCTACAAAAGATAAAAACAATATAAAATAAAAAGAGCTTTTAAGTGTTATCTACTTAAAAGCTATAAAACCACCGAGGCACTGCTTAAAAATGATGCCTCGGTGGTTTTATTTAGTTCAGCTTAAATGACGTAGCGGTTTTTGTAGGTGGGTGCGCCGTAGGCGCTTCGCTTTCCGTAAAGTGAATGCCGTCATCAAGCGTTCAGCTTATCTCTAAACGTAGTCTTATGAAAACTCCTTTTGCGCGAGGTAGTCGATAAATACCTTTAAGGACTTGGACATCCATTTGTTTTTGTGGTATATCAGCTGCTTCCAAATATCTACGTTGACGTCCGAGACGTCGAGGTAGCACAGCTCTCCCGATGCCACCGCTTCTTTGGTAACAAACTCGGGTAGGTAGGATATCATACCGCTTTCAGCGAGCAGTCGGGCTATAATATCCGTGCGCCCGATCTCAAGCACGGGAGAAATATACAGGGATTTTGCCGCGAGCGCCTTGTCAAGCACACGGCGATATCCGTGTCCGTACTCGGTCAGTATGAACGGCTCGTTGATTATATCCTTGATCTTAAGGTGGCGTTTGCCGGCAAATTTGGAATTTGCTCCGGTGACGAAACGGACGGGCAGGGGAGCCTCCTTTGCGATGACGTAATCCTTCTTGTACGAGTGGCTGTCGAGGGTTATGATAAGATCGGCTTCATTACGGTCGAGCATATCGAACATAACGGCGGTGTCATCGGTGGTCACCTTTATGGTGATTCCCGGATATTTTTTGTGGAAATCGACGTAGTGCGAGTATATCATCTCCTCGCAGATGGAGTCTGGCGTTACGATATGTATGTGACCGCTTACCTCCTCGTCTTTTTTTAAGCTTTCGTTAAAGTCGTCGGTCAAGGCGCGTATTTTATGCGCGTAGCTGAGCAGATCGCGCCCTCTTTCCGTAAGCGTTATAGTGTGGTTAATACGCTCGAAGAGCAGACAGTCAAGCTCATCCTCCAGCTGCTTTATCTGGAAGGATATCGTTGACTGCGAATACCCGAGCTGATCTGCCGCCTTAGTAAAGCTTCCAAGCTCTGCAACGTGTATAAACGAGATAAGATTTCTTAATTCCATAGCGTCTCCATATCATCGAAAAAATCGATAGTAAACATCAAAACTATTTGTTTGACTAATCCTGTCATATATTATATAATAGGTACGTTAAAAAGGCAATACCTGGAGGAAAAATAAAATGCCGGAAATTAAATTTTACAATCGCGCCGCAGTGCCGATTGAAATGCACAAGGTGAAAATTGTACAAAAGCTCACGCTTTTACCCGCGAGAGAGCGTCTTGAAAAAATGCGCGAGGCGGGCTTTAACACCTTCCTTTTACATAACGGTGACATCTTTATGGATATGCTCACCGACTCGGGCGTAAACGCGATGAGTGACAATATGCAGTCCGCGATGCTCAGAGCTGACGATGCTTACGCGGGCAGCGAGACCTTCTACCGTATGAGAGACAAGCTCGAGGAAATATTCGGCATTGCAAATCTTCTCCCCACGCATCAGGGACGCGCGTGCGAGCATATCATCGCTCAGCATTTTGTAAAGCCCGGCAGCTGTGTCATAATGAACTATCACTTCACCACGTCCAAGGCGCACGTTACACGTCTTGGTGGTAAGGTAGAGGAATTGGTCCGCGACGAGGGACTCGTGGTAAAAAGTACGCTCCCATTCAAGGGTAATATAGATATAGATAAGATGAAGGCTTGTATCGATAGCGAGGGCGCTGAAAATATCGCCTACTTAAGACTTGAGGCGGGTACAAACCTTATCGGCGGTCAGCCCATATCCTACGCTAATATGAAGGAGGCAACCGACCTTGCCAAGTCGTTTGGCATTCCTACCGTTCTTGACGCATCCTTGCTTCAGGACAACCTCTACTTCATCAAGATGCGCGAGGAGTCGATGAAGGATAAGTCCATAGCCGAGATTACGAGAATGATAGCCGATCTCTTTGACGTTATCTACTTCTCCGCGCGTAAGTTTGGCTTTGGTCGAGGCGGCGGAATCCTTGTCAGAGACGAGCAGCTCTTCCACGAGATGGAGGAATATATCACCATGTTCGAGGGCTTCCTTACCTACGGCGGTATGTCGGTAAAGGAGATGGAGGCGCTAATCATCGGATTTGAGGAGACTATGGATCTTGACGTTATATCTCAAGGACCTCAGTTCATCAACCATTGCGTAAAGGAACTTGACGCTCTCGGCGTACCTATGATCACTCCCGGCGGAGGACTCGGCGCTCATATCGACGCCCGTACCGTAGTAAGCCATATTCCCTCGGAGCAGTATCCCGCAGGATCTCTCGTTGCCGCGCTCTATCTTTGCGGCGGTATCAGAGGTATGGAGAGAGGAACTCTCTCAGAGGAGCGAAATCCCGATGGAAGCGAACGTATCGCATCTGTAGAGATGGTGCGCCTTGCATTCCCGAGAAGAGTGTTTACGCTCTCGCAGACCGAGTACGTTATTGATAGAGTAAAGTGGCTCTACGATCACAGAGACCTGATAGGAGGCTTGAGATTTGTGCGTGAGCCTAAGACTCTTCGCTTCTTCACCGGTCAGCTTGAGCCTGTTTCGGATTGGCCCGAGAGACTTCTTGAGGCGTATATCAGAGACTTTGGCGAGGATCAGTAATAAAATTAAAATGAATTGCAGCCTCGCGTTTGTCCTGAGTGACATAGCGTGTCGGCATCAATTAATTCATAAAAAGGGGAGCTTGGTGCTTTTAAGTAAGCATTGGACGCCCCTTTTTGTTTTTAAAATCTAAAGAAAAAAGTAATTTTTTTCAAATTCCCTCTTTACAAAAATAAACTTTTAAGGTATAATTAAGTTAAATTTAAGCTTCATTTAAGTTTGAATGACCTTTTTGAACTTATATTTATGGTTTAGGAGTTGAAAAAAATGAAAGAATTCTTTGGATTTGGCGGATATCAACGCGAGCCTGAGGGATATTTCTCTTGGCAGCACCTTTTGTTCGTTACTTGCTTTATGATAGCTATGGTAACGCTCGCCGTATTTTTCGGACGCAGAAATAAGGGGAAAACCGATAAGGAAAAGACACGCGTTCTCATCTGGGCAGCTATACTTATCGACTCGTTCGAGCTGTTCAAGATAGTACTTATGTGCATCAGAGGCAACGATCCTATGGGTTGGCTTACCGAGCTTCCTTTGTTCCTCTGCTCAATTCAGCTTATGACTATTCCTCTGGCGGCTTTCTCAAAGGGAAGAGTGAGAGAGGCGGCGCTTGACTTCGTATTCATCTTCGGTATCATCGGCGCTGTGCTTGGCACCTATCTCGCCGGTCAGAACTATGGATGCTATCCCGTACTTTCCTTCGACAATACAGTATCCGCGATCACTCATTCCATCTCCGGCTTCTCCTCCCTGTACATAGTATTCTCCGGAATGGAAAGCATGAAGAAAAAGAATATTCCCATCACCTTCGCGATCCTTATGTTCTTCTGCGTAGCGGCTTATACCGCCAACGTGATCATCGATTACAACTATATGTTCCTTATGGCTGGCGACGGCACTCCCTACGATATTGTATACAATCTCGTAAACGGTAGCCCCGTCCTCTATCCTATCCTCGTTGTCGTTCTCTTCCTCGTTTACATCTGCGCGTTCTACGGAGTGTACTTCCTCGTTAAGAATAAGCTCTCCGCAAAGAAGCTTGATGAGAGTAAGGTTGAAGAGGCAAAAGTAGCATAAAACATAACAATTATTTACATAAATAAAGAAAAGGGTTGAGTCAAATGCTTGTAGTTAGCAAATGACTCAACCTTTTTTACCTTTCTAAAAAGGAAGACCAAATATCACTTTGCGCTGAAGGTGATGGTTATTACGTCGCCGGTGATGGAGTCAACCGTGAAGGTGTAGCCAAGCTCGTTACCAAGATCATCGGTAAGAGCGCCGAGCGACTCGCCGACACCGTATATCATATCGCCGTCTGCCGATTTGACAAGCTCTATGAGATTGTCCTCGGTTCCGTACTCACTTGATACGTGAGTGTTGGAGTTATATACGTCGTAGTATACTTCGCCGTCGATCTCCTCTTTATAAAGAGACGCGTTGACGTGGTAGACGAGCAGACCTTCCTCATCGAAGTATCCGCCGCCGTTTGTATTTAAAACGGTGTTGGTATAATATGTAATTACGTAATATTCCTGATATGCTCCGAGCTTTTCATCCCAGTTGGTGGCGAGAATGATGGTGTCACCGTTTTTGGTGAATGCCTCAAGCGTCAGGGTGAGGGTGCCGTCGGTAACCACAAGACGGGATGTGGTCAACCAGCCGAGGTTGAACTTGGTGAAAGCATTCTGATCGCCCTGCATAGCGTCCATTACGTCATATCCGTAGAGAGGATCGAACACACCCTCGGTGTCATAGTAGTCGTCGGTGCCAAGCACGTGACCGAACTCGTGTATGAAGGTATAGGGGTTTACGGTATTTTCATCATAATAAGTGTTACCGAGCTGATCGTAGGACTCCTGTATGAACTGATAGGAAGCCCAGACGTAGTCGTTTGCGTTGACTCCGTCGTATACGAAGTACTCTTCGTTTTCGTCGACATATACGTTCCAGTATCTGTAAGCCCAGTGGAAGTCATCGTTGCCGATATCAAGAGTGTTTACAAGCACTACCGCGTCGATAGTACCGTTGCCATCAGAGTCGAATTTTGACAGATCCATTCTGCTCTCGAGATATGCGAGCGCCTCGTCGAGAATGAGCTGGTCGCCTATTGCGATCTCGTTGCCGTAGTAGTCGTAGGTTGCGTTTTCGTAATATTCGCTGCTAAACTGAGGTCTGAACCAGAAGTCAAGCACGGTTACGTCAAGCTCGAGCTGACCGTAGCTTGAGAGATAGTAGTAGTCGTATACCGAGTAGTAGTCGGTCTTACCGCTCATCTTGAACACCTCGGAAAGCACGGCGGTGGAGTAGCCCTTGCTTTCTGCCGTCACGTCAAGGAAGTCAACGGGAATTACAAGCACACCGGGGTTGCCCGTAGTGGGACAGCCGTCGAGATAGTAGCCCTGCTCGGTTACGTTCTTTACGTTCTCGGCGTCGGTGAAGTCAACGTCCAACACTCCGTCGGAGTCCGTGGGCAAACCTGCGCCCTCGTTGGTGATCACGTCGTAATCGGTCTGAGAGCCGCCACCCGTGTTACCGGAATTGCCGTCCTCGTAGTAGTAATATACGTATACGTCGGTTATATACTCGTCGTAATAGTCGTCGTAATAATATGCAAGATCGATATATACGTCACCCTTAGAGTAGTAGTACCATGTGTCACCGTATTGATCAACATCGTAGTCGTCGAAGGTGTAGTCGTCGAATAGCTTAAGATACTCAAGGAACTGTGCTTCGGTGTTGTTAACAGTATAGAAGCTTACACCCTCCTCGTAGCTATTATCGCCATAAGGTAATTCGTATTCATCTACGTAGTACTCGTTGTTGGGTAAGAAGGGGATAACAAAGCCGAACCAAGAATTGAACAGCGCTTTTTCCTCAGCGGTGAAGTCGGTGTAGGTAGGCTTAGTCTCGTCATTTTCATCGTCATTATCATTCGAGCCGCCACCCGTGTTACCGGAATCGCCGTCCTCGTAGTAGTAATATACGTATACGTCGGTTACATATTTGCTATATTTGTCACTGTAGTAGTAAGAAAGGTCGATGTATACGTCACCCTTAGAGTAGTAGTACCATGTGTCCCCGAACTCATCATCCTCAGAGTCGTCAAACGTATAAACGTCAAAGAGCTTAAGGTACTCAAGGAACTCTGCCTTGGTGTTGCCGAAGGTATAGAAGTTTATACCCATCTCGTAGCTGTAATCCTCGTAATCATACTCGTATTCATCTACGGTGTACTCATCGTTAGGTAAGAAGGGAATAACAAATTCGAACCAAGAATTGAAGAGTGACTTTTCTGCCGCGGTGAAGTCGGTATAGGTAGGCTTGGTCTCGTCATTTTCATCGTCATTATCGTTTGAGCCGCCACCCGTGTTACCGGAATCGCCGTCCTCGTAGTAGTAATATACGTATACGTCGGCTATATAGGCGTCATCATCCTCGCTGTAATAATACCCAAGATCGATATATACGTCGCCCTTAGAGTAGTAGTACCATGTGTCCCCGAACTCATCATCCTCAGAGCCGTCAAAATCATAGACGTCGAAGAGCTTAAGGTACTCAAGGAACTCCGCCTTTGTATTTCCGTAGGTATAGAAGTTTACGCCATCCTCGTAGCTATAATCCTCATATTCGTACTCGTATTCCTCTGCGTAGTACTCGTTGTTAGGCAAGAAGGGAATAACAAATTCGAACCAAGAATTAAAGAGTGACTTTTCTGCCGCGGTGAAGTCGGTGTAGGTATACTTGCTCTCGTTTACGTCATCGTCACCGGGCTTGTTGCCGTCCTCTTCATTGTTATCGTCGCCGGGCTGATCGCCTTCATCGGCGCCGTCCTCGTTTTCATTTTGATCGGGCGTGGGTAACACCTCGGGATCAGTTGTGGTATTGTCGGTATCGGGAAGCGTGGAGTCCACCCCGAGATCCTTCATAAGTCCGTCAAGCGTGTTGCAGGACGCCAAAATAAGCATCGAGCAAACGACAAGCAGGATAAGCAGTAGCTTTTTCATATTTTCCTCCGAAAATAAAGTAATTGCAAGCCCATTATAGCACTTATGAATTGAGTATGCAATGATTTTGTGAAAAATAATCAAATATACTTGAAAAGCCACTTTATATGTGCTATTATAATTTATAATGTTTTATTGATTTAAAGGAGGATGTATATGATCTTCGGAAAGCATATAAACAAATATTATCTGAAATACGGCTATCTGCTCGTCCTTGGAGTACTTGCGCTCCTTCTCGTTGACTTTATGCAGCTTGAGATCCCGGAGCTTTATCGAATGGTTCTTGAGGGAATGCAGTATGGCGTAGTACAGGTCTCGCCGGGTGAATATATGCCCTTTGATATGGAGTTTCTCCTTACCGAGATATGTAAGCCGCTTTTATTTATAATCCTCTCTCTTGTGTTCGGACGCTTCCTTTGGAGAATATGTCTCTTTGGCGCCGGCATCAAGGTCTCTACGGATATACGCTCCGAGATGTTCAACCACGCAAAGAACCTTTCTCAGCAGTATTATCAGAGAAACAAGGTCGGTAATATGATGTCGCTCTTTACCAACGATCTTGAGACAATACAGGAATGCTTCGGCGACGGCGTGCTTATGTTTGCCGACGCTCTTCTGCTCGGCGTTTTGGCTATCGCTAAGATGGCTAATATGAACGTTGTGCTTACTCTCCTTTCACTAATTCCCATGATGCTGCTCATGGCTGTCAGCACGGTGGTAAGAAAAGGTATGAAGAAGAAATGGGCGGCTCGTCAGGCGGCTTTCTCTGCTTTATCCGACTTCTCACAGGAGAATTTCTCCGGTATCGCAGTTATCAAGGCGTTTGTCAAGGAGCTGCGCGAGCTTATGGCGTTCCGTAAGCTCAACGATGAGAACGAGAAGGCGAATATTGAATTCACACGTATATCTACGCTTCTGCAAGTTCTGGTTACGCTGTTTGTCGAGTCGGTAATCTGTATTATCCTTGGCGTCGGCGGTTATCTCGTCTATATCGGTAGCTTCAACGCCGCCGAGCTTATAGAGTTTATCAGCTATTTTACCACTATTATCTGGCCTGTTATGGCAGTCTCCCACCTGCTTGAGATGTCATCGCGAGGCAAGGCGTCGCTCCAAAGAGTCGGCGAGCTGCTCGACGCGGACGTGGATGTCAAGGATAAAGAGGGCGTTACGGATATCGATTTTATAAGAGGTGACATAGAGTTTAAAAATCTCACCTTCCGTTATCCCGGCGCGGATTACGACGCGCTCTCGGACGTATCCTTCAGCATTAATGCTGGTGAAAACGTTGGTATTATCGGTAGGACGGGCTCCGGCAAGACCACGCTCGTAGACCTCATACTCCGTACCTACAACGTACCTGACGGCTCGCTCTATATAGACGGACGCGACGTGAACACTATCCCGATCAAGACGGTGCGTAAGTATTCTGCCTACGTTCCGCAGGACAATTTCCTCTTCAGCGATACTATCGCAAACAACATTGCCTTTGCTACTGACGGGGGCGATCTTGACGACGTTATAGCCGCGGCAAAGCTTTCAGACGTGCATGGTAATATATCAGATTTTGCGGAAAAATACGACACGGTCCTCGGTGAACGCGGCGTTACGGTATCCGGTGGACAAAAGCAGAGGATATCCATAGCCCGCGCGCTTATGAAGGACGCAAGTATACTCATACTCGACGACTCCGTCTCCGCGGTAGATACCGAGACCGAGCGAGTCATTATATCCAACCTCAGAGAGCGCCGACGCGGCAAGACTACCATTCTCATCGCTCACCGTATATCCACGGTTGAGAAGATGGATAAGATCGTATTTATCGACGAGGGCAGAGTAGTTGCCGTAGGCTCTCACGAGGAGCTTAACGCGACCTGCCACGAGTATGCGACTATGGTAGAGCTTCAGAAGCTTGAGGAAGAAAAGGAGGGCGTGTAAAATGAGAGAATACTATCCTCTTTTGATCCTTGGCGCGATAATCGGAGCCTTTACCCTCATCTTCGTTCTCGCCTACGCCTTCATGAAGAATAAAAAGGAGGCTATCGGCTTTGATAGACATATCAAGGATTCCGAGATAATAAAGCGACTCGCCACCTACGCAAAGCCGCATGTCAAGAGCTTTATCGTAGTGGGTATAATCATGCTGTTCTCGATCTCATATGAGATCATGTCGCCTCTGCTTATCGGTAAGATAGAAAAGCTGCTTACCGAGGAGTTTGAGATGGCAAGGCTTTTGACCTACGTGGGCATCTATGCGAGTATACTCATCGTATCTCTCGTCTCTACCTACGCGCAATCTATAATTCTGCAAAAGGTCGGACAAAAGATCCTTTCAAGTCTGCGTGAGGACGTATTTATGCACATTGAGGGGCTTTCGCACTCTCAGCTGCATCAGATACCCGTCGGCAAGCTCGTTACCAGAGTTGCCAACGACACCAACGCGATCTCCATGATGTTCACAAACCTGCTTGTGAACCTTGTGAAAAACTGCTTTACCATCGTTGGCGTTCTCGGAGCTATGCTACTACTTAACTATCAGCTGACGCTGATGGTGCTTTGCTTTGCTCCGTTCATACTCCTATTTACTCTTATATTCAGAAAGTTCTCACGTCGCGCTTACCGTAAGGTAAAGGACGCGACCACGGATATCAACACCTTCCTCTCTGAGAACCTCTCCGGCATCAAGATCACGCAGATATTTAACCGAGAGGGACGTAAGGCTGAGGAGTTTGAAAGCAAAAACAGATATCTTGAGAAGGCAAAGCATCAGGAAATATTCGTTTTCGGTATCTTCAGACCTATGGTCTATATGCTGTATATTTCCTCCGTACTCGCTCTTTTGTATCTCTCTGCAAGAGGATATATCAAGGATACGAGCTTCCTCGGTCAGAGAATAACGAGCGATATTCTCGTTTCCTTCTATATGTATACCAATAAGTTCTTTAACCCGATACAAAACCTTGCCGAGCAGTTTAACAGACTACAGTCGGCGCTCGCCTCGGCGGAAAAGATATTTACCGTGCTTGATATGAAGCCTGAGGTGATCGATTCTCCCGACGCTATCGAGCTTGATGAGGTAAAGGGAGATATCGAGTTTAGAAACGTGTGGTTCGCCTACAACGAGGGAGAGTGGGTGCTTAAGAACGTCTCATTTAAGGTGGACGCAAAGCAGACGGTAGCCTTTGTCGGATCTACCGGCTCGGGTAAGACCACCATACTCTCGCTTATCTGCCGTAACTACGATATACAAAGAGGCGAGATACTCATCGACGGAATAGATATAAAAAGGATAAAGCTCTCGTCCTTGCGCCGTCACTTCGGTCAGATGCTGCAGGACGTGTTCCTGTTCTCCGGTACTATACGCTCTAATATAGCGCTACGCGACGACGGTATCAGCGACGAGGAAATGCTCGCTACTTGCCGATATGTCAACGCCGACCGCTTTATAGATAAGCTCTCGTCAGGACTTGACGAGGAGGTGCGTGAGAGGGGCAACAACTTCTCCGCAGGACAGCGACAGTTGCTCTCCTTTGCCAGAACCATCGTTCATAAGCCATCGGTTATCATTCTTGACGAGGCTACGGCAAATATCGATACCGAGACTGAGCTGCTTATACAGGATTCGCTTGAGAAGATAAAGTCTATCGGCACGATGCTTATAGTGGCGCACAGACTTTCCACTATTCAGCATTCGGATAAGATCATCGTCCTCTCTCACGGAGAGATAGTGGAGGAGGGCAACCACTTTGAGCTTCTCGCCAAGCGCGGTAGATACTATGATCTGTATATGCTGCAGTTTAAGAAAAATCAGCTCGCAAAGAGCTAATGAGGTAATTTATGCTGAAATTTATTTGTTATCCGAGATGCACCACCTGTCAGAAGGCTAAGAAATGGCTGGACGATAATGGCGTAGCTTACGAAGAGAGGGATATAAAGCTTGACAATCCGAGTCTTGACGAGCTAACAGAGTGGTACGAAAAGAGCGGATTGCCGATCAGAAAGCTTTTTAACACGAGCGGACTTTTGTACAAATCTCTCGATCTAAAGAATAAGCTTCCCGAAATGAGCGAGGGCGAGATGCTCAAGCTACTTTCCGCTGACGGTATGTTAGTTAAGCGCCCTCTCCTTGTCGGTGATGACTTCGTTCTCGCAGGTTTCAAGGAAGCGGAGTGGAACGAAAAAATAAAATAACCGTTTAAATTCAAATACGTAGCCTTGCTTGTGATGTGCCGTACAGCTGCCATGAGCAAGGCTTTTGTTATGCCATAGAGAAAAAGGAAATGGGAAAAAAGTGGAACCGGTTTGTTACTCATCCGATTTATCGGATTTCATCCTGCAAGGATTTCTTCCGTCTGTGACGGATTTCATTGCGACGGGACGTCGTGGGCGCCGTCCCCTACCGATTTGTACCCCATTAACACCTTGTGTTACCGGTGATATATATTTAAAATATTTATATGATTCGGAAAATAACTTTCAAAATCCCCTTTACAAACCGATGCTTATGTGTTAAAATATAAAGTGGCAATTAATGCGGAAACGATTCTTGGGAGGTAGAAAATGCGTTTAGACAAGCTATTATCGGAAATGGGCATTGCTACCAGAAGCGAGGCGAGATCCGCGTGTAAGGCAGGGCAGGTGCTTGTAGACGGAGCGCCCCTTCGCGATTCATCGGCGCACGTTGATCCCGAGAGGCAGAGCGTGGTTTTTCGCGGCAGGGAGATATCCTATCGCAAATACACTTACGTTATGCTTAACAAGCCCGAGGGCTACGTCAGCGCGACCGAGGACTCAAAGCTCCCGGTTGTTACCGAGCTGCTCGACGGCGAGCTGCGTAAGATGGAGCTGTTTCCCGTAGGCAGACTGGATAGAGACACCACCGGGCTTATGATACTTACCAACAACGGTCCTCTTGCCCATAGGGTGCTTTCACCTAAGCACCACGTACCTAAGGTCTATCGCTTCAGCGCGGCAGAGCCTATGGCAGACGGCGTTGAGGAGACCTTCCGCGACGGAGTCGTTCTTGCCGACGGATACGAGTGCAAGAGCGCTGTTATTGAGCTTGACGCTGACCGTATGGGCGGATACATAACGCTTACCGAGGGTAAGTACCATCAGATCAAGAGAATGGTTGCGTCCACGCACAACCGTGTGGTGACGCTTGAGCGAGTTTCGTTTGGCGAGATAGCGCTTGACACTTCGCTCAGAAGGGGAGAGTACAGACTCCTTACCCCTGAGGAGATAGCCACTCTCGAGAGACAAAATTAGTTAATTTACATCTTTTAAGGAGATAATATGGATATTTTAAAGACATTGGCGCAGGAATTCAGCGTCAAAGAGGAACAGGTTGAGGCTACCGTAGCGCTCATCGATGAGGGTAACACCATTCCCTTTATTTCGAGATACCGTAAGGAGGTTACCGGCGGTCTTGACGACACTACTCTCCGTGATCTTAACGACAGACTTTCCTATCTTCGTAATCTTGAGGAGAGAAGAGCTACCATATCCGCGCTTATCGAGGCGCAGGAAAAGCTTACTCCCGAGATCACCTTTGCGCTTAACAACGCAAAGACTCTCGTAGAACTCGAGGATATATACAGACCCTTCAAGCCCAAGAGAAGCACCGGTGGCTCTGTTGCGAGAGCAAAGGGACTTGAGCCCCTCGCGCAGTACATCATGGAGCAGAAGGACGTATACGATCCCGCCATTGATGTTTACGCAGAAGAGTTTATCTCCGAGGAGGAGGGCAAGGAGGTCCCCGACGTTAAGGCGGCTCTCCAGGGCGCATCCGATATTATCGCAGAGGACGTTTCCAACGACGCTGAGATCAGAAAGCTCCTTCGCGCATTCACTATGGCAAACGGATCTATCACCACTAAGGGTACTACAGAGGAATCCTCTGTTTACGATAACTACTACGACTTCTCCGAGCCTATCAAGAAGCTTAAGGGACACAGAGTTCTTGCTATCAACCGTGGCGAGAAGGAGGACTTCCTTAAGGTTAGCGTAACTCTCAACAAGGACGAGGGCATCGCGCAGCTCGTATCGAGAGTCGTTACCAACAAGCAGTCACCCGCTCTTCCTTACCTTATGGAAACTCTTACCGACGCTTATGATAGACTCCTCTTCCCCGCGATAGAGAGAGAGGTTCGTACAAGTCTCTTTGACGACGCTTGTGAGGGCGCGCTTAAGGTATTCTCCGAGAACCTTCGTAATCTTCTTCTCGTTTCTCCCATCAAGGGTAAGGTAGTGCTTGGCTATGACCCCGGCTACGGTCACGGCTGTAAGCTCGCCGTAGTAGACAAGACCGGTAAGGTGCTTGATACCGCGGTAATCTACCCCTTCAGAGCAAAGGGCAGAGACAACGAGGCAGATCTTGAGAAGTCTAAGATGATCGTTCTTAAGCTCATCGTTAAAAATAAGGTTGACATCGTTTCTATCGGTAACGGTACCGCATCCCGTGAGTCCGAGAGATTTATCGCGGAGAGAGTTCTCCGTGATCCCGCTTGTCCTAAGGGCGTTAAGTATACTATCGTTTCCGAGGCGGGCGCATCGGTTTACTCCGCATCTAAGCTTGCCGCAGAAGACTTCCCGGACTTTGACGTTATGCAGCGTTCCGCGGTTTCCATCGCTCGTAGACTTCAGGATCCCCTTGCAGAGCTTGTTAAGATCGAGCCAAAGGCTATCGGCGTAGGTCAGTATCAGCACGATATGAAGCAGAATAGACTTACCGACACACTCGGCGGCGTTGTTGAGGACTGTGTAAACGGCGTAGGCGTAGATATCAACACCGCGTCTCACTCTCTCCTTTCTTACGTTTCCGGTATCAACGCTACAGCGGCAAAAAATATAGTTAAGTACAGAGAAGAGAACGGCGAGTTCAAGACCCGTCAGCAGCTTCTCAAGGTTCCTAAGATCGGTGACAAGGCGTTCCTTCAGTGCGCGGGCTTCTTGAGAATCCCCGGCGGTAAGATCATCCTTGACAACACCGGCGTTCACCCTGAGTCCTACGCTATAGCAGAGGATCTTCTCCGTCGCTTCGGCTTTACCACCGAGGACGTGGGCACCGCTAATCTTGCGCTCCTTAAGTTCAAGGCAGAGCAGTACGGCACCGCTAAGCTCGCTAAGGAGCTTGGTTGTGGTGAGCCCACCCTTCTTGACATCATCGGCGAGCTTGAAAAGCCCGGTCGTGACATCCGTGACGACGCTCCCGCGCCCATTCTTTCTACAGACGTACTTGAGATCACCGACCTTAAGCCCGGTATGCAGCTCAAGGGCACCGTGCGTAACGTTATCGACTTCGGTTGCTTCGTAGACATCGGTGTTCACCACGACGGTCTGCTCCACATCTCCGAGATGTCCGACAAGTATGTAAAGCACCCCTCCGAGCTCTTATCCGTAGGCGACGTTATTGAGGTGCTTATCAAGGACGTTGATTTGAAGAAGAATAGAATTGCCTTGACACGCAAAGGCATGGGTAAATAAAATTTTTTGATGGGAGAATTTTTGTAACAACCGCCGTTTTCTACCAAAGCTCGCAATAGGTAACTATTGCTTCGGGTAGAAGTACACGATTTTCAACATAAAAACATAAATCTTATCATAGAAGGACAGAGTTTTGGCTCTGTCCTTTGCTTTATTAAATAAATTTTAATAAAAATTTTATAAAAGTTAACACAAAACGGAAAAAATGTGCTATACTAAATATAATGTAATGTAAAATGCGAAAGTATGCGCACAGGGAGGAGAGAGTATGTTCGGTTACGTAAAGCCCGATATAAAGGAGCTTCTTGTAAAGGAGCACGAGTTTTACAAATCAACCTATTGCGGTATATGCCGCTCTATGAAAAAGCATACCGGCGCTCTTTCTACCGTTACCATTACATACGACAGCGTATTTTTGGCGCTTGTGCGAATGGCGTATATACCCGATTCTGAGCTTTCGTCGTCGATGCGAAGATGCGTGGCGCATCCCTTGAAAAAAAGATGTATGCTTACCGACAACTCGGCGATAGAATACACGGCGCGCGCCTTTGCCATTCTCAGCTACTACAAGATGCAGGACGATCTTAGCGACGAGGGGCTCGCGAAGAGGATGCTTGTCAGCGCGACGCGACCTCTTCTTGCCACGGCTAAGAAAAAGGCGGATCTTACCGATCTTGCCGAGATAGTCAAGGATAGACTTGATAAGATATCCGAGATCGAGAGGGAAAGACGCCCGTCCATAGATGAGCCGGCAGAGCTGTTCGGAGAGCTGCTCGGCGAGATATTCGCCTACGGGCTTGAGGGCGCTGACAGAGCCGTGACGTATGAGGTCGGCTTCCGTCTTGGCAAGTTTATATTACTTGCGGACGCTATCGACGATTATGACTCGGACCTTAAAAGCGGTAAATACAATCCGTTTGTTATTGCGTACGGCGGAGCGGAGTTGACGTATGAAAACAAGCAAAATGTAAAGACAACTTTGCTTATAGAATGCAAAAAGCTTGAGGTGGCGATAAATCTCGTACCCTTCGGCAACAAGATCACTATAGAAAACATAGTTAGAAATATAATTTATCTCGGACTTACCAAGAGGATAGAATTTCTTGATAAGGACGTTAAGGAGGATAAAAAATGAAAGATCCGTATTCCATACTCGGAGTACCCCACGGGGCGAGTGACGAGGAGGTAAAGAACGCGTATAGAAACCTTGCGCGTAAGTATCATCCAGACAATTATGATGACAGCAATCCCTTAAAGGAACTTGCTAAGGAAAAGATGCAGGAGATCAACGCCGCGTACGACGAGATCCAGAGAGACAGAAGCTCGTCCGCATCCTCCGGTAGCGGATATACCGGCGGTAGCTCTTACGATAACAATTCATACAACAATTCTTACAGCAACGCAACCGGCATCTACGCCACCATCAGACAAAAGATAAACGAGAGAAAGTACCGTGACGCAGAGTCGCTCCTTATGAGCGTTCCCGCCCTCGAGCGCACTGCTGACTGGCACTTCTTAAACTCGGTATGTCTTATGCAGAGAGGAAAGACCGCTGACGCTATGCGTGAGCTTGAGCTTGCATGCTCTATGGATCCTTCCAACCTTGAGTACCAGAGAGCAAAGGAGATGTTCAACACCTCTGGCTCAAGATACGGTAGCACCTATTACGGTGACGGTGGCAGACGCTATAGATCCTCATCCGATGATGCCTGCGACTGCTGTATGAACCTTATGTGTCTCGACTGTCTCTGCGAATGCATGGGCGGAGACCTTATCGGTTGTATCTGACGGTATGAAGCAGACGAAAAAGCTTACTCTGAGCGCTATGATAGTCGCGCTCGGCACGGTTTTTATGGTTATCGGCGCGGTGGTGGAGGTCTTTGACCTCACTGCTGTTGCTCTTGCGTCGGCTCTGGTCGCCTTCGTGTATATAGAGCTTGGCTCTCCTTACACTTGGCTCGTTTGGATCTGTACAACACTTACAACGTTTATTTTCTACCAACATAGCCCGATGTGGTTTATCTATCTCGTCCTTTTCGGCGTTTTTCCGATACTTAAGGGCTACATAGAGAAGCTGCCGCGCGTTTTTTGGTGGCCGATAAAGCTTGTGTTCGGCAACTGCGCCTTCGTGCTTATGCTATTTGGTATAAAGCTTATAACGGGACTTCCGTTTATTAATCCCGACGAGGCTATCTTCGGAATTACCGGTCGAGCCCTGTACGTAGTCACCTGGATACTTCTCAACGTCGCCTTCGTAGCCTATGACTTCTTCATCACGGTTATGGTGCGCTACTATCTTGAGAAGCTCCGTGTAAAATTCAGAAAGATATTGAAATAAGGAACGGATATGACAAAGGTTGCATTTATCTCCCTCGGCTGCTCAAAAAACCTTGTGGATACAGAGGTTATGCTCCACAACTTGTATAAAGATGGCTTTGAAGTCACCTTTGAGCCCGAGGAGGCTGAGATCGTAATAATAAACACCTGCGGCTTTATCGAAAGCGCTAAGCAGGAGGCGATAGACAACATTCTTGACGCCGCCGAGCTTAAGGAATGGGGCAAGTGTAAGCATATAATCGCTACGGGATGCCTTGTAGAGAGATATCGCGAGGAGGTTATGAAGGAGCTGCCCGAGCTTGACGCCATTGTCGGCGTCGGCAGCCTTGAGGACATAGGCGAGGCTTGTCGCGCGGTTATGAGAGGCGAGAAGTATACATCATTCAAGGATAAGAATACATCACCGCTCGGCGGAGGCAGAATACTTACCACGGCTCCCCATACGGCGTATCTCAAGATCGCTGAGGGCTGTGACAACCGTTGCACCTATTGCGCGATCCCTCTTATCAGAGGCAAGCTCAGAAGCCGTACTATCGAGGATATAGTACACGAGGCAAAGGAGCTTGACAGGGCAGGGGTTAAGGAGCTTAACCTCATCGCTCAGGACACCTCTCGATACGGACTCGACCTTTACGGAGAGTACAAGCTTGCCGCGCTTGTTAAGGAGATCACTAAGAATACGAGCATACCGTGGATCAGACTTCTTTATTGCTATCCCGACAAGATCACCGATGAGCTTATAGAAGAACTTAGAAACAATCCGAGGCTCGTTAAGTATATGGACGTACCCGTGCAGCATATTTCCGACCCCGTGCTTAAGAGAATGAACCGTCACGGCGGCAAGGCGCTTATACTCGACGCTGTGAAAAGACTGCGCGACAGAGTACCCGGCATAACTCTTCGCACTACGGCAATGGTTGGATTCCCCGGCGAGACCGAGGAGAATTTCGTTGAGCTGTGCGAGTTTATCAAGGATGCGAGATTTGACAGATTCGGCGCGTTTACGTATTCTCCCGAGGAGGATACCGAGGCGGCATTGATGCCCGATCAGATCGACGAGCAGATCAAGCAGGACAGATACGACATTCTTATGCAGACTCAGCTCACCGTGGCAGAGGAGCTTAACAATGCAAAGATCGGTAAAGAGCTTACGGTAATTACCGACGGCTATGACACCGTTGCCGAGATATACTTCGGTCGCTCCGAGGCAGACGCTCCCGACGTTGACGGCAAGGTATACTTCCATGCTCCAAAGGGCAAATACACCTTCGGAGATTTTGTAAAGGTAAGGATAGTTGAGGCTCTCGACTACGACCTTATCGGTGAACAGATCGATTAATTTAGGATAAATTAGGAGGACATTATGAAAAAGATGAACGTTCCGAACACGCTCTCGCTCATACGCGCTCTGCTTGTTCCGGTATTTGTTGCGACATTACTCTTTATGAGAGAAATTCCTGTTTGGTGCTGTGTAGTGCCTACTATAGTTTACGCTTTGACGGGTTTGACCGATATGCTCGACGGTAAGATCGCGAGAAAGTATAATCTCGTTACCGACTTTGGTAAGTTTATCGATCCCCTAGCGGACAAGTTTATGGTTATCGGATCTGCGATTGCTATCCTCGTGTGGATGATGCTTAACGGCGAGACTACTCTTGCGCTTGTTTTCGTATGGGTAGTGCTTATCGTGCTTCTTCGTGAGCTTGGCGTTACCTCGCTCCGTCTCGTTGTAGCGGGCAAGAGCGGTATAGTTGTAGCGGCTTCTATGCTCGGCAAGATCAAGACCGTGTCTCAGATGGTCGGCACCGTAGTTATCCTTATGGAACCCGTGATCCCATTCTTCAATGAGAATCATATCCTCTCCTACGTTTGCATGGGCGTTATGGCATTTACCACGCTCTTCTCCGGTTGGGATTACCTCAAGGCGTATATGCCTCATCTCAGCATGGATTAATCTTTGACAAAACATAAAGCGAATAACAAATTTTCAAGGCGCTTGTGGCACAAACCATAGGCGCCTTTTTACGTTACGATACGGCTCTATCCGGGAGGGAGCTGTCACCAAAGGTGACTGAGGGAGAATGCGTAAGATCTACCTCATTAATACCTAATATCACGGTCGATTTGTGAATCGCCCCTACGGATTTGTGCGATGATTTGGATTTTATCGCAAATACAAAAGGTCCCCGTTTTGCCGGGGACCTTTTACTATTGAAGATGGATTAAATTGATTGCTTTAGATGCCTTGGTTAGGTAGAGTTATGAAAAAAATGCTTACATTCCCAAAAGATATTCAGGAGTAACGTTTAAATTTCTGCATAAAATCAGCAATCCATAATCTGCGACAAATCGTGTGCCAATTTCAATTCTGCTGACGCTATCTCTTTCGATATTGACGCCGTCAACCTACAATCTAGCAGCTAATTCTTTTTGAGATAGTCCTAAGCTTTTTCTCGCTTCCTTTACTCTTTTCCCACATATGTTTTTGCTTCCGTTAAAATCGTAAATCTTCATATCAACTCCACGTCCGTGACGACGAGCTTACCGTCCTTATATCCAAAGGATATTTCCTTGCCGCCGAGCTTCATACCGTATATCTTCTCGTCCTCGGGCTTATAGGATGGGCGGGGATCCTGCTTTAATATAGCTATCAGTTTCGTTTGCTCATCGTCCGATAGCTTCTCCTTTGCCTTATCCGAAATGGTGACATCTATCTCATAGTCCACTACCGCATCAGCGAATCCGCCTATTGCATCGAGGTGACTGTCGGTAAAGGCGAGGTAGGGCTTGACGTCGTATATCGGGGTGCCGGACAACAGATCTGCGCCACCTACAATTAACACGGTGCCCTCGTTTTCGGTCTTTCTGACCTCAAGGAGTCTGACTGAGGAAAGTCCGATCGGGTTTGGTCTATAGGGGGAGCGTGTTGCAAAAACGCCCATTCTCTTATTGCCGCCGAGGCGCGGAGGTCTTACAGTAGGCGACCATTCCTCACGTATAGCCTCGGAAAACTGCCATATCAGCCACAGGTGAGAATATCCCTCGATGCCACGGAGCGCCTCCGGGTTTCTATACTCCGGCTCAAACACTATTTTACCTACCGTCTCATTGACGAGTCCACTCTGCCTTGGTATGCCGAACTTTTCGTCAAACTCGGTATATATCTTAGCTATTATCTTCACTTTTATCTCCCAAAAGAAGTTTTCTACCACAATTTTATCACAACTAAGGAAAAAAGTCCACCCTCTATTGAAAAAAGTCTCGATATATGCTAAAATTAAGGCAAATAAAAACGCGCGAGGTGTGTATGAAGCTTATATCGTGGAACGTTAACGGATTCAGAGCCGTGCTTGGCAAGGGCTTTGAGGATATATTTAACAGTTTGGACGCCGACTTCTTCTGTCTGCAGGAGACTAAAATGCAGCCGGGACAGGCAGATTTTGATCCCGAAGGCTATAGATCCTTTTGGTTCAGCGCAGAGAAGAAGGGATACTCCGGCACAGCTATATTTGCTAAAGAGGAGCCACTCTCTGTCAGCTACGGTATAAACGGAAAGCACATGGACGAGGGTAGAGCGATCACTCTTGAGTACGATGACTTTTATCTTGTTTGCGTCTACGTGCCCAACGCGCAGGACGGACTTAAGAGGATAGATTACCGTATGGAGTTTGAGGATGATATGAGAGAATATCTCTCCTCGCTCGATAAGGTGAAGCCGGTAGTTTATTGCGGAGATCTCAACGTGGCGAGAACCGAGATCGATCTTAAAAACCCTAAGGCGAATATAGGTAACGCCGGCTTTTCCTACGAGGAGAGAGGGAAGATGGAGGAGCTTCTTTTAGCGGGCTTTACCGACACCTTCCGCTATCTTTATCCCGACACGGTCAAATATTCCTGGTGGTCCTATCGCTTCCGCGCGAGAGAAAATAACGCGGGGTGGCGCATCGATTATTTCCTCGTTTCCGATAGGTTAAGAGAGCGTATCAAGGCGGCAGAGATACTGACCGACGTTATGGGCAGTGATCATTGTCCTGTTTTGCTTGAAATAATATAAAAAAACAGTTGCATATTTTAAAAATATATGTTATTATTATAATGTAAATATTTTTTAACAAGGAGATATACTATTATGGCAATGTTGCTTAACGAAGAACAAAAGGCCATACTTAACGGCTCGAAGGGCGAGACCATGGCTAAGGTTATGAGAACCATGGTACAGTACGGTGAGATCTTCGGCGCTGAAAAGATGGTTCCCGTTACCTCTAAATATAATCACCTCGTAACCTCGTTCGGTCTTAAGGCTATGACCGCGGTATACGAGCTTATGGATCAGCTTATCGAGGCGGGTGTGGCTTCCGGTCAGAAGTTCACCGTTGACCCCCGTCCTATAGACAAAAACGTTCCCGCTAACCTTCTTCAGAAGGCTATCTTCAACCTTGCGATGTACACCAAGCAGGATGAGTACGAGGCTCAGCTCAAGAAGCTCGGTCTTCTTGATGAGAAGTCCTTTACCTGTACCTGTTATATGGACGAGGTAGGCAACAAACCTGCTTACGGCGAGGTGCTTTCCTGGGCAGAGTCCTCTGCGGTTGTTTACGCAAACTCCGTTCTCGGCGCAAGATGTAACAGAAACTCCGGTATTATCGATATCATGGGCTCTATCGTTGGCTACGTTCCTTACTTCGGTCTTCTTACCGATGAGGGCAGACGCGCTAACTGGGTAGTACGCATCAACACCGAAAAGAAGCCTGAGGCTCAGCTTCTCGGCTCTGCTATCGGTATGAAGGTAATGGAGGATGTTCCCTACGTTATCGGACTTGATAAGTGGCTTGGCAACGAGCTTGACGACGCCGCTTGTACCTATCTTAAGGACTTCGGCGCGGGTAGCGCTTCTAACGGCGCGGGAGGGCTTTACCACATTGACGGTCTTACTCCCGAGGCAAAGGAATTTGGCGAAAAGCTTATCCTTGAGGGCGCGCAGGAGTACGTTATCGACGACGCAGAGCTTGAGAGAGTAAAGGCGTCCTATCCCGTTATCTGGAAGAACAAGAACGCTAAGCCCAAGCTTTGCTTCATGGGCTGTCCTCACATGTCTCTTGAGCAGCTCAAGACATGGACCGTTCGCGTTGAGGAGGGACTTAAGGCGTCCGGCAACAAGAAGGTGGTTATTCCCACCGTATTCACCGCCTCTCCCGCGGTTCTTGAGGCTTTCGGCAAGACTGAGTTCGCAGACAGACTTAAGGCTACCGGTGTTATCACCTCTTACATCTGTCCTCTTATGTATATGAACAATCCTCTTTGCAAGAGTATGCCCGTTATCACATCATCTAACAAGCTTCGTACATACACGAGCGCACGTTACTACACCGATGATGAAATTCTTGCAGAGATCACTAAAGGAGGAGCAAACTAATGAAACAGTTTAAAGGTAGAGTTATAGCTGCGGGCGAGGTTACCGCACCCGCTCTTGTGTCCCACGGAGGACTCAATACGCTCGCTTCCTTCCAGAAGGCGCTTCAGTTCGGCGACAAGAAGGCTACCTGCGGCGACCAGAACAATCCCGATCTTTACGGTAAGCAGATGGTAGGTACGGCTCTTTGCCTTCCTCAGACCATCGGCTCCACCACCGGCGGTATGGTGCTTTATTGCGCATGCGCTATGAAGCGTCAGCCTGCTTGTATGCTTTTCTCTAAGCCCATCGACTCTCTCGCGGCTGCCGGCGCAGTTCTCGCGGACGTTTGGGTAGACGACGTTACTATGCCCGTTATCGACTCTCTCGGTGACGAGTTCCTTGACTACGTTAAGGACGGTATGACTATCACCGTTGATCTTGACGGTACTGTTACCGTAGAGGAGTAAACGAAAAACAACCAACCGAAAGGACGGAAAATGGATAGAGTATATAACTTTTCATCCGGACCTGCAATGCTACCTCTTTCTGTGATCAGTAAGGTGAAGGAGGAGCTGTTAAACTACTGTGGCTCCGGAATGTCTGTTATGGAGATGCCTCATACCTCGGAGCAGTTTGCCGAGATACTCGCGGCTCTTGAGACCTCGGTAAGAGAATTGCTTTCTGTTCCGCAGAATTACAAGGTTCTCTTTGTACAGGGGGGCTCGAAATTGCAGTACGCGGCTATCCCGCTCAACCTGTTCTCTGAGAGAAAGTGCGCGGACTATATCATATCGTCACAGCGCTCTAAAGAGGCTTATCTTGAGGCTAAAAAGTACGGTGACGTAGTTATTGCGGCATCGACCGGTGGATCCGGCATTGTATTTAATACTATTCCCGAGACCACGAAGGCTTCCTTCCGTCCGGACTCGGATTACGTGTATATGTGTTACGCAAACGCGCTATCGGGAACTAAATTTAACTACGTTCCCGATACCGGAAACATTCCTCTCGTAGCTGATATGACAGGATTTTTGTTCTCCGAGCCTGTTGACGTATCAAAGTTTGGTCTCATCTTCGCGTCTGCGGAGGCTAATTTTGGTATATCCGGACTTACCCTCGTTATAGTACGAGACGATCTTATCGGCAGAGTAGATCCACAAACTCCCTCTATGCTTAATTACAAGCTTTTGGCAGATAGCCGCTCAATGTATGATATCCCACCCGTGTACGATCTTTATATAATGAAGCTTATGCTTGAGTGGATGATATCTATCGGCGGACTCGACGAGCTTAAGAGACGTAACGAGCGCAAGGCGGGCATCATTTATGACGAGCTTGACCGTAACGATTATTATACCGCGCCGGTAAATCACAAGTGCCGCTCTATGACGGTTATTAGATTCTACACCGGTGACGTTGAGCTTGATGAAAAATTCATCGCCGAGGCAGAAGCGCGTGGACTTGTAAATCTCAGAGCAGACGACAATATCGGTGGTATGAGCGCAGCCGTGTATAATTCTATGCCTATCGATGGCATCGAGGCGCTTAAGCAATTTATGAAGGAATTTGCCGCGGATAATCCGAGATTTACCGATATTTGATATTAAAAAGGAATTTTCCTATTTCTTAGAAAAGCACTTATGGAAAGAAATCCATAAGTGCTTTTTGCTTTTTATTCTGCGTTGGAAAATCAGGCGACGTGCCGTCGCAATGAAATCCGTTAAATCGGGTGAGGAAGAGACCGTAGGGTCGATTCAAAAATCGACCTCATTTACCTTCCCCGAGACCGGGGAAGGTGGCAGCCATAGGCTGACGGATGAGGTTTCATATACCTCCACCCATCTTCCTCTAATTTACGGATCTTTACCAAGGATACACGCGTTCTCCTTCCGTCTTTTGCTTTGCAAAATCCACCTCCCTCCCGGAGGGAGGCTTAACGGGACGTCGTGGGCGCCGTCCCCTACGGGTTAGATGGAGAAGAAAAGAACAAAACACCGACCAAGCCGGTCGGTGTTTTGTATTAAAGAGAATTAGTTTGCGGACTCTTCCTTAGCAAATAATCAAGCGAAAGCGTATCTGGGAGCTTGCTCACAAGGACGCACGCGCCGATTGCTCCT
>JAZOUM010000085.1:0-18213 GCA_045658205.1 Eubacteriales bacterium | reverse complement strand
AGATGAGGTTTGAACCTCATAAGCTGCGCTCTATGACCTGAGCATTTCGTGGCGCGAGCCCGGAATGCTGTCGGGATCTATGTCCGCCGTCACAACGGCGGCATACTGCGTCATTTTGCGTGTCCGACCGCAAAATAGCAGTTAACCTAAAATTCTTACATATAATTGAAATGTATAAAAAAATATGATATAATGATCCAATCAACGTTCTAATATCCATTTTGTATATAATGAAGGTGTTTTATGTTAAAACAAAAGAATATAGACTGGTTTAAAAATGCTAAATACGGAATGATGGCGCACTGGGGGGTCTACTCATTGCTCGCAGGTGAATACAGGGGAAAGTGTGTGGAAACCTACGCCGAGTGGGTGCAAAGCTATGCCGCTATTCCGAACTCGGAGTATGAGACCTTGGCAAAGAGCTTTAATCCCATATATTTTGATGCAAACGAGTGGATAAAGCTGGCAAAGGATGCCGGTATGAAATACTTTGTATTCACAGCAAAGCATCACGACGGCTTCGCTATGTTCCACTCAAAAGCCGACAAGTTCAACATTGTAGACGCAACACCGTTTGGTCGCGACGTTGTAGGCGAGCTTGCCGAAGCGTGCTACAAGCACGGATTGAAGCTCGGACTGTACTATTCCCAAGAGCTTGACTGGCACCATCCTCACGGTGGCGGATACGACAATCCCTCCGATGATTGCGCAGGTGTTTCATGGGACAATAGCTGGGATTATCCCGATAGAGCAAACAAGGACTTTTCCATCTGCTTTAACGAAAAGATCAAGCCGCAGGTCGAGGAGCTGTTAAAGAATTACGGCGACCTATGCCTAATGTGGTTTGATGTACCTCACACGATTTCCAAGGCGCAGAGCTTAGAGCTTAACAACCTCGTAAAATCGATACAGCCGGCGTGTCTTATAAATTCCCGTATTGGAAACGGCGCGTACGACTACGTATCGCTCGGCGACAACGAGTATCCGAGTGAGTTGCCAAAGGGCGCTTTATCGAACGTAGACCCTAACAGTATCAACGGCTTCAAGGAGTCTCCATATGGATTATATGAGACGGCGGGAACTCTTAATAGCTCCTGGTCATTCAAATATTTTGATCAAAATTGGATCACTCCCACGCAAGTCGCAGAAAGACGAGAGCGCCTTAATTCATTAGGCATTAACTACCTTCTCAACGTCGGTCCTGATGGCCTCGGAAGGATACCGTCATTCTCTAAAGAGATCTTACTTAGCGCAACACCGTACAAGAAAAGTCCGGTATAATACGGTATTTTGTAAATAAAAGCTCCCATTATCAGATAAAAGTGTTTGTTTTCAAACCTTTGTCTATCAATGGGAACTTTTATATTTTTAGATTTATAGTTGCATTAGTTATTGTCTTGCCATACGGTTACAAGTGACTTTTCATCATCGTAATTCTTTCCGGCTTGGGCATAATCACAAAGGGTGATCGCGCCACCGGACGTCTGTATTTCATAGGAAATATTACTGTTAAACAACGCATTTTTTACACGCCTTGCGCGTATGGATTTTCCATCTCTTGCATTAATCTTAAGAGCGGGTGATATATCCCCAAATCTTGCGTCTCGGGCAAGTACCACAGGACCGCGAGTAAAGGCAATTTTACCGTTGATCACACGCATTTTCACAGGCGCCTTGAACTTTATATCTACCTCTTCACAATTCCATACCTTATCGATCAGAATGTATCCATTGAGTAGAGTTCCCTGCGCATTCTCTGAATCTATTAGCACCGAAAAATCCTCCGCCCACGAAGGAACACGTAGCGCCAAGGTGAAGTGTTTTCCTTTTCCGTCAACTCTTATCTTCGCGCCTTTTGACTCGTATGGATTTGCCTTAACGTTAACCGTAATACGCTCATTATCAAGCGCGGTTTTGAAGTGGCAGTCATTGTAGAGATTTACAAACACTCCACTCTCGCCCTTCATTACTGCGAAAAGACCGGAGATAGCCGTACCTGCGCTGCCTATGCAAACACAACAGCCGTAGCACCTGTTTTCTCCAAGTAGCTGAACACCGCCGCAACGCAATCCTCTCCTATCCATATAAAGCGGGCTGTAGCTATCAAACGGAAAAGCCTCGTGCTCCTTGATAATGAACACTTCCCCACCCTTAAGCCAGGTTCTGAGCAGTGCGCGGCTCATCTTTTGATTCTCGTTATTTACAGCGCCGTACATTGCATTAAGCGCCGAGCATTCTATATACTCGGCATACTTTGAATCTCCGGTAAGCGATAAGAGCTTTGCGCACAGCTTAATAAACGTAACGGTAACGCAAGTCTCCTGCATAACGTCCATAGTGGCAGGCTCGGTTTGTGTCAAGGTGGAATTGTCAAAGAATTCATGCTTACATCCCGCGCCACCGATTAGTGTGTAATCGCTCTTTATAAGCATATCTACAAAATTCTCAACGGCAACAAGGTGATCTGTATTACCGGTATGCTTGTAATACTCAAGCACTCCCTCAAAGCAGCTCATCATCTCATACGCCTTCGTTTCGGGATACTGATAAGGATAGAGTTCTTTTTTGAGCGCAAGCTCTACAAGATTAGTTCCTTTGCAAAGACCTGTATTTACAAGATAGGTAGCAAAATCAAAATATCTTTCTTCCCCTGTAAGATCGTATAGCTTAACAAACGGCTCAAGTATTGAGCATGAGTTCATACTGCCTATATGCGCCGAGGTATCGATTATACTTATTTTTCCTTTTCCGTCGCCAATATGCTTCAAAATATAATCTGCGTGCTTTTTGAGTGCTTTGATAATTCTTCTCTTAAGAGTCTTATTTTTGCATATATCAAGGAAATACATCATGCCGAGCATAACGTACTTACGAGCCCACATATCCCACGAGTGAAATTCGGTGTCGACCGTATAGGTAGAAAATCTGCCAAGCTCATCCTGTACTGTGAGCATATCCTCTACCGTCTCTACAAGAACCGAATAGAGCTTCTCATTTTTTGTGAGGCGGTATGTAAGACTCGCGCCACGCATCATCTTGCCCCAATATTCACCTCTCCAGCCGCCATTGATACCATCCTCACGTCGACGGAACTGATCGACGAGCAACGCCCACGTTTCTCTATCCAGTAATTGATTATTTATAACGTAATCCGTCATTTTACCGGCATAACCGCCGATACGGAGTTCTCCGGGAATTACAAATTGTAGCTTATTATTGATCATAGGACACCTCATTGGTATGTTTACCATAATTATAAATTAGTCAGACGAGTTTGTAAATAGCATTTTTAATTTTTGCGTATTGCAAATTATGACTTTGTGTGGTATAATCACGGTGTAAATCGAAAGGAGATACAACCTATGATAACATTATCCAAAAAGCAAGATGTGGATTTTACAATACTGAATCTTAC
Organism: Eubacteriales bacterium; assembly: GCA_045658205.1. Lineage (GTDB taxonomy): Bacteria > Bacillota > Clostridia > Oscillospirales > CAG-272 > UBA1740. The sequence goes on along the minus strand of JAZOUM010000085.1, from coordinate 14,798 downwards.
CGATCCTCAGCTCACCGATTCCGAATGGGAGGTAGGACACAAAAACAGACAGATACTTGAATACACAGTTGACGAGCTTGTTAAAAGAGTTCAACCGGATCTTATAACGATTTCGGGAGACATCACCTTTGCCGGAAATGACAAGGCGTACGATATGTTTGCACAATTTATCAATAGCTACGGTATCCCCTGGTCTGTCGTATGGGGAAATCACGACAATCAGAACGGAGATGAATACGTAAAAGGCATCGTACAGCGCTATATGGAGTACGAAGGCTTTGTATATGAAAGCGGTGACGCTAAGCTCGGAAACGGAAACTTTATAATCAAGATAGAAGAAAACGGCGCTCCGGTATCAGCTCTCATAATGATGGACTCGCACGACAGAGAGCCCTTTACCGACGAAGAAGGCAACACCGAGCTTAAGTGGGCAAGACTTATCCCCGAGCAGCGAGTATGGCTTAAGGAAACGGCAAACGAGCTAAAATCCGAAGGATACAATGATGCTACGCTTATAATGCATATACCGATCTTCGAATACACTAAGGCGTCTGAGGCGGCATACAAAAAGAACATAGATCTTAAGGATATAAGCGTAGAGGATGCTAACGGTGTTGAATGCTGGAATGACGGATACACCGATAGCATCGGCGTACAGCACGAGGATATATCCTGTTATCCTAAAGATGACGGAATACTCAACGAAATAAAAAGCACAGACATAGTTAAGCGTCTTGTATGCGGCCACGATCACATAAGTAATTGGATGATAAAATACGATGACATCGACCTTATTTTCTCTTTAAAAACCGGAGCCGGATGCTATTGGGAGCCCGATATTAGCGGTGGCACTGTCATAAAAATCAACAAGAGCGGTGTATACAAAATACATCACGAATATGTAAATGCGCTATAAATTGTAAACCAAAGTTATTATTTACACAATTTTAACTCGTTTCAAGCAAAAAAGCTGTTTCTTTTTAAGAAGCAGCTTTTCATATTTTCACCTGTCTTGTATAAGTCTTGCAGAAAGATAAAACAGTGGCTTGAAAGCATTGTTATATTCTTCAAAGCTGCGAACACGCTTTGTTGCCCAAACGCGCTCCGACATTGCCGCAAGGTGGGTCATAACCATAGTTATCTCCTGCTCAAAGGTAAGCTCCCAAACGCAAAGCATAGCGCCAAGCACCTGCTCGGTAGGTTGAACGTGAACGGGATTTAAGGTAGCTGAAGAATTTTGCCACCAATGTTGCCAATTATATACGTCCCAGTCAAATATGCTCTTGGAATTCCAGGAAAACATTGCTGATGACATAGCGAGATCAGGCACGATATAAAGAGGCTTCCAAGACGCGTTAATAATATCGAAGCCCGACTCAAGAAGCTCCTCCGTCGTCTGATAGTGGTTTTCCCAAGACAAAACAATGGTTTCTGGTGGTATCTTATCAGATCCTTTTTTCGGGAAGCCCTCCCATACCATTGGTATTTTACCGAGAGATAAAACGTAAGATGCGATGCGCGCCACGTAGTCGCTGTACAAACCATACACGTCATCTATTCCGTTCTCTTCCATGTATTTTTTACAATCCGAGCATTCTGCCCAAAGAGATATATTTGCCTCATCTCCGCCTATGTGTATGTACGGAGCCTCCGGGAAAAGATCGCATATTTCACGGATAAGAGTCTTTACTCCTTCAACCGCGCTTTCGCGACACGCGCATATAAGCGACCTATCGCTTATAGCCTCTCCATTCTCGTTGTAAAACTCCTTGCCAACGCCGGATCTCTTATCTGCAAACACCTCCGGGTAATAAGTATTAAGCACAGGTGCGTGACCGGGGCACTCAAATTCGGGAATGAGAACAACGCCGCGAGACGCCGCATACTCCCTTAGATATGCTATCTGATCCTCGGTATAATACTTCCCTTCTACGCAAAGCTTCGGAAAGGCGCGCGAGGGTAACGTATAAAGCTTATTGTCGGCAAAATGCAGATTCAGATACTTTACCTTATAGAAAAAGCAAAGATCAACGTACTTTAAAAGCTTGTCAAACGGATGCCACTCTCTGCCAAGATCTACCATTACCGAGCGATAATCCTTATCCGGCTTATCTAAGATCTCACCCTTAGGAAAAGTAATGCCTTTATCTGTGGGACGAGCCAGCTGTAGCGCTGTAGCGAGACCGTATGAAATACCCTCGGACGTACTTGCGTAAATCTTAAATGTTACGTCAGAAACGATCTTATATTCATCGTCGGCAAGAGTTACGTCTCTAATAAGCTCTATACCTCCGTCTCCGAGGAAAAGCGTTTTACTATGCCCTTTTTCAAACGAGGATATAAACGCAGATACGTGCGCATCCCAATCTCTATTGTCGTTTTTTATTTCGTACGGTATCTCAAAGCTGAGATCTTCACGAAAGGCGCAGATCTTAGGCGCCGGAATCAATGTCAACATATTTATTCTCACTTTTCATTTTATAACGCAAAGGATGTGCGTAATACCAATAACGATTATACATCAAATCCTCACGGTTGTAAATAGAAAAAACAAAAAAGGAAAGCAACCGAAGAAAAAACGATCACTCTCCTTTTTGGCATGATTAAGCTACTGTCGCGCCGAACGGAAGGAATGAAATGGCGCTGAGTCTGAAGCACTTCTTAGCAAAGGGGATACCAATGATGGTGATGCAAAGAGCAACGCCTACAATGATATGCACGAAAGCAAGCGCAAAGCCGCCAAATACTATCCATATAAGATTCATAACGGGGTGACGGTCAAAATCGGTACGCATTGTACATCCGAAGGGACGGATAGCGAAGCGAGCTATCTTAAGATGCTGAAGTCCGAACGGAATAAAGATCACGGTAGCGCAAAGAGCGATGCCGAGAACAAAATGGAGTGCAGAGAACCAAAGACCGTAAATGAAAAACCAAATAAGATTTCCTAAAAATTTCATTTATTCCCTCCTGAAGAAAAAACTTGTAGGTTAATTATATCATAAAGAAATCTCTATGTCAATCTCGCATACGCTATTTGAGAAATATTTTTTAAAAAACTTACGTATATATATTGCATTTTTTGAAAAATTGTGCTACAATACTCTTGTATAAACAAAACTATATGGAGGTGTTGATATGAAACACATCAAGACTATTGAGACCAAGAATCTTTGCGACAGCGCTAAGAACGGCGGATGCGGCGAGTGCCAGACCTCTTGCCAGTCTGCATGCAAGACCAGCTGCGGTATTGCAAACCAGCAGTGCGAGAGCAAGAAGTAATTTTCTAAGAAATGCCGTCGACTAAGGCGGCTTTTTTTAGTGCTTTTAAGAAAGGAAAATCAAAATGGTACATCAATATAAGCTCGGCGGATACAACGTAGTGCTCGATATATGCTCGGGCGCCGTGCACGTAGTAGACGATGTGGCGTATGACGTCATTGAGCTCTATGAAAAGAAGAGCCGAGATGAAATTATAGAGGAAATAAGCGCAAAATACGCGAAAAACGATGACGTAAGCCGCGATGACGTTGCAGAGTGCTACGATCAGATCACAGAGCTTAAGGATATGGGTAAGCTCTTCTGCCCCGATAACTTTGAGCCTATGGCAGATAAGCTCAAGTCCAAGACGGCGGGTGTTGTAAAGGCGTTGTGTCTTCACATTGCGCACACCTGTAACCTTAACTGCTCCTATTGCTTTGCAAGCCAGGGAAAATATCACGGTGAAAGAGCCGTTATGAGCTACGAGGTAGGAAAGAGAGCACTTGACTTTCTCATCGAAAACTCCGGTACGAGAAGAAACCTTGAGGTAGACTTCTTTGGCGGAGAGCCTCTCCTTAACTTCGATGTGGTAAAGGATCTCGTCAAGTATGCCAGAAGCATTGAAAAGGAAAAAGGAAAGAACTTCCGCTTTACACTTACCACCAACGGTGTGCTTATCGACGACGACGTTATCGACTTTGCCAACAAGGAAATGAGCAACGTAGTACTCAGCCTTGACGGACGTAAGGAGATCCACGATCGCTTCAGAGTAGACTATGCCGGTAAGGGTAGCTTCGATAAGATCGTACCTAAGTTCCAGAAGCTCGTAGAAGCAAGAGAAGGCAAAAACTATTATATGCGCGGTACCTTTACCCACGCAAATCCCGACTTTCTCGAGGATATAAAGGTTATGCTCGATCTCGGATTTACCGAGCTTAGCATGGAGCCTGTCGTATGCGCAGAGGGTGACCCTGCAGAGCTTACCGACGAGGATACCAAGATCGTTTGCGAGCAGTATGAAAAGCTCGCAGAGCTTATGCTACAAAGACATAAGGAGGGACATCCCTTCACCTTCTATCACTATATGATAGATCTCAAGGGTGGTCCTTGCATTTACAAGAGAATATCAGGCTGTGGCTCTGGAACCGAATATATGGCAGTTACCCCTTGGGGCGATCTCTATCCCTGCCACCAGTTTGTAGGTGACGAGAAGTACAGACTCGGCGATATCTACGTAGGTGTAACCAACAAGGCTATACAGGACGAATTCCTCGCTTGTAACGTATACGCGAAGGAAGAGTGCAAAGACTGTTGGGCAAGACTTTACTGCTCCGGCGGATGCGCGGCAAACGCATATCACGCAACCGGCTCCGTTACCGGAATATACAAGAAGGGCTGCGAGCTCTTTAAAAAGAGAATGGAATGCGCAATCATGCTTGCGATAGCCAAGGAACTTGAATAATTATGAAAACTCCAATCCGTACGTTTTTGGAAGAATATGCTTCAAATGACAACGTAAGATTACATATGCCCGGTCATAAAGGCGTAGGCACTATCGAAAGGCTCGATCTTACCGAGGTGGAAGGTGCTGACAGTCTATATGAAGCATCGGGTATAATCAAAGAGAGTGAGGCGAATGCGTCAGAGCTGTTCGGCTCTTATACCCTCTATTCCACCGAAGGATCGTCACTCGCGATAAGAGCTATGCTCTACCTTGCTATGTTGACCAAACGTGGCAATGAGGCGCCACTCATTCTGGCGGGCAGAAATGCTCACAAGGTGTTTGTAAGCGCCGCCGCGCTTCTTGACTTTGATATCGAATGGCTAAGTGGAAGCGATACCACCTATCTTTCCTGCCTTGTAAGCGCGGAGGATGTAAAAGCTAAGCTTGAAGCAATGTCGAGAAAGCCTTTTGCTGTTTACCTCACGTCTCCAGACTATCTTGGCAACGTAATAGACGTAAGAGCGATTGCAGATGTGTGTCACAAGCATGGAGTTCTTCTGCTTATCGACAATGCTCACGGCGCTTACCTCGCCTTCACACGTCCTTCATCGCATCCTATAGCTCTCGGCGCCGATATGTGCGCGGATTCAGCGCATAAAACCCTGCCCTGTCTTACAGGCACGGCGTATCTGCACGTATCCGACACTCTCCCCGATGAGATAAAGCAAAGAGCAAAAAGCGCGCTTATGCTATTTGGATCGACAAGTCCCTCGTATATTTTGCTCGCGTCACTCGATGACGCCAACGCATATCTTAACGATGGATACGAAGATAAGCTTCAGCGCACAATTGAGAGAATCTCGGCTCTCAGAAACAGGCTTAACAAGCTTGGTTACGATACAGTAGGTAACGAGCCTATGAAGCTTACGATTATGCCTAAGTCATACGGATATACCGGATACGAGCTTTCCGATATTCTGATAACAAACAAAATAATACCTGAATTTGCAGATCCGGATCATCTTGTGCTGATGCCAACGACAAGTACCTGCGACGAGGACTTTGATAAGCTTGAAAAAGTACTTTCAAGTATCAAAAAAAGAGGCACTATTAAAACAAATGCGCCACGCTTCAATGCGGCAGAGCGCGTTATGAGTCCAAGACAAGCTATTATGTCTTTAACTGAGCGCGTCGGTATTGATGATGCTGAGGGACGAGTTCTTGCAGACATAACCGTAGGTTGCCCTCCGGCAGTACCGATAGCTATATCCGGAGAAAAAATAAATAAAGAAATGATAGATGTATTTAAGTATTACGGCATCACGGATTGCGTAGTGGTTAAATAAAACAGTTTATAACAACAATCTAAAATCAAAATTCTTAAATTGTCGTTATTATAAAAATAGGCTGAGCCAATGCTTTTAACTAAGCAAGGACTCAGCCTATTTTACTTTTTCTTTATTTCATATACTTTTTTCTGTTCTCCGCGAGTATTCTGTCACGGTCCATCGACTTGATACGCTTCAATCCCTCTACTGTACAAAGCCAGGATCTCTCTATGTTAGACGAACGATAAGAATGAGATTCTGCAGCCCTGTAGCTCCATGAAAGCACCGTTCTTGCGCCGGCGTCATAAACAGCCTCGGTAGCCTCAATAATCTCCTCTTCCCTGCCTATAGGCGCATCATATCCCTGAATCCAGATATTATGATCCTTGCCGTATTTATTCGCTTTTTCAAGGCAAATCTTTGTCGCGTTATAGTTATACTCATAAGCATTCACAATATCCTTGCCGCCGTTGGTATCGTGGCCGTACCAATAAGGATCGGTACCTATGCTATCAATATTAGGCATTGCGCAAATAGCGTCAATATCAAAGTTAAGTAGCTTTTCCTTTTTTGTCTGCTCGGTCATGCCCGCTAACTGATAAGGCATAAAGCATATAACATTTTTCATACCGAGAGAGTTTGCGTACTGACTTATAAAGTTGTGAAATTCAACGATAACGTCGCTTCTGAACTTAGCCACGTCCTCGTCCATTACGATAGGCATCTTCTTTCCAAAGCGAGACTCAAAGAGCTTCTTACAGTTCGGACAGGTGCATGCTGCATAGTAATCGTCGGTACCGGGAATCTGAACGTGTGGAATATTAGGCTCGTCCCAGAAAAGCGTTTTACCGCCAAGCTCAGCAACCTTATTTACCCAATCCTTAACAAACTCGCGATATACGGGAGAGTTAAGGCATATCTGAAACGGATGCATAATTCCGTCTCCGTAATAGGAGTGAGCCTCGGGATGATATGAAAGGAAGTGTCCCTTATCACCGGGAGCGCCTCCAATACCCCAATTATCTACCCATACCTCAAGTCCCTCAGCCTCAGTCGCCTTAAATATGTCCTTCATAACACTAAAGCTACGCTCTATATCATTATGGGTAAGCATATGTACAACAATATCCATATCACTTCTCGCTATATCCTTCATATCGGTTATAGCGTGGCTAAGCATCCTATTGCCATAGTATGCCACTCCGGTTCTTAATCTTTTGTTTTCCATTAAACTCTCCTTGCGTAATGTCGTCTTATAAGCCCGGTATGAAAAGCGACTTTGAAACGATAAATCTCAATCAAAATCGCTCTCATACCAAAGCCTATGTTATCTAAAAAACGTTTCTTATTTTAATATTATAAATCCTCACCGCAAACGCACTTTTCGGGAAGTCCCATGAGGCTTCTCAAGAAGTTGATGATAGCGTAAATGAATCTCTCGATCTCATTGGCCTCACACTCATCATGATTCTTCTCTCCGGGAACGTCCGGAGTAGGCTCGGTTTCGGTATCAGGTGTAGGCTCGGGTGTTACCTCGGGAAGCTTTTCGCCCTCGGTCGCGCCGCAAAGCTCACAGGTCTTGGGCGCCTCGGTAGTAGCGTCGAGCCAGGAGTGGCCAAGCGCTGCGATTTCTTCCTGTTCTACAAGAGTAACTCCGCATACCGAGCATTTCTTACCATCGGTAAGTCCGGTCTCGGTACAAGTGGGAGCCTTACCTACTATAGTCTCCTCGCTGTGACCAAGTGCTTCACCTTCGGTAGTCTGACATACCGAGCAGGTCTTTGCTTCGGTACAGGTTGCTTCAGTCCAAGTGTGTCCGAGTGCTTCACCCTCAGTAGCGCCACACTCACAGGTCTTGGGAGCTATGCAGGTTGCGTCATTGTATACGTGAGGCTCAAGCTCACCATATGTATCCTGGCATCTCTCGCAAACTGCCAATTCGGTACAGGTAGCTGTGCCACCGGTGTGACCGAGAGGTTCGCCTTCCTCAAGATAACATCTCAAGCAGGTCTTAGGAGTGGTACAGGTTGCATCCTGCCAGTTGTGTCCAAGAGGATCTCCTTCAGTAGCCTGACATACCGAGCAGGTCTTTGCTTCGGTACAGGTTGCCTCGCTCCAAGTATGACCGAGTGCTTCGCCTTCGGTAGTCTGACATACGGAACAGGTCTTGGGCGTGGTACAGTTTGCGTCCGTCCAAGTGTGTCCAAGTGCTTCGCCTTCGGTAGTCTGACATACCGAGCAAGTCTTAGGTGTGGTACAGGTTGCCTCGCTCCAAGTGTGTCCGAGTGCATCAACACTCTTCGTATCGATTGCATCACAACGAGTACACTTAGCGGTTATAGTACCGGAGATAGTACAGGTAGGAGCAACGGTTACCAAATAATCTTTTTCAAGGAATTCGTGACCGATAGCCTCACCGGTAGCAAATCCACAAACGGTACAGGTTGCAGCCTGGTCGCAGGTAGCTTCACCGAAGTTGTGAGATGCAAGCTCGCCGTAAGACTCAGAGCAACGCTCACAAGTTGCAAGAACCTGACATGTTGCAGTACCGCCGATATGGCCAAGTGCGTCAACCTCGTTGTCTAAGTATTTGTCATCACATACCGAGCAAGTATAGGTAGTATATCCCTTATCCACACAAGTGGGATCCGTTGTTACTGCATTATAGCTATGATCGATTACAGGGATCTCAACTTGTTTCTCAAGCACTTTATCACATACCGAGCATTTCTTACCGTCGGTAAGTCCGGTCTCTACACAAGTAGGAGCCTTACCTACTATAGTCTCTTCGGTATGATCAAGAACGTCTCCCTCCTCAAGATAACATCTCAAGCAGGTCTTAGGAGCGGTACAAGTAGCATCCTGCCAGTTGTGTCCAAGAGGATCTCCGTCAGTAGCCTTACATACCGAGCATGTCTTGGGTGCGGTACAAGTAGCATCCTGCCAGTTATGTCCAAGAGGATCTCCGTCAGTAGCCTTACATACCGAGCATGTCTTGGGTGCGGTACATGTTGCATCTGTCCAAGTGTGACCGAGCGCTTCTCCCTCGGTAGCCTTACATACGGAACAGGTCTTTGCTTCGGTACAAGTTGCGTCACTCCAAGTGTGTCCGAGTCCCTCGCCCTCGGTAGCCTTACATACGGAACAAGTCTTTGCTACGGTACAGGTTGCGTCTGTCCAAGTGTGTCCAAGTGCTGATACGGTATTAGATACGTAGCTTTCACCGCAAACACACGTATGCTTAGTAAAGCCGTCGATTGTACAAGTAGGCTCAGTTACTTCCTCGACATAATCATGTCCGCCCTCATTATAGGAAACGGTAAATTCACTTGTGGGACGATAGGTCTCCTTTATGGTAGAATAGTACTCTACCTGCACTCTCTCGCCATCCTCGGAGAAGTGGAGCATAGCTACCATTCCCTTAGAGCCATGATAATATTCTGCATCAATCACCTGAGGATTTACAAGTATCTGAGTAACCTCGTTGCCATGCACTCCTGTCTGCTTTGTAACAAGTACGTCATTAGCCTCAGAGTGTCCGCACATTACCATACAAATGTTAGCGTGCTTACTTAAGAACTTATCCCACAATTCGTCAGCGGCATTGTTATTAGGATCGTATGCGCTAGCGTTGCCGGTTTCCGTGCTTTCGCTAAGTGTTCCGTCACTCTGAAGATATTGGTGAGTAGTAACGATTACTCTATGGTTGGGATGAGACGCTACAACCTCGTTTGCCCAAACGAGTACGTCATCTTTTGTACCGTGATCAAGGCAAAGGAGCAGATAATCTACCTCTCCTACCTTAAAGGTGTGATAAACGTTATCTATTCTTCCCTCTTCGTAATATCCACTGATATTTTGAGTATATCCGGTATGCGAGCCGAAGTACTGATTGAAGAGCTCGATACCGTCGTGTCCGTCACCGCGAATAAGTGAGTAAGGAAGAATACCGTCCATCATACTGATAGCTTCCTTGGCGTCTGCCCACTGCTTATGTGTCTTCGCTTCGTCATAGTTCTTGTGACCTACGTCTACACCAACCTCGGTGATATCACCAAGGCCTATAACGTATTGGATGTTCATAGCATCCTTATTGTTCAAGATCCACTGATAAATAGTCTTAAGCTGCTCGGGATTCTGATCGTTTACAGTCTGAGTATCTCCAACGATCGCAAAGCTATATGCGTAGTCGTTATCGATAGGCTCTATGTATTCCTTTTCCCAAAGGAGCTGCTTATAGTTTGCATCGTGTCCGTTACCGGAGATATCCACAAGATTGGTATACGCATCCTCGGGATCGATCTGATAAGCGGCAAGAAGATTGGAGTTGTCAAGAGCGCCGGCATAGTCTGCGGCAATCTCAGCATCACTTCTTACGTCGGAATAAACCTTGATTTCCTTAATAAAGCCCTTGAAGTAAACGTCTCTTCTATTATCCCAATACTCGCCGTCACCTTCGGCGTAACGCAATGCTGTGTCTCTACCGATGAGGAAGTTTTGTTCGAGTATATCAGACTTATAATCGGCAACCTTGCCGTCTGAAATAGTCTGCTTAAGCTCACCGTTAACGTAGCAACGAGCCTCGCCGTTAGCCACGTCGTGAACTATAGCGAGATGCTGCCATGTGCCGGTTCTAAGATCGACATCGGTAAATCTATGGTATACGGTACCCGACTCGGTCGTATATGAAAAACGGGGGTTACCGTTCTTGTATATTTCATAAATAATGCGAGAGCCGTTATAGCTACGGTAGTTACCCATTATGGTTCCACCGATATCGTTGCTGTAATAATCGGGCATAAATATCCAAGTCTCGAAGGTCTCGATATTCTCAGCAAACTGATTATCTATTTCATACTTACCAAAATTCTCTACCTGAATACCACTTCCGTTGCGATAAACAAGCTTGTTACCGTTTCCGGAATAATCACGCAGAGCCGCTTCGCCCATCTTGGTTACGTCGTACGCCGCAACAAGTCCATCTACGGAGCTACCCCAGGTCTTTGTTCTGTTAACGTCAGCTTTGATCTCCGCATCGGTACGGGTATCGCTGAACATTGCTACAGAGTTGACAAGTCCCTTGAAATAACTGGTATTACCCTCTCTGTAGTCACCGCCGATTCTGAAGGGATTGGTGTAATCCGAAGCCTTAGGAAGCGTTCCGATAGAAGGATAACGAGTCGCTATCTTTACTCCGTTTACGTACAAAGAAACTCCTACGGAGCCGTAAGGAGATATTGTAATTGCATAGTGATTAATTCCACCGCGTCTGATATCCTCTTCAGACTGATAGAATTTCGCCTCCCAATAAGTGCCTTTGTTCCTGCCATAAACGAGAAGCTGACCGTAGGTAGTCGCCTCAATGTTAATATAGTTATCCGCGCCCTCACTGTAGTTACCGATGATAACTCCGGCGTTTGGCTCTCCGGCTAAATGCGAGCATCCAGCAAGCTCAAACTCGAAGGTCATAGGTGTGTCGATCTTCTCGGACATATCATAGCTTGTATCTTCCTTGAAGTATCGCACGTTTTCAGATGAGCCCGTGGTTATGGTAGATACCCCGGACACACTCTTAGCGTTGGTCGTATCGCTCGTTGCCATAGCTGTAAGAGGTAATACGGCTACAAGCATCATACCAATGATAAGCACCAATGTTAAAAAACGCGAAAAGTTTGCTTTAGTATTTTTTCTCATGGTTTTCCTCCTAATAAAATATATTACACATACATTATAGCACGTGGCTATACCAACGTAAAGAATATGATAAAAAGGGGTTGCAATACTCTGAAAGTTATGGTATACTGTAGAAAAATAGGAGAATTTTTTTATGGAACTTTTACAATTACGTTACTTTTTCGAGAGCGCAAAGAACGAAAACTTTGCTAAAACCGCAGAAAAATATATGGTACCCGCCTCCTCCATATCGGCTTCGGTAAAAAGGCTTGAGGATGAGCTTGGATGTAAGCTCTTTGACCGACGAAGCAACAGGATCGTTTTAAATGAAAGCGGCAGACAGCTGCAAAGCTCTCTATCCGTAATATTTGACGAGCTTGATAAAACGGTAGAGAAGATAAGAACAAACAAGCCGAAGAAAACCGAGATTCGCATATTGGTTTTAGCTATGCGAGACCATATAAGCAACATTATGTTCGAATATCAAAAGCTCTATCCCGACGTTCATTTTGTAGCTATGTTTGACATAGATAACAACTCGTCCGAGGAGTTTGATATAATCATAGACAAGGACTGTAGCGCATATCCGGAATACAAGCGCTATGAGCTTGGAAACTATAAGATCTGCTTTATGTCAGTCCCCGATCATCTCCTCGTTGGAAAAGAGCTTATGATGCAGGATCTACGTAACGAGAGATTTATCACTCTTGAATACGAGCTTGGCTTAAACAGTACGCTGTTTGAGTGCTGTAAAAACGCAGGCTTCTATCCCAATATAGTTCTACAAACTAACGACCGTCAATGCTTCCGTAGGAGTGCTGAGGAAGGCATTGGTATTGGATTATGGCTCGACTCTAAATTCGCGCCTCCGCCAAAGGAGCTTGTCGAGCTTAACGTGAAGGATCTGCGTATGCGACAGGTTTTGTACTTATATTACAAAAACAATATCATCAGTGAACAGCTCCGAGATTTTATCAATTTCCTCACCTCAAAAGACTTCTGATGCACCATATAATAAAACGAGTCCGACTTTCAATCGGACTCGTTTTATATTTAAATATATATGATTTTATTTACATTTTCTATGATAATCAAACTTACCAAGGACGAATAAAATCTTCCTTAAGGAATCTCGCAAGAGCCTCTAAGTAGAAATAATCTGCGTAAGGAGTACACTCCTCGATGGCGTGTCCCTGAGGCTTTGCGTGTGTTACGCCATGCAAAAGACCGTCATACTCAACGCTGATATCCGACGTATAGCGATCGATAAGAGCTTCCATTATCTGCGCTGCCGCGCTTTCGTAAACGAGGCGCTCAGCAGAATCCTCGGGCAACGCCTCAGCCATATCGAGCATACCGCAAACGGCTATCGCCGCGGCAGAGGTATCACGAGGATGGAGACCACCGTTAAAGGTATAATCCCAATAAGGAATAAGATCGTTGGGAAGGTGGTTGAGCATATAATAGGTAGCGTCCTTCTGAGCCTGTAGCACCTTCAGATCGTTCATATAAGAATTAGCTATGGAGAAACCGTATATGCCCCAGGACTGACCGCGAGACCAACAGGATTCATCAGAATATCCCTGCCATGTAAGACCGTACATAGGCTCTGAGGTCGCGGGATCAAACTGATAGTGATGATACGTCGATCCATCATCACGCAAAATCAAGTCAATAGTTGTATTGGTGTGATCGGCAGCGGCAGTCGCATAATTACTGTTATTAAGATATTCGCCTGCCCAGAAGAAGAGAGATGCGTTCATCATAGAATCTATCATAGTGCGATAGCCGTCTGCGTTATTCCAGCTATGCGCTCGTATGATAAACTTGCCTTCTTGACTATATCCGGTCTCGTAATAATATTGTACGGCTCTTATTGCGGCGTCTCTTGCCTCCTCTGAACCGAGAATCTTATATGCTCCGACGCACGACGGTACAAAAGCAAATCCTACGTCATGATCATCCATACCAACGCGATTTGCCTCTCGGTAAATGAATGAGTCGATCTGCTCCTCTACTATATCTGCAAATCTTTGGTCACCGGTGAGCTGATACGCCATAAGATATGATCCGGTATACATACCGCATATCCAGTTGTTGTTGGCGCCGTACTTGTACTGATAATCAGTTGAGCAGGTAGCCGGGAAACCACCGTTGCTTTCCTCCGCTATTTTCAAAAGCTTTGCAGTAGCAGCCTGCGCCGCAGCCTCAAGCTTTTGGCGATCAATGGTATATTCCTGCTTGAATTTCTTAGGAACCGTTATAGCCTTCAGAGCATCTGCGAAGGCGTCACTTGTTACGTTATTGCCGTTATCCTCATTACCGTCGGTATTGCCGGTTACATCCGATTGACTGAATTCAAATATCATATCGCACGATGTCATAGCAAATTGAGCGCAAAATACAAGTAAAAGAAGCAGCGCAAGAGTTTTTTTCTTCATATTTTTTCCTTTCTTCATGTTATTCTATTATAAATTTCAGAACTACGGGATTGTGATCGGAATATTCAAAGCCCGTTACGATATTTTGTACCTCAACGCACTTGACGTTATCCGATATTATAAATCCGTCCACTATTATGGTAAAATTCCCCTCTTCATAAGGAATATCGCAGTCGCGACAGGTGGGATTTATTTCGCCGTCCTTATATCCGATAGCTCGTGAGAAGCCATCAGGGATCAAGTCATCGGGAAATGGCTGCGCCCATCCAAAATCGAGAGTGCCCATACCGTCGTTAAGCTTTTGAGTGGAATCTCCGGTAAAATCGTGGTTAAAATCACCGCCGCAGATAACGTAATTTCCGTTATCATATTCCGCCTTCATATCATTCATAAGCATAGTCATCTGAGCGGTACGTATCTCATCACTTCCACCGTAAGCAGAGCTATGAACGTTGTAAATGATAAGCTCCTTGCCATTCTCTACCGAAATACGCGATACGCTGTAGCATCTATCGAGATCAAGGAACTTGGAAAGTGACGTAGAGATAGGAAATGAACGTCTAAGTGAGGACTGTATTGTAAAGCGTGAGAAGGTCGCTAACGAGCTGTATGAAGCTCCGTGCGGCTCAAGAATGGGATACATCAAATAGG
>JAZOUM010000084.1:0-24831 GCA_045658205.1 Eubacteriales bacterium | reverse complement strand
ACCGTCGTGATTTTCAAGCTTTCGCTCAAGCTCAGATATAGCCGTATCAAGCTCGGCAAGTCGCTTTACAGCCTGTCTATGCTCATTAAGCTCCGAGGATGACAGCGCAACCTTTGCCGACGCCTCATCTATCAGGTCAATAGCCTTATCCGGCAAAAATCTATCGGTAATATACTTTTCTGAAAGGATAGCCGCGGCGCGCGCCACATCATCTGAGATATTAAGACCGTGGAAACCTTCATAGTATTTTTTGATACCCTTGATTATATCTACTGTTTCATCAACTGAAGGCTCATCCACCTTGACAGGCTGGAATCTACGCTCAAGAGCAGAATCCTTCTCTATATGCTTTCTATACTCCTTAAGCGTTGTAGCTCCAATAACTCTGATCTCGCCACGAGATAGAGCCGGCTTAAGAAGGTTGGCTGCGCTCATACTACCGTCAGAGGTTTCTCCTGCTCCGGCGATATTATGAACCTCATCTATCATTAATATGATATTGCCGGCAGCCTTTATCTCCTTGAGAAGTCCGAGTATACGAGACTCAAACTGACCGCGGAACTGTGTACCGGCAACCAAGGAAGTAAGATCAAGAAGCCAAATTTCCATATTAAGCAATGGCGCAGGAACTCTTCTTTCAACTATTCTCTTTGCCAACTCCTCGGCGATAGCTGTTTTACCAACACCCGGCTCACCTATTAGGCAAGGATTGTTTTTCTGACGGCGAGAAAGTATCTGAATGATTCTGTCTATTTCTCTATCTCTGCCGATGAGATTATCTATTTTGCCTTCTTTTGCTTTTTCGTTAAGATTATGGCAGAAGGTGTTAAGATTTTTTCTATCGGGAGCTACATCGGGATTTTTAGACTGTTGTTTTTTTCCTCCCTGCTGCTTTCCCTCACGACCTCCGAAATTAAAGAGCTCGGAGAGATTAAGCGTAGGAACCTTTCCCTCCGGAGTATCGGCATCATCACCGCTAAACTCCGGAAGATTAGCATCAAATCCCTCTATCATATTGGCAATCTCATTTTCATCTATGCCCATTCTTGATAGCATATCGTTCACAGGCTTGATGCCTATTTCCTGCGCGCAAACGAGACATAATCCTTCGTTTATGGATTTATCCTTTTCCAGACGAGTTATAAAGACCATTGCCGGTCTTTTTTTACATCTGGCACATACTTGTAATTTCATTTGAAATACCTACTTAAAATCAAAAACTTAATAAAAGATCAAGAGGAGTAAATGATCTGAAAAATTTATAGATCGCTCCTCCGCTAAATCCCTCTACCCAATTAGCCGAAGCTATAATGGGGATGTTGAGTATAAACTCCGAAACCGATGTCAAAGCCCATCCTGCAACGAAAGCGAGGAAAAGAGAAAATACACATCCGAGTGTTTTGTTAACCGCGCCCACAACTCCTCTCTTTACAAGAGAATTGATGAATGCCATTGTTATATTGAGAAACACCTTAGCAAAGAAATATGCGATCACAAATCCGAATATAACGCTCATAATATCTATTACCGGAGCGGTAACAGACTCTGCGATTGCCTCTATAACCAACACACCGTCAGCAGTCGAAGCAACACCTTCAATATCAACGTTGCACATACTTGCCGCAAATTTAATAAGAGTCGGCAACGATTCGTTCGCTGTAGCGGCAGTAATCTCGGAATACTCTTCTACAAGAGTATCTGTAAGCTTATTAGAAATTGCAGGACCTATAATAGGCTCAACTATCACAGTTCCAACTACGCTTGCAAGCGCGAATGCGAGAGCGATCGTAGCAACAAATTTTACGGGACGCGCAACGGTGTCAATGAATCCGTTTTTTATTCCCATAACAGCACCCGCAAGTAATATACCCACGAGAATGATATCAAATATTACGTTAGCAACCATTATTGCACCTCAAAGTTAACATTTTACCTTAACACAACGTCGTTTTGTCCAAAGATATCACGCAATTTGGAAATAACCTTGTCCGACGGATCTATAAGTATATTCTTCATAGCCAAAGATTTTCGTGTGCTGTCATCAAAAAGGACAATCTGAGTTTGTCCACGATTCAGCGCTGACATACGGTATATGAGAGGAATTCTTTCATCCTTCTGATCCTTGACTCTAATATAAAGTATATTCTTTTTATCGGGTTCAACCGCTTTCTCATCTGCATAGCTTGAATTTGCAATAAGCTTTTCCACAGAAGCTAAAAGTATCTGCGGCTCTTCACCGTCCTCAGCTGAAATATTACCACGTATACATACAGCGTTGTCAATATACAACTCAGAATAGAACGAGGAATACTGCTTAGCGAAGACAACCACTTCGATCTCACCAAGCCTATCCTCTACCGTAAGATAAGCCATAGTCGAACCGTTTTTAGTAACCTTAGTTTTTTTAGCTGTTATAATTCCCGCTATCTTAACCGATGATTTGTCCTTGTACTTAGGATCGGATACCGCGACGTCCTCTGCAAAATCGTTGAGTATATCAGAGATTTTATCAACCGAAAGACTCGCAATATGACGGGAATAGTTGTCAGCCATATGCCCGGAGAAATACATACCGGAGCTTTCCTTCTCAAGAACAAGAAGCTCTCGAAGAGTAAATTCGGGAATACTCGGATATTCATAAGGAGGCGGATCTATAGGATCACCACCAAATCCAACTGAGAACAAATCAAATTGTCCGGCTACGTTAGAATGTTTACTATCAAGCTCTGAATCGACTATGCTCTCATAGCAACTTAGCAATGAGCTACGCGTCACTCCGAGTGAATCGAAAGCGCCGCATTTTATCAAATACTCAAGCGTACGTTTGTTTAAATCACTGTCCGCCATTCTGCTGACAAATTTATCAAACGATTCAAACTTTTCATTCTGCCTTTTTTTAATTACAGCATTTGCAAAAACTCTTCCTACGTTTTTAATAGCGAGCAATCCAAACCGTATGTTTCCATCAGTAACGGTGAAATCTACGTCACTATTATTTATATCGGGGGGCAAAACCTTAACACCAAATTTGTGCGCATCGGCGATATACTCTTTTAGCTTTTTCGAGTTATCGAGCACACTTGAAAGCAGCGCCGCAAAATATTCTGCGGGATAATGCGCTTTAAGGTATGCTGTCCTATATGAGGTAACACCGTAAACTGTGGCGTGGCTCTTATTGAAAGCATACTTAGCGAATCCGACCATTTCATCAAATATGTCTGCCGCATCATCTTTATCTATACCGTTAGCTACGCATCCATCAAGAAACGCCTCTCTCTCTGCCTGCATAGCATCCGTTTTCTTCTTAGACATTGCTCTGCGCACTATATCCGCTCTCGCATAGGAGTATCCGGCAAGCGTTCTGCAAATCTGCATTACCTGCTCCTGATATACTATACAACCGTAGGTGACGTCAAGTATATCTTTTAATGCGGGAATCTTATATACAGTAGCTTCCTTTCCATGCTTTCTCGCAATGAACTTGTCGATCGAATCCATAGGACCGGGACGGAAAAGAGCAATACACGCAATGATATCCTCAAAGCAGCTCGGAGAAAGTCTTGAAAGCACAGCCTTCATTCCTCCGGACTCAAGCTGGAATACACCATCTGACTTTGCATCGCAAAGTAGCTTAAAGGTTTTCTTATCATCAAACGGGACTCTGGATATATCAAAATCGGGAATTCTGCGTCGTATGAGCTGTTCGGCGTCATGAATAACCGTAATGTATCGAAGTCCAAGGAAATCAAACTTCACAAGTCCTAACGACGCGGCAGTATTCATATCAAACTGCGTTACGACACCGGTTCCACTATATGACAGCGGAACATATTCCCACGTAGGCTTCTCGGTAATAACAACACCTGCCGCATGTGTGGAGGCGTGTCTTGGCATCCCCTCGACTCCTCGACTAACCTCAAGAAGATTTCTAACCTCGTTGTCTTCGATATACTCCTTACGCAAGTCTTTATTGGCAAGAGCATCATCGATACTTGCAGCATCAAACGGAATCATTTTCGCTATTGTATCTACCTTACCGTAAGGAAGACCAAGAGCTCGTCCGACATCTCGTACCGCCATACGAGGCGCCAAGGTACCAAACGTAACGATCTGAGCGACCTTATCCTCACCATACTTACGCTTTACGTATTCTATAACCTCTTCGCGACGGTTATAGCAAAAATCAATATCAAAATCAGGCATAGATACTCTCTCGGGATTAAGAAATCTCTCGAAAAGAAGATCAAATGCTATAGGATCTACGTCTGTTATACCTATGCAAAAGGCTACCAAGCTACCTGCTCCCGAGCCTCTGCCGGGACCTACGGGTATATCATTTCGCTTAGCGAAAGCAACAAAATCGCTCACTATCAGGAAATACGCATTAAATCCCATCTTATCTATGACGGAAAGCTCGTACTCCATTCTATCCATATATACGTCTTTTGAGTTCTTTGAAAAATCAAATCTTCCCTTCTCTGCGCGCTCAACAAATCCGTGATACGCATCAAGACGTAGCTTTTCTCTATGTGTAAGACCGCCCTCTGGTTCAAAATTAGGCAAGTGAAGCTGATTGAAGGTAAAGTCAAAATTGCACTTTTCAGCAATCTTAACGGTATTTTCAATAGCACCCGGGAAGGATGAAAACAAAGCCTTCATCTCATCGGCGGTCTTAAAGTAATATTCATCAGTTTCAAATCCGAAAGGTCTGCCCTCGGTCAAAACGCTGTTAGTCTGAACACACATAAGCGTTGCCTGAATGTCCGCGTCGCTTTTTTCAAGATAATGCACGTCATTGGTAGCAACGAGAGGAATTCCACATTTTTCACCTATCAGCTTAAGCGCATAAGCTACTCGTCTTTCCTCATCCATACCATGGTTTTGAACCTCAAGGTAAAAATCATCACCAAAAAGCTCCTTCATTTCAAGCGCTTGCTTCTCGGCATCAGGCATCGTACCGGCAAGTATCAGCTGAGGAATACAGCCGCCTATGCATCCGGATAATGCGATAAGTCCCTCGTGATGATCGCGTAAAAGCTCCATATCAATACGAGGTCTTGAATAAAAGCCGTTTATAAAGCTCTCCGACACCATATAACATAGGTTTTTATACCCCGTCTCATTCTTACAAAGAAGTATGAGGTGGTGTCCGGAATTATCTATTTTGCCTTCTTTCATCAAGCGTCCGCGCGGAGCAACGTACACCTCGCATCCTATTATCGGCTTTATTCCTTTTGCTTTAAGCGAATTATAAAATTCTACAGCGCCATACATAACGCCATGATCGGTTATAGCGACGGCTGTCTGACCATCAGAAAGCGCTTTATCGGCTATTGTAGAAATTCTTGTCGCACCGTCAAGCAAACTATATTCGGTATGAAGGTGAAGATGAACGAATTCACCCATAAAACACTTCCTTTCTCAGATTTCGTCGAGCTTACCGTTCAGTATGTTCTCGGCCATTTCCGTAATTTTCTTTAACCTATGCGAGAGCCCGGATTTGGATATAGGAGGAGTGATTTCTCCTGCAAGTCGGGACAAAGACATATCTCTATGCTCCATTCTGAATCTCGCCGTTCTTTCAAGCTCCTCGGGAAGAAGTGAGATCAATCCTCGCTCAATGAGCTCCTCTATGAGAGTTATCTGCGATATCGATGCCGATACCGCGCGATCAATGTTATTTGTTTCACAGTTGGCAATACGGTTAGCCGTATTTCTCAACTCACCCTTTATTTTCGCATTCATAATATCGAATGCCGCTTGGTTCATATTTGACAGAGCAAAAAAATCCTCGATTGCAGCCGAATTTCTGAAATAAACGATAGTTTCATTCTTTTTAATCGACAACTTAGGAGAAAATCCTATTGAGGAAAAGAAATCGATCAACGCATCAGCGCGGTCGCCAACGGAAAACTCAAGCGAATATTGCTTCACCGGGTCGGATACTCTACCGGCAGCTATAAACAATCCTTTGAGAAAATAGGATTGGCAAAGGGGACATTTTTCTGAAAAAACTATTCCATTTTCCGATAGCTCGTTAATATATCTTGCCGCAGACTTGGCGTTAAACGAAATGATTTTACGTCTTCCACCTGTAGTTGATATAACCTCTTCGGCATCCTTGGAATAAACGTCAAGGATAATATTCTTCAAAAATTCCGCCGTATCCGCGCTGTCTACCGATATCAAGATGTTATCGTTTTCTATTTTTCCGCGCACCGTCAAAACGCCATGTAAGATCGCGCGCTTACAACAGCTCGATCTTACAGGTTGAGATATAATGTCTATCTTTTGGTCCTGTGAAAAAGACACGGCTTCCTCCTTGTTCTTATTCTATAATTTCTATTTCTTCTTCAAGCTCTACTGAAAAATCCAAATACACTTTGTTTTTTATAAAATCAACAAGCTTGATATAATCCTGGGCGGTAGCGTTTCCTGCATTAATGATAAATCCCGCATGCTTATCGGAAATCTGCGCTCCACCGATTCTATAGCCCTTTAATCCGGCTTTATCTACGTAATACCCGGCTCCGACACCATTACAACGCTTGAATACACTTCCGAGTGAAGGATGATTAATCGGCTGACTTTCTAATCTATGATGCCTGTAAGCATCTATTTTTTCTCTCACCTCCGCATAAGACGTAGGTACCAAAGAAAACGTTGCGTTTATTAGTATCGCCCTTATATGATGAAGAATGCTACTGCGATACGAGAACATCATTTCTTGGCGTGATAATCTAATAATACGATTATCGTCAGGAATATAACACGATGCCATTTTAAACGTATCAGAGATCTCGTATCCATAAGCGCCGGCGTTGTTTTTTACCATTCCACCCACAGTACCCGGAATTCCGCACAACCCCTCCATACCGCCAAGATCTTGCTTGGATATTTCATTTATCTCCAAGCTCAGATGTGTTCCACATGAAATGGTGAGTTCACGTTCTGCCAAACTTTTTTGCCTGATTTTTGTCGTTTTTATTACAACTCCCTCAAATAACGCACTCCTAAATAGTACGTTTGACATACCACCGAGTACACAAAACGGTATCTGCATATCTCTTAATACATCGATAGCTTTTATAAGTTTTTCCTCGCTGTTGGGATAAACAATCGCCCTTACAACAGTAGATATCCTAATGCTCGACATTGAGGAAATATCAACGTGCTCATAAAATTCACATTCCGTCTTTTTTAAAGCCCTTGAAAAAACGAATCACTAATCATTAATTACCTTTCGTTGAGCATATCGATTGCCGCCGCGCGCTGCGCATCCGTAACGTTTATACCACCAAGAATACGCGAAAGCTCCTTAACGCGACCATCATAATCAAGCGCCCTAACAGCCGTCTCGGTAGCGCCATTAACATCGCTCTTGCTTATGAGGTAATGTGTATCGGCAAGAGAGGCTATTTGTGCGCTGTGTGTTACGCAGAAAATCTGAAGTTCCTTCGACATCTCTCGCATTCGCAATCCTATTTTTCTCGCGGTCTTTCCGGACACACCGGTGTCTATCTCATCGAAAACTACGCTGGAAACCCCATCCTTATCCGCAATAACGCTCTTAAGCGCAAGCATAACTCTTGCAATTTCACCACCTGAGGCGATTTTGGCAAGAGACTGCGGTTCAGCCCCCTTGTTGGCGCTGAAATAAAATTCAAGTTTATCGTATCCGTCTCTGTTAAGTATTTTTTTATCGCCTTCTTCATCAGAGCTTATCGAAGCGTAAAATACTACTCCCGGCATATCAAGGAATTCGAGTATTTCGCATATTTTATCTTTAAGTACATTTGACGAATCAACTCTGCGCTTATGAATTTCATCGGCGATAATAAGCGCCTGTTGATATAATTTCTCTTCTTTTTTCTTCAAGGAATCGAGAGTTCCTTCATAATTTTCCAAGGCGTCAAGCTCTGCCTTAGCTCTATCTCTGAATTCGAGAACGTCCTTTACTGTCAAGCCGTACTTTCTCTTAAGTTTGCTTATTTTGTCAAGTCTTGACTCTATTTCATTAAGTGTGGACGTTGGATCGTCGTCAACCTCTTCAAGAATGGCGTAAACTTCTTCGGCAACGTCCTCAACCGCAGAAAGCGCATCTCGTAGCTTCTCAGCAAATCCCTCATAAGATGGGATCACACCTGAAAGCTGTGTCAAAGCCGTAATACTTCTATCCACCAAGTAGGTAACGCTACCCTTCTCGCTTCCACGCAAGGCCTTGTATACAAACTCAGAATTTTTTGTTATTTTCTCGCTGTTTTTGATCTTGACCTTTTTATCGATCAATTCCTCTTCTTCACCGTCATGAAGCTTAACAGCATCGATATCCTTGATCTGATAAGCAAGAATTTCCTTCAATCTTTCTCTCTCGGCCTCTTTTTTTGTAATGTCGGAAATTTCTTTTCGCACATTTTCGAGCTGATAATAAATCTCACGGTATCCAGCTAAAATATCACCTGACGCAGAATATACGTCTACTAATTCTATATGCTTCTCAGGATCGGCAAGCGCGCCCGTATCGCTCTGCCCATGTATATTGACAAGTCCGGGGGCGATTTGTCTTAAAACAGATAAGTTTACCGTTCTACCGTTTATTTTTACAGCTGAACGACCGTCAATAGACAATGTTCTCTGCACCAAAATACTTTTTTCGTCATCAAGCAATATGCCCAGCTCTGCGCACTGTCCTACCGTTATATCAGATAAGTCAGTAAATAAAGCGCTGACTATAGCCGTAGCTTCTCCGTGGCGTATGATCTCTTTATCAGCCTTGGCACCGAGTATCAAATTTATACTATCAATTATTATAGATTTACCGGCGCCTGTTTCTCCGCTTATAACCATGAATCCATTGGAAAATTCAAGATCGATACGCTTTATGACCGCTATATTTTCGATATGCAACGAATGAAGCATTATCGTAAATCCTTTCTGATCAATGTCCGAAAACGTTCTTGAGCTCTACCTCAAGATCATATGCCTTTTCGCTTGTTTTAACCACAAGTAATATAGTGTCGTCACCGGCAACGGATCCTACGATATCCTTGATTTTAAGAGAATCGACGCAAACCGCGATAGCATTAGCCATTCCTGCCATAGTCTTGATTACAACTATATTCTGAGCAGACTCTATCTTCAAAACAGAATCGGTAAGCGCTGAATTATGTCCGGGCGCTCCCTTACCACCTCTAACCTCCGGAGCGATGTATTTATACGTACCGCGTCCGGTAGGGCCTTTAACAAGATGAAGTTGACGTATATCTCTGGATATAGTCGTCTGCGTAGATTCAAATCCATATTCAGCAAGCTTCTGTATCAAAGCCTCCTGTGTGCTGATTTCATACTCCTCGATAAGCTCGAGGATCTTGTTTTGTCTTGCATTTTTCATTAGTCTATATCTCCTAAAATTCTCATTTTCTTAAATAAGCTCGTAAACATACTGTTCTTTTTAAACGTCAGCATTTTAACGTGTTTATCAGCCTTTTTCACCAAGCAATATTCTCCCGAGGCAATAGATCCAACGCTTCTTCCATCAACATTTACGTTCAGGTCAAATTGTCCCATATTAGTTATTTTGATGATCTCTGAAGAGTTAAATAAAACCGATCTATTGAAGAAGGAATGCGAACTTACCGGGGTAAGAAGCACACTCTCAACATCGTGAGCGACAATGGGCCCTCCCGCCGAGAATGAATACGCCGTAGATCCCTGAGGAGTAGATAAAATCACTCCGTCGGCCCTAATCTTCACACTATTTTCTGATGAGTCCTCTACTCTTATATCTGCAATATTAAACAAGCTGTCACGTGACACAGACACATCGTTTACGGCATATCTATCGATCGCAACGTTGTTTTTAAAAGCAACGGAAAGAAGCATTTTTTCCGTTATAGAATAGCTTCCATCAACGATCTTCTCCAACGTTGAAATATCGTCAACCTCAACCTCTGCAAGATAACCAAGCCTACCAAGATTTATTCCTAATAATGGAACGTCCATATCTATCGCCATTTGCGATGCGTCGATCACGGATCCGTCCCCTCCGATAACTACGATCAGATCGATATTATCCGGAACGTTATCGTAAACATTGACAGCGCTATTTGTATACTCAATAGTGCTATCTATAAAAACATTCATCCCTATCGATACAAGCTTTTCAACGATTCTATCAGTCACGCTAAAGCCTTTATCCTTGCTTACGTTTGGGACTACAATTACATTTTTCATATTGAAGACACCTTTCATTTTACGAAATGTGCTAAAAATTCCACGTTTCCATCCCCGCCTTTTATCGGAGACTTAGTAATACCCTTTAAGGAAAAACCACAAGAAACCGCAAAATCGGTTACTTTCTTTACGGCAAGATCTCTCATTTTTGAATCCTTAACTATTCCACCCTTGCCTATCGCGTTTTTTCCAACCTCAAACTGTGGCTTGATCAAGCAGATAAAATCTGCACTTTCATCTAAAATGTCATAAACCGCAGGAATTATGTAAGTAGCGGAAATAAATGACACGTCCATTACTGCCAACGCGGGCTTATAAGCAAGATCGTCTACCTTCATATATCTGGCGTTGTAATTTTCAAACACCGTGACCCTCGGATCACGCCTTATAATGTCCACGAGCTGATTGCTGCCGGAATCTACAGCGATAACATGGGAAGCGCCGTATTTTAGAAGACAATCCGTAAATCCGCCACTCGAAGCCCCTATATCAATGCACAATTTGCCAATAGGATCGACTCCAAATTCCGAAAGAGCGCCTTTAAGCTTAAGTCCACCGCGACTGACGAATTCTTTGACCGTCTTATCTACAAAAATTTGCTCGCTTCCATCAACGTCAAAAGACGCTTTGGAAATCGTTTTTCCGTTTACGGTTACTGCGCCCTCGTCAATAAATCGCTTTGCCTCGGTGCGACTCATAACCATACCGTTTTCCGAAAGGTAAACGTCAATTCTCATCTTGAATAAACGGACGGTCGCTCACGGTTCCGTCGCTTCCTTGCGTAAGTATTTTGACTCTTTGCTCTGCCTTTTCTAGAGTTTCGTTGCAAATCTTAACGTATTTCAAAGCTTCCTCATACTTATCTATACTCTCGTCAAGAGAAAGTGTTCCCGACTCGATAAGTCTGACAGCATCCTCAAGCTTAGCTATCGCTTCTTCAAATTTTATTGTTTTACTCATAAATTCACCTCTTTTGAAGTCACTGTGGCGCAAATCGAGCCATCATTCAAACGAACCTTGATATCATCTCCGGCATTCACCGTGGATATACTCACCACGGTACGTCCTTCTTTATGGACAACCGAATAGCCTCTCGCTAAAACACTGAGAGGGCTTAATGCTTCCAGCTTAGTTACGTTTTTGATAAATTCAATCTTTTTATTAGATAAAGCAGACTCATATGCCGCCGCAGCGGATATTCGGAGATTTTCTACGTTGTTCACAAGCGCCTCGATTTTCGAAGAAAAATCAGATAGTGCTTTACTTTCTACATTTCTTTGCAAACGAATTCTTGCTTTTTCCGCAATTCTCAGAAGAGCTCTATCCGCGCGGTCTGATAACGAATCGATTATCATCGCAAGATCCTTTACATCAGGAACTGCCAGTTCCGCTGCCGCAGATGGAGTAGGAGCTCTGAGATCTGAAACAAAATCGCAAATGGTGAAATCCGTTTCATGACCTACGGCAGATATCACAGGTACCGTACATTCATAAATACGTCTTGCGAGGTCTTCGTTATTAAACTCCCACAAATCCTCTATTGAACCGCCGCCTCTTCCGATTATGATTGTATCCACAAGCTGCGATCTATCAAAATAATCAATGCCTTCTATCAAGGTTTTTGCGGCTCCGTCACCTTGCACCAATGCAGGATATATATATACTGTTGCAAGAGGATAACGTCTTCCTATAACGTTGATGATATCTCTTATGGCTGCGCCGGTAGGAGATGTAATAACGCCTATACGTTCAGGAAAGCGAGATATCGGTTGCTTATGCTCACTATCAAAAAGCCCTTCTGCCTCTAGCCTTGCCTTCAATTGCTCGTAGGCAAGATACAGCACACCCACGCCATCCGGTTGCATAGAAGTAACGTACATCTGATACACACCGTCACGCGGAAATACTGTCACGGATCCAAATACCGTAACCTTCATACCGTTTTCCGGCACAAATTTTAGCTTAAGAGTGGAAGACCTAAACATAATGGCCTTCATTTGTCCGCTCTCATCCTTCAATGAAAAGTAAAGATGCCCACTACGGTGATTAACAAAGTTGGATATCTCTCCCTTTACGTATACCGATCCGAGAAGGCGATTGTTATCAAACATATTTTTGATGAATTCATTTAACTCAGAGACGGAAAAAGTCGTGTCGTTTCTCTCTCTTAACAAAGAAATGTCCATATCGCCCTCCCATTTTATTCTTTATTTTAAAAATGCCATTCTTGTAAGCTCGGCTATTCCGACAGCATTGTCGCTTGACATACGAGGCTCGGCAAAACGAGCATCGAACTTTTCGGAAAGCTTTCGCTTAATAATAGAATTACACATAACGCCGCCCGCAAAAACAAAAGGCATATTTCCGTATCTATCCACAAACGCGTTGCACATCTCTAATATCGAGTTGCCTATATATTCAAAAACGAATGCGGCCACCATAGAAATATTTCCGGTTTCTGCAAAAAGCTTACGCGCCATATTCTCAAGTCCGGATAAATTCGCGTAAGTACCGTCCACAGATACTTTTCTTTTCGGCACCTTTCCCTTGTATTCCAACGCCGCCCTTTCAAGATGCGGACCGGCGGGAAAAGGCATACCGAGAAATACTCCTATACGATCAATAACCTGACCGGCATTGAGATCTTTTGTGCCGCCAACAAGCTCTGCTTTGAATCCAACCTCTGCGCCCTCTACAATCAATAGCTCTGTTGTTCCACCGGAAATATGGAAGGCAGCAAAGCGCTGCTCCATAAGCTTTTCAGAATCCGATGAATACAACGCCGCCATAATGTGACCGCACTGGTGCGAAAACTTAAAAATCGGCGCGTTGACGGTCGCGGCAATTCCCTCTGCTACCGCGACGCCGGATAGAAAGCAAGGCATATACGACCCTTCAACGTTTCTTGGTCTTGCGCTGACACCAACGGCTACGGGATTTTCTCCACCGAGAGCTTCACGTATCTCTGCCATAGCGATAGGCATATTTTTAACGTGCGAGAATACCGCCTCGGATTGACGCAGACCTCTTTCGCCTTCTGCTACCGGTAGCGGAATCTTAACGTTAACTATCAGCTCTCCGCTTTCCGTTAAAAGCGCTGCCGACGTGGTGTAGTTACTCGTATCTATGCCGAGTATAACTCTTTTGCCACTCATTTTCTGCCTATGCTTTCAGCGATCTTGTTAAGTACTCCGTTAACAAAAACGTAAGCCTTATCGTCATCATATTTCTTAGACAATTCAATAGCCTCGTTTATGGATACCTTAATAGGAATATCCTCCATAAACATAAGCTCGTAAGACGAGAGCTTCAAAATCGCCTTCGCTACGTATGAAACTCGCTCCTTCTTCCATCCTACAAGGCACTCCTCGATTTTCATGTCGATGATTTTTTCATTTTCGGCATTTCCGAAAAACACCTGCTTAACATAATCATCTACCTCGAGCGCTCTCTCCTCTGTAGCCTTAACGAATATTTCCTCGAAGGTCTCCTCGGTTTTGATCGCCTTTTCGAAAAGAAGTATAAATGCGTTTTCTCTCGCTATTTTTCTATTCATAATAAAATCCTCGCGAATATTTTTTGTCATAT
The DNA here is from genome assembly GCA_045658205.1 of Eubacteriales bacterium. Classification (GTDB taxonomy): domain Bacteria; phylum Bacillota; class Clostridia; order Oscillospirales; family CAG-272; genus UBA1740. The sequence continues at coordinate 11,010 of JAZOUM010000084.1, read as the reverse complement.
TATATATTATACATTTTATATATTTTTTTGTCAAGGTTTAAAACGGTAAATGTCAATATCTTTTTTTTGCAAATTTTATACAGTTATTCATAAAAAAAGAAGCCCTTGCACTCGTTTCTGCTCTTGAGGACCATATTGCAAAACACCCTCAATGCAAAGAAGCGCAAGAACTTCTCTATCGCATTATTGTATACCTTGAAAACAAGGTATTAGTAGGACTAAGAAGAACCGCTAAACTCCTTTAGTCATTGTCGGGGAAATTCCCCTTTTACAAGAATTATACACCGTATTTTACCAATTTGCAATCATTTTTTGTATTTTCGGAAGCTCGCACAAATTCAATGCGAAACTAATCGAATTCAAAATTATGCACTTTGTACAAAAAGAGTGATACGTCTTCCATATTCACGAAAAAGTAGAAGGTCAAAAATGAAGTGTTCACAATTTTTCTCGGTGAACTTTCAAAAATATATTAACTTTACAGTCTCTCTGCGAATTTTCTATAGACTATTGACTTTTGCTAAAGGTTTTGATACAATAGTACCAAAGAATTCAAGCGGACGCCGATGAAAGACTCGGAAAACTAGAGGGTGACCTCAAAATTGCTTGAATTCTTTTTTTCATTTTTTGTCTCGTTTCCAGTGTCTACGATTTCTTATGCATAGTCTTTTATTAGATCTACATTTTTCCAACAATCGTTCGATTTATCCTTGATATGTGTATTTGACACCTAAAGAGTAATATCGGGCATAAGTACATTTATCGAAAGTGATCTTATATTCGTTAAGGTGAAATTATTTAAAAAAATATTGTTTTAACCTTGAAATATCAGCTTTGATATGATAAAATGGTTATGTATATTATACCTTACGGGAGACCCTATAATGAGAAGGATCAACAACCTATTTCTTAAGGGCTGTGGATACACAGTTCTTATATTAACTTTCTTTTACATATTTGCCGCTATGAGCCAGCTTGTGTCCAAGTCTATAGCGCCTAAGCAGTTTGCCTTGATACTTACGTTCGGACTTATCATTTCCGCAGCGGAATTTATGTACGAGGAACTAAAATTTAAAAAGGGCTTAAAGTGCATAATACATTACTTCGTATTACTCGTAGCCTTTTGCTTCATTTTCATACTTTCAGGCAACATATCATCTCAAAGACCCGCTTCGGTATTCGTAGCTATCATCCTATACACCGTATCATATTTTGTTATATTCGCTATAGTTCACTACGCCAGAAAAGCAATTAACAAAGCGGATGATAAGCTCAATGCGAAAAACTCGCGCAAAAATACGAAATCAACCAAGAAAGGTAGCTATAAATCCTTATATAGCGATGGCGACTAATAATGAATAACCATTTCTTTGGAATTAAACCGTACGGAGCGACTCCGAATTACCGCCAACTCAAAATGTACGAGATCGGAAAAAAGGCTTTCTTCCATTTCGGAGTAAATACCTTCACCAATGCTGAATGGGGGAATGGCGCGGAGGATACAAGTATATTCAACCCTTCCGACACCGATGTAAGAAGTTGGATACGCAACGTAAAGACTGCGGGATTTAAAATGGCTATCCTTACGGCAAAGCACCACGACGGTTTTTGCCTTTGGCCCTCCAAATACACCGAGCATTCTATAAAAAACAGCCCTTACAAGAACGGTAACGGAGATCTTGTGAGAGAATTTACCGATGCCTGTCGAGAATACGGACTTAAGATAGGAATATACGTTTCTCCATGGGATAGAAACGCGCCCTATTGGGGAACGGCCGAATATACGCAATACTACGTAAATCAGCTTACTGAAATATTAACCGAATACGGCACCATCGACGAGATCTGGTGGGATGGCGCCGGAAGTGTAAACGCAGTTTACGATTATGGTTTATGGGCGTATACCGTCAGAAAATACCAGCCCGATGCCGTTATTTTCGCGTCTATGGGCGCGGCGGCATACGCAGAACAAAGATGGGTTGGAAATGAAGCAGGATATGCAGGAAGCACTCATTACGCATCTATCAATTACGATATGATAAGAAACGAAGTTATCGAGGATATCAATCGTGGCGTTATAGGTGGTGAGATGTATGTTCCCGCAGAAGTAGACGTCTCCATCCGTCCCGGTTGGTTCTACCACGATGACCAGGATACAAGGGTAAAAACACCAAGTATGCTCGACGACATTTGGTTCAAATCCATTGGTAGAAATGCTATGATGCTCCTTAATTTCCCACCGGATAGACGAGGACGTCTACACGATACAGATGTTAAAAACGCTATTGAATCCAACAGAAGAATAAATAAAATGCTGTCTGTAAACTTTGCCGACAATGCGAAGCTTTCATCAGACAGTACTTATTGCAGCGGAACTGAAATTGAAAACGTTATCCTACCGGATAATAACCTGTTTTTTGCCACAAATGAGGCAAAAAACGAGGCAGTAATAGATATTCAGTTAGATGACGAGTATGCGTACAACGTACTTTTGCTTGGTGAAAAAATCGAACTTGGCGAAAGAATAACATCTTTTAAGCTCGAAGCAATGGATCAAGGTAAGCCTATAACGATTGCGGAAGGAACGTCAGTCGGATATCTCAAGGCAACAAGATTTAAGACGGTATCCTGCAAAAAGCTAAGACTCACTATTAAGGGCATAACGGCGCCCGTTACATTAAGGCAGCTTTCTTTGCACTACTACGAAGAGGACAAGACGGATCCAACCACGGCAATAATCAAGGAGAATCTCGCGACGCTATCAACCGCTGCTATAAGCATCAGCGAAGATCGAAAAGAAGCTATTATAAACTTCGGTGGTATATATCCGTTTGACACCATTTCGTTCCTCGGTGCGCTTTGGGGAAAATATGAGTTCTACGCCTTTGACGGTGCGAAATTCTACTCTATAGGTTCGGGATATTCCCCCGATTACCGTGTAACTCTTAACTTAGATGAAGCTATAACCGGATCATATCAGATTAAAATCACTTGCGAAAACGGTTTTTCTACCGAGCCGAACTTCATCGTATGTTAAATTAAAGAGGTAAAGATATGGCGACGATAATTCGTTTTGACGTAAACGACAAAATTTCTCTAAAAAAGAAGCACCCATGCGGTTGTGATACTTTTACAGTTCTGCGCACAGGATCGGACATACGTATAGTATGTGACGGTTGCGGACGTGATCTTACAATAGAAAGATCCGCATTTGAGAAAATGATCAAGAAAATTATCGTTACCGCAAAATAATATAGAACCAGAGGTAAATATGTTTTATTACTTAAGCGGAGAGTTAGCCCTCCGAGATATCAACACCTGCGTCATTGATTGCGGCGGTGTTGGATACAAGCTTACCGTAAGCCTTATAACTTCAGAATCTCTCGCTTCCAAGCTTGGTCAGACGGTAAAGCTCTTTACATATCTTGCCGTACGAGAGGACGGTATAGAGCTTTTCGGATTCGGATCGAATGAAGAAAGACACGCTTTCAATTTACTCACAGGCGTAAGCGGTGTCGGTCCTAAGGCGGCGATGAGCATTTTGTCTATTATGTCTGCAGATAGACTTGCTATGGCTATATGCACTGAAGATATCAAAGGTATATCTAAAGCGCCTAATATAGGCGCAAAAACAGCCGCGAGAATAGTACTTGAGCTTAAGGACAAGGTCGCGAAGGACTTTCTTCCCTCATCTGCTATCGAAAAAACCGCCGGAAGCACCGGAGCAACGGCTCAACACGTATCTACAGGTAATCTCGCAGAAGCAACAGAAGCCCTCATCGTGCTTGGATATGACAGAAGCTCGGTAATCAAAGCGCTCGGTGGTATCGATCCCTCGCTTGACGTCGGAATGATCATAAAGGCCGCGCTTAAAAAGCTCGCAAGATAGAAGCTTACTGAAAGGATATAACTATGCTCGAAGAAATCAATGAATTCGACTTTGAAAACAGAATAGTTTCAAATGAATACGACTCCAATCAGGATGCCGAAGTAGAAAATAATTTACGCCCCAAGACCTTAGAGGACTATGTAGGACAAGAGAAAGCTAAGGCTAATCTCAAGGTCTACATACAAAGCGCTAAATTGCGTTCGGAGCCTCTCGATCACGTGCTTCTTTACGGACCTCCCGGTCTTGGTAAAACCACTCTTTCAGGAATTATTGCAAATGAGATGGGTGTAAACATACGAACCACCTCAGGACCCGCGATAGAAAAGCAAGGCGATCTGGCGGCAATACTTACTAATCTAAACGAAGGCGACGTTCTATTTATTGACGAAATACACCGTCTCTCACGCGCGGTGGAAGAAATACTTTATCCCGCAATGGAGGATTACGCGCTCGATATCATCATCGGAAAAGGTCCGAGCGCAAGATCTATTAGACTCCCTATACCAAAATTCACTTTAATTGGCGCTACAACGCGCGCAGGGCAGCTTACGTCTCCCCTGCGTGATAGATTCGGTGTTTTACTTAAGCTCGAGCTTTATACCAACGAAGAGCTTGCCGCAATAGTAAAGCGCTCGGCCGGAATACTCGGCATAGCTATCACAGATGACGGCGCGCTCGGCATAGCTTCACGCTCCAGAGGAACTCCCCGTATAGCAAACCGACTTCTCAAGCGCGTAAGAGACTTTGCGCTTGTAATCGGAAACGGAACAATCACTTCGGAAATTGCTACTACAGCGCTAACTGCTCTTGAGATAGATGATCTCGGTTTAGACAACACCGATAGAAAAATGCTTGAAGCAATAATAAGATATTACGCCGGAGGTCCCGTTGGACTTGAAACACTTGCCGCAACCATTGGCGAAGAGCCTGTAACCATAGAGGATGTGTACGAGCCTTACCTTATGCAAATTGGATTCCTCGCAAGAACGCCAAGAGGAAGATGTGCAACTAAACTCGCATACGATCATCTCGGAATTCCTTTTTCCACGACAACTTCAAGTAAACAATTAGCCGGTCAAGGCGACCTTGATTTAGATAGTTAAAAGTAAAAACGGACTCTTCAAAGTCCGTTTTTACTTTTCGTTTTTTATATTCTGCCTTTGTTTATCTTAAGAAAATGATTTTTTATCTAAGCAAATCAATTGCTTGTTTTTTATCTTTTGCCTTAAAGACATAGCTGCCGGCAACAAGATTATTAGCACCAGCCTCTCTTACAAGAGCGCCTGTTTTATCGTTTATTCCACCGTCCACCTGAATGTCAATTTTAAGTCCTCGACGATCAATCTCTGCTTTAAGACTCCTTATCTTATCAAGCATTTCAGGCATAAATGCTTGTCCGCCGTATCCCGGCTCTACAGTCATTATCAATACAAGATCGCACTTTTCCAGTAAAGGATATATCTCTTGAATATCGGTTCCCGGCTTGACGGAAATTCCAGCCATCTTTCCCCTCGATCTTATAAGTTCAAGCGCAAGTCCGGGATTTTCAGTCGCCTCATAATGAAACGTTACCAGGTCAGCTCCGGAATCAATAAATCTACCTATGTACCTTTCAGGCTTTTCGATCATTAAATGCACGTCAAAAAACATATCGGTATTTTTTCTTAACGATTCAATCACGGGAAGTCCAAACGAAATATTGGTAACAAACATACCGTCCATAACGTCAATATGTACCATATCCGCGCCGGCTTGCTGAATTCCGTTAACCTCTTCGAGCAGTCTTGACAAATCACACGCAAGAATAGAAGGAGATACCTTTATCATAAACACCTCATAAATTAGTAACACTTTATTATTTTTATCATACTATATATATGAAACCACCAGCGCAAAACAACGCTCGCCGACATTAAAAAGAAAGACGTATCAAAAGTGATCGGCGTTGTTGCGCTTATTTTATTAGCTGTCTGTAAAAAGGCAGCTTTTTTAGTTAATAGATATCATCGACACGGCGTGAGCGCTTGCCCCTTCTCCCCGACCGGTAAATCCAAGATGTTCCTCGGTTGTAGCCTTCACGTTTACACGGTCTTCGGTAATACCGAGAGCAAAGGCTATGTTAGATATCATTTTAGGGACATACGATGAAATTTTAGGACGTTGCATTACAAGAGTCGCATCAACATTGACCACCGAAATGTCTTTGCTGCGCAAAAGATCAGCCACCAAAGTCAATAAATGTAAGCTGGATACTCCCTTGTACTTCTCATTTGTATCGGGAAAATGCTTACCTATGTCACCAAGCCCTGCCGCTCCGAGTAAAGAATCCATTATAGCGTGCAAAAGCACGTCGGCATCAGAATGCCCAAGCAATCCCTTTTCATAAGGAATATCTACGCCACCGATGATAAGACGTCTGCCCTCAACGAGCTGATGCACATCATATCCGTGTCCAATTCTGAATCCACACATAGATCCTTCTCCCCTTTCGGCAAGTATTTTTTTAGCGAGCAAAATATCGTCAGCTGTAGTAATTTTAATATTACTCGGACCTAAATCCACAGCGAATATGTTACCGCCAATATTCTCAACAAGCATGTTATCATCTGTAATAGACGCAAGATCTTGACACGATTCCATTGCTTTTGAGTACAATGATTTCGAAAAGACTTGCGGTGTCTGCGCTCTAAATACTTGCTCCCGTGGTATTGTAGACACAATTTTGCCATTTTTATCAACCAATTTAACAGTATCCGAAACATTACATACAGCTGTAGCGGCTCCGTGAATATGAGCAGCAGAGATTGTTTTGTCAATCATATCCGGTGTTACAAGGCATCTCGCTGCATCATGAATAGCTACGTAATTGACATCTGAGGATACCGCATAAAAGCCATTTTTTGCAGATTCTGCTCTACACGCCCCACCGTTAACCAGTTTCCACGGCTTGTTTTTTATATCCGATTCTAAAAGTTTTTCAGCTGTTTCGAACTCATCTTCCTTAACGACTACAACGATCTCATCTACAAGTTCAGAGCGATCAAAAGCGCAAACACATCGTGAGATAACAGTTTTTCCTAAAATCTCCATAAATTGCTTTGGCTTATCGCTATTCATCCTACTTCCGACACCACCTGCTAAAATAATCGCAGACGTCTTTCTATCTCTCATATATAAGCCTCCACGTAAATCATTTGCGATGGTATACAAAGTGTACCGTTATAGTTCTTATCTTTCCGTCCTCAAGCAAATTAGGACCGCTTATAACCGCGCCATTGCCACTCATAAGCCAGCTTGCGTCAAGTTCTTTGATGTAGCACACAAATATTCTATCGCCGGATGAGTCAACGATAAACTTATCCTCGTGAATAGCAAGAGCGCCTCCTCTACCGATAATATCCTCGTTACCATCTATTCTCTCGGTAACGAACTTAACAGCTTGACCGTGCAGCTCCTTAGCACGTTCGAGCTTATATGCAAAGCTGTTCGGATCCTTGCCTATTCCAAATATTTTCTTTAAAATCGACATATACACCTCTAAGCTACCGTAGCTTAATAACCTTTCGTACTATATTTTACCACAAAAACCTCAATAATGGAATACTTTTTTGGATTTTTTGACCTCTTTTTTTGTCAAAAATAATAAGTTTAAAAAAAATTAACTTTTTTTCAGAAAACTATTGATTTTTTGTTTAAAAAGTATTATAATAGTATCAAAGTGGGGCAAAGTGGTGGAAAGTGATGTATTTTCCCAATTATTCCCCTAATCAATCTTAAAACGAAAGGAGAGTTACGATGTCATTCGTCGGTTCATTCAAGCATTCTCTTGATGCAAAAAAGCGTGTATTTATCCCTGCTAAATTCCGTGAAGAGCTCGGCGAAGAGTTCTACATAACAAGAAAATTTGACACATACCTCTCCATTTATACCGCAGAGGATTGGGAAATATACGTAGACAAAATCCAACAGTTGCCAGAGACGGTAGCTCTTGAGGTTCAAGAATTCTTGCTCGGTATTGCTCAAAAGTGTGTTCCCGATGCCAACGGCAGAATCATTCTTGATGACAGATTGGCAGAACATGCTCAAATAAACAAAAATATTGTGTTTGTAGGCGGTGGCCGTCAGATACGAATCTGGTCCGAAGAAATCTGGAACGAGCGCGAAAAGAACAGAGACCTCGAAAAGATCAGAGAAACAATGTACCAATACGGTCTTTAATATACGTTTAGAAAGGAAAATGAATATGTCGAGCATCAATTTTTCACACACATCCGTTCTCCTTTTTGAATGTATCGAGTCATTAAATATAAGAGACGGTTATACATACGTTGACTGTACCGCCGGTGGCGGCGGCCACTCTCTTGAAATCGCTAAACGAATGGGACCAAATTCAAGACTTATTTGTTTCGATAGAGATAAGAATGCAATTGCAGCCGCAACCGAAAGACTTAAGGATTATCTTGATAGAGTTACCTTTGTCAATGACAACTTCTCTTCCCTTGGCGCACATCTTCGCAGATTGAATGTTGAAAATCTTGGAGGTGTACTTGCCGATCTCGGATGCAGTTCACATCAATTTGATGTTCCTGAACGCGGCTTCAGCTATATGCACGACGCTCCGCTCGACATGAGAATGGACACAGACGCTCCCCTTTCCGCATATAATGTAGTTAACAATTATTCTGAAAATGATTTAAAAAGAATTATATATGATTACGGAGAAGAAAGATTCGCTCCGAGAATCGCTTCTGCAATATGCAAAGCAAGGGCGGACAAGCCTATTGAAACTACAAAAGAGCTTTCAGACATAATAAAGAGCGCTATTCCCGCAGCTTCGAGAATAGACGGCCCTCATCCCGCAAAAAGAACATTCCAGGCAATAAGAATTGAAGTAAACGCCGAACTTGACGCAATAACTCCTGTTATCAAAGCGGCGGCATCAAATCTTGTGCCAAGCGGAAGAATTGCAATCATATCATTCCATTCATTAGAGGATAGACTTGTAAAGCAAACGTACAAGGAGCTTTCAAGGGGTTGCACTTGTCCGAGAGACTTCCCTGTTTGCGTATGCCAAAACAAGCCTTCCGTAAAGGAAATTACAAAGAAACCGATTCTTCCTTCCGAGGAAGAACTTACAGAAAATCCGCGTTCCAGAAGCGCAAAGCTTAGAGTTGCGGAAAAAATATAGATTAAGGAGAAGAAAAATGACTTCTGTTATGAATCCCTACGATGCTTTATATACTAATTTGAAGAATCAATTTACCGTTATATACAATGGCTCAGAATGCACAGTTGGCGATTTTATGCTTATGAAAGCTAATAAGAAAGCCGAATCAAATCTTCCGATAGCTACAACAACTGTCAAGACCACTTCTCTTGCGACTATCGTAGAATACGTTAACGACAAGCTTACTGTTAAAAAAGCACCCGCTAAGGATAAAACCATCAAGAGCTTCCCCTTGCGCACATCTATATCAGCGCTTTGCTCTGCTGCTGCTGCTTGCGCTCTCATTCTTTCTTGCGGTATATTCTCTCTTACCGGTGGAAACTCCCTTGCTCCTCAGACAGCTGAAAAGCCCGATACAAGTTATACCGATACTTTTGTTTATGAGGATAACGCGGAAGAGGTTATCTACGAGACAAACGTAGAAGAAAACTAATTTTCTACATTAATTTAATATCACGTGCATAAAATATAGCGATGACCGTTTGGTTGTCGCTATATTTTTTTGTTTAAAGGAACTAAAATGTTAAAAAGCGGTATTTCATTAAGTAAGAAAAAAACATTTCAGAGGGCCTCGGTTATTTTGATTACTTTTATGCTATTCAGTTGTTTTCTATTATTCAACGTACTCAAGCTCGATCTTTTTTTATATGATCATTACAAAGAAAAAGCATTTGATCAAATTACTACAACATCGACATTAAAGGCGGAAAGGGGAGATATCTATGATTCTAATATGAATCTGTTGGCAACAACAAAAACAACCTGGAGAATTTTCGTTTCTACCAAAGAGCTACAAAAAAGAAGCGAATCTGATAACGTCGATTATCCGCTATTAATTTCTACCGGTATCGCGAATATAACTGGCGGTGACCAAGCCTCAATTTATCAAAAGATTTCAAGCTCAAAGCTACTTGATGTAACGCTGATAAAATCGGCAACTGAGAGTACATATTTAAAAATTATTGATTTTATTAAGCAAAACAATCTATCCGATCTTATCGGAACCGAAGCACAAACGTCAAGGTACTACCCGGAAGGCACTCTCGCGGCGCACGTTTTGGGGTTTACAGGAAGTGACAACCAAGGACTTTACGGCTTAGAATACTCATATAATTCATTGCTTGCGGGAAAAGACGGGTATTATACTTATGCCAAGGATGCGGCAGGAAACGCAATGCCGGGAAATTACAGTGGCGTTTGTCGAGCAGAAAACGGTTACAGTATAGTTACCACTATCGACTCGTTTGTGCAAGAACAGTTAGAAAGTCAGCTTGAGCTTATAAGAGTAACTCACTCCGTTCAAAATAGAGTGACAGGAATTGTAATGGACACATCCACCGGAGCCATACTTGCTATGGCAACATCTTCGCCGTTTAATCCCAACGATCCGTTCGTACTAGATTCGCAATCAGAAGAAAAATTAATGAATGCAAATTTAGAACCGGATAGCAAAGAGTACACGGCATATAAAAACGAGCTTATGCAAACGATGTGGTCAAATAAAGCGGTAAGCGAAACATACGAGCCTGGATCCACGTTCAAAATAATCACGGTTTCTGCGGCGCTTGATCTTGGCGTAGTAAAAACTACCGATACCTTCTCATGTGTAGGATATCACACCGTAGGAGGTTGGAAAATAAAATGCCATAAAACCACAGGCCACGGTCATAGCTTCCCTCTTGCGTACGGTCTGCAAATGTCATGCAATCCAACTATGATGACTATAGCTGAAAGGATCGGAGCTGAGAATTTTTACAGTTATGTAGACAAATTCGGTTACTTCGATAAAACAGGTATCGATCTTCCAAGCGAAGCCAAAACCATATTTCACAAGCTTGAAAACATTGGATCTACCGAACTGGCAACCGCATCATTCGGTCAGCGCTTTAAGGTA
>JAZOUM010000083.1:0-11701 GCA_045658205.1 Eubacteriales bacterium | reverse complement strand
TCTGTAAACGTTAGCTCTGGGGTTATCCCAAGAACGGAATACAGCCTTAACTGCGCCGATGAGCTGCTCCTTGGGATCGGTGGGGAAGTCCTGACCGATCTTAGCCTTGTACTCAGCCTTGAACTGATTAGCAAGCTCCTTGAGGTCCTCTGCGGTAAGCTCTACGTCAAGCTTAACGCCCTTTTCTTCCTTCATCTTGTCGATGAGCTCCTCGAAGTACTTCTTACCAACTTCCATAACAACGTCGGAGTACATCTGGATAAATCTTCTGTAGCAGTCGTAAGCCCAACGAGCGTTGCCGGACTTAGCAGCCATAACCTCAACTACCTCTTCGTTAAGACCGAGGTTGAGGATGGTATCCATCATACCGGGCATGGATGCGCGAGCGCCGGAACGAACGGAAACGAGAAGAGGATTTTCAAGGTCACCGAACTTCTTGCCGGTAACTTCCTCCATCTTTACAATGTATTCCATGATTTCAGCCATGATCTGATCGTTGATCTGACGGCCGTCCTCATAGTACTGGGTGCAGGCTTCGGTAGAAATGGTGAAGCCCTGGGGAACAGGGAGACCGATGTTGGTCATCTCTGCGAGGTTAGCTCCCTTACCGCCAAGGATCTCACGCATGGTTGCGTTACCCTCGGAGAAGAGATAGCAATACTTGTTTGCCATTTTTTGTTTCCTCCAAATATAAATTTTTATAAATAACAATTTTATCGGTTAGTGCGTTTCTCGTGACTTAATCGCTAAAACCACGCGCAAAAAACGCGCATACGCACGTAACTGTGCAATTATAACACAAAATAAACAAAATTTCTATAGTTAAGGACAAAAAAATATTAAAAAATATTTTATTTACAATTTGTTAACATTTTTTGAACGTAAAAAACGACTCGCAAACAGCAAGTCGTTTATATATGACGTAACTTACGCGCCGTGTACAAACCAAAGGAAAATGTAGAGAAGAATGAGTACGGGAGACGCAAGTAATGCGATAAAGAGACCGGTGGTTACCTTATCCCAAATCTCACGCACACGTCTTTTCTTCGCCTGTTCTTCTGCAAAAGCCTGGTCGATCTGTATTTCTTTTACCTCAGCGCCGGTATAGTCGAGCTGCTTTTCTTCCATAACGTACCTCCAATGGCGGTTTTTATTTAACAAGGTTATTGTAGCATAAAAAAACGGCTAAGTCAAGGAAAAGAGCAAAAAAATATAAAAGTTATTGAAAAATGGGGTATTATCATTGACAATTCGCATGCGTAGTGCTAAAATTTCAGTATAAACGGAGGTGAGAGTATGAGTATTCCTGTGGAGATAGAGAGAAAATTTGTTATAAGGCTTCCGGATGTGGACATACTTGCCACCTGCGACGGATACACATTCAGCGAGATAGAGCAGACCTATCTTGAGTCCGAGGAAGGAGTTACTCATCGCGTAAGGGCGAGACGCTATTTCGAAAATGCCGTGTACACCGAGACTAAAAAGGTGCGTATCGATAAGATGTCGGCGCTTGAGGATGAAAGACAGATTAGCGAGGATGAGTACCGTTCGCTTCTTGAAAAACGAAAGCGCGGAAGCGTTACCTTAAGAAAAGTCAGACATACCTTCGAGCATCTTGGCAAGACCGTTGAGATAGACGTTTACCCTGAATGGAAGGCGAGCTGTGTGCTTGAAGTGGAGCTGTCATCTCGCGATGAAGATGTGCGTTTGCCCGAGTTTATCAACGTTGTAAAAGAGGTAACCGGCGACAAGAAATACTCAAATGCTTCGATGTCGATGAGATTCCCTGATGAACTGATTTGACCTGAAAATGTAAATATTGATTAGCAGAAATAGAAATCCGAGGCTGAAATTCAACCTCGGATGCTTTTTATTTGTGATATCTTTTTCCTGCAAGAATGGTGAACGAACGGTAGACCGACTCGAAGAGTATCACCTTCATAAGCTGATGTGGGAAGGTGAGCTTGGAGAAGGAGAGGCGCACGTCGCACTCCCTTTTTACTCTTTCGGAAAGACCGTAGGATGAGCCGATGACAAAGGTGATCTTGCCGCCCCTGTCGTTTCCTTCACCGATAAGCTTTGCCAGCTCTTCGGAGGAGTACTGCTTTCCCTCAACGCAAAGCGCGAACTTCAGAGAATCCTTTGGGATAGCGGAAAGAATTTTGTCCGCCTCTCTATTAAGCGATGCTTCGATCTCTGCGCGATTATCCTCGTTGTTGATGCGCTCTTCCTTGATTTCAATTTCTTCTACTCTTGCGTACTGAGAGAGCCTTTTTTTGTATTCGGCTACCGCCTCGCGAAGATAACCCTCCTTAAGCGAGCCGACGGTTACTATAGTTACGTTAGCCATACGTCACCTCTTGATTCTCGCGAGCTTTTCAAGTCCTCTTGCGAGAGCCTCTATAAGCGCGTCAACATCGCCTTCCTCGTTATTTGGAGAGAGGGAGATTCTGATGGATGAGTCAGCCTCGGCGTCACTTCTGCCGTAAGCTGTGAGAGCAGAGGAGAGGTGGTTTCCGTTTGATGAACAAGCGGATCCCGACGATACGAATATACCCTCGGAGGAAAGATAGTGTAGCATCGTTTCGCTCTTGATAGAGGGGAGCGTGACGTTAAGAATGTGTGGCGCGTGATTTTCCGGCAAGGTAAGAGACAGCTCGCTGAGTCTTTCGTCAGAGCGTATGCCCTCTATAAGACGTGAGCGAAGCGCCTGAGTCTTGGATATGCGTTGACCTATATCCCTATGGGCGAGTCTTGCCGCCTCGGCAAATGCTGCGATACCGGGTACGTTTTCGGTGCCGGAGCGTAATCCAAGCTCCTGGCCGCCACCATAGAGAACGGGAGAGAGACCTCTTTTCTTGATCACGTCCTTATCGATGACGAGCGCGCCGACTCCCTTTGGTCCCTCGATCTTATGTGAGGAAATCGTTATGAGATCCGCGCCTATTCCCGCCTTGGTAAAGGGGATCTTCATATATCCTTGCGTTGCGTCTACGTGGAGTATGGCTTCGGGGCATTTTGCTCTCATAGCTCTCGCAATTGCGGGAACGTTATATACCGCTCCGGTCTCGTTGTTGACCATCATAACGCTTACGAGAATGACGTCCTGGGTAAGCTCACGCATAAGCTCGTCCATATCTATTTTACCATCCTTGGTTGATAGATACGCGATCTTGAAGCCCTGCTTTTTTAATTCCTCAAGCGGCTCTCTTACCGATGCGTGCTCGCCGAGAGTGGTGATGATCTTGGCGCCTTTTTTGTATCTTTCCTTGGAAAAAGCGCGACCTATTATTGCTAAATTATTTGCCTCTGTACCCGAGGCGGTGAATACGATTTCGGCGTCTTTTGCGCCTAAAGTGTAAAGTAAAGTTTGCTTAGATGATGTTATTACGCGCTCTGCGTCGCTTCCGAGCGAATGTAAGGAAGATGGATTTCCCCATAAGTTTTCGGAGACTCTTACGTACTCCGCCATTGCTTCGGCTCGGATGCGCGTGGTAGCCGCGTTGTCGAGATATATCTGTCTTTTCATCTTAATAGTCAATCTTGTTAAGCACCTTTTCAGCTTCGGAAAGATGCTTTTCGTAATTCTCCTCTTTTGCGGTGTATGTGAACACGTAGCCGTTTACTCTCGACTCCACGATCAGCACCTGATAGACGTGATAGTCTACTCCCTCAAAGGTGTAGGTGTACTCGTATACGAGAGCCCAGTTGGTGCCCTCAAGCTTTATCTGCTTAGCTACCTCGATCTCCTTGAGAGAGGATTCCATCTCGCCTGTCTCGCTGTTTGTTACCTTGTCGGCAAAGGCGGAAATAGAGGTCTTTCTCGCGTTCCAATAATCTTCGTTTGTAACGCCGGTGTAGGTCGCCTGTGACATATTGATGTTGCTTCCGTCCTCGTGCGTTGCGCTTACCATAACCGAGGAGTAGTCGACCTTGTAGCTCTCGGGTACGTACATATCGAATCCGGAGAGAGTCTTGTCGGATACGAGAATATATCCGTCAGCGTCCTTTTCATACTCGGGCGCTACGTCGTTTGTATGTGACTTAGCAGTAAATTTAAATGCGTCGATGGTTGCCGTTACTTTTTCAAGATAGCGCTGATAATAGGTCTCTCCGTCTACAGTCTCGACGTTGTTCGCCGTGTAGGTGAAGATGTAGAAGCTATCCTGATGCGTTACGAATATCTGCATACAGGTGTAGGAGATTTCCTTGTAGCTGTAGCTGTATACGTATTTGGTCGCAAGTGTGTCTGCGTCGCCGAAGTTGCATTTCTCTGCGTTGACGCTTACGCTTATTTCATAGGGGAATTTTGCCTTTTCGCTTTCGAAGTATTCCTCGATCGTTCCTGTGGGCTTCTCGCTCTCAACAAACGTCATTGAGGAAAGGTCTATCTTGGACGCGTACGTGCAGGCGATATCTCCGATATTCGCTACTACCCATTCCTCAGGACCGTAGAAATAGTAGCCGTATGAATCGCTACCCTTTACGAGAGTCATACCGTCGGGCGCTCCATCGCCATTTCCGCAGGAGGAAAGAGAGAGGATCGCAAAGATTGTGATCAGCGCCAAGAGCGCCTTAATTATCCTTTTCATTAAAAACTCCGTTTCTTTTGCACATTATATGCAGTTTTCTTTGTTTTGTTATATTTTCTGTATATTATTTACGTATTTCTTGAACGTTGCGCCACGGTCTGTATAGTTTCTAAACTCGCCGTAGCTTGTAGCGGCGGGGGAGAGCAGTACCGTGTCGCCACACTCAGCGCCGTCTGCCGCGTAATCGAAGGCATCCTTCATTTTTGTGAACGATTTATGGGGAATTCGGCGTAAAAGTTCGTCGCTATCAATAAAGTCGATAACGTCGTCCTTTATCTCGCCGTATACGGATATTCTCTCGGCGTAGCGAATTAGGGGATCCTTAAGGGGTATGAGCGAAAGCGATTTTCCTCTTCCTCCGAGTATGATGCGTACTCTTTTATTAAGTCCTATGAGTGTAGCTCTCGTCCTGCTCGGTGTAGAGTCTATAGACGATGAGACATAGAGTACTCCGTTCTTCAGTATTCTTTCGCATCTTTCAGGCAGTCCGTTGTAGGTCATTGCTACGCTTTTGGTATGTTCAAGGTCGGCGTAGTCTATGGAAAGCGCTATGGCTGACGCGAGATTTTTCAGATTGTATTCCTCGTTACGATTGATCTCGGATACCGATAATATCCTTTTACCGTCAAGCCACAAGGCATCGTGGGATAGCGTCACCGTATGCTCGGTGTTATACCGATCTCGTATTTCCTTGTCGGATAAGCTATCCGAGATAAGACAAAAACTTTTTGTCCGTCTTGCTTCCTTCTCTGATACCTGATCGTATAAATTCAAGATCGGCTCGTCGGCGCTACGTATCAACGATAGCTTTGTCTTTGTGTATTCCTCAAGGTCAGTGTGCCAATCGAGATGATTGGGGGTGATATTGGTTAAGACTGCCCGATAAGCTCTCGGCACGGAATATCTTAGCGTAAAGCTTGAAAGCTCAAGTAAAAGCTCCTTGCTTTCGCAAAGATCGGCGCGCCACAAGGGTACTCCGAGATTTCCACCTGTAAAAAGCTTGGGAAATCGCGGGGAAAGCAACAGCGATGCAATTGCCGTAGTGGTGCTTTTACCGTCTGATCCGGTTACGGCGAAAATCTTTTCGGGACTTGAGCCAAACAGTAGAGAATAATCGGATATGAATTCCGAGCCTTGAGGAATAGTGATACGCTCTCGCCTTACGGATGGCGAGGCTATTAAGACGTCCTCGTAAAGCGACTCGAAGGGGTTTTTAGAAGCGATTATCTTTACGTCTTTTCTTGGCGCTATATCGGGTAGACTGTCGTTTCTTACGGTCAATGACACGTATTCCCGCATATCAGATAGCATATCGATGATGGCGAGATTTGTAGAGCCAAGACCAACGAGAGCAACGTTGACCTTTCTACCTAAAGCGCTGTATCTGGACGTAAGATATTCTTTAAGCAGCTTTTTCATATTTCGCTCCGGGATAGTGGAGCGAACATAATTCTCCACTATATAATTATAAATATCTTTGTGCAAATTTCAAGGGGAGAGTGAGTAAAATTTACAAAAACATCACGAAAAGGCTATTTTCCGAGAAAAATTCTATCCGCTATCCTATTTGATATTATGCAAATGATTTATAAGCTATGTGTAAGGAAAACGCGACTATGAAGGTAGTCTGCCAATAAAAATAAAAAATGCTACCGTAAAAGATAGCATTAATTGAGCTTATTATTGACTGAACTTGTAAGCCGGGTTCTGTACGTCGAATGACGCAGCAATCATCTATCTTCACTTACCATTGCTGATAAGTTCAAGCCTTGCGGCTCTGCCACCATGAAACGCGCGAGCAGCTCGTCGGGCAAGCCCGAAGATCAAGGTGTTGCATCGGATAGGGTTTACAGCGGATCTATGTTGCCATAGAAACTGGTGAGCTCTTACCTCGCCTTTCCATCCTTACCATAAAAATATGGCGGTTTATTTCTGTTGCACTTTCCCGCGGGTTGCCCCGGGCGGACGTTATCCGTTATCCTGCTCTGTGATGCCCGGACTTTCCTCACGATAATACCTTTCGGCAACATATCGCGCGATTGCCCCGCTCAGTCCCGAATATTATACAATATTTTTTCATATATGTCAAGAAGAGTGGTGAGTAAAAATCAAAAATGAGTTACTGAAAATGTATTTAGGAATAAAAATGGGATAAAGTAGCTAAAAATGCGGCTAAAAGCTATAAAAAAGTGAAAAAACTTTATAAAATTGATAAAAAATTCGCATTTCCCCTTGCATAATTGAAAAAACTGTGATAGAATGATTGATGGCGAGGAACGCAGTTTCTCACTTAACGAGTATATTAAACAAAAAATAAATATTTTTGGAGGAATTTTCAAAATGGCAAAGAATGTAAAAGTTGCGATTAACGGTTTCGGCCGTATTGGACGTCTTGCTTTCAGACAGATGTTCGGCGCTAAGGGTTATCAGATCGTTGCAATCAACGACCTTACCTCTCCCGAGATGCTTGCTCATCTCCTTAAGTACGATACCGCTCAGGGTCGTTACGACGGTCACGAGGTTAGCTTCACCAACCCCGTTGTTGATGAGAACGGCAAGGTTGTAGAGACCGGCTCTATCACCGTTGATGGCAAGACCATCAAGATCTACGCTGAGAAGGACGCTGCTAAGTGCCCCTGGAAGAAGAACAAGGTTGACGTTGTTCTTGAGTGCACCGGCTTCTACTGCTCTAAGGAGAAGTCCATGGCTCACATCAAGGCAGGCGCTAAGAAGGTTGTTATCTCTGCTCCCGCAGGCAACGATCTTAAGACCATCGTTTACGGCGTAAACGAGTCTACTCTTACTGTAGATGATCAGATCATCTCCGCTGCATCCTGCACCACCAACTGCCTTGCTCCTATGGCAAAGGCTCTTAACGATGCTTTCCCTGTACAGTCCGGTATCATGACCACTGTTCACGCATACACCGGTGACCAGATGATCCTTGACGGTCCTCACAGAAAGGGTGACCTCAGACGTGCTCGTGCCGGCGCACAGAACATCGTTCCCAACTCTACCGGCGCTGCTAAGGCAATCGGTCTTGTTATTCCCGAGCTCAACGGCAAGCTTATCGGCTCTGCTCAGAGAGTTCCCACCTGCACCGGTTCTACCACCATTCTCGTTGCAGTTGTTAAGGGTCAGAACGTTACCAAGGATAGCGTAAACGCAGCTATGAAGGCTCAGGCTTCCGCATCCTTCGGCTACAACACCGATCAGATCGTATCTTCTGACATCATCGGTATCTCCTATGGTTCTCTCTTCGATGCTACTCAGACCATGGTAGCAAAGATCGACGAGGATACCTATCAGGTACAGGTTGTTTCCTGGTACGACAATGAGAACTCTTACACATCTCAGATGGTAAGAACTATTAAGTACTTCGCAGAGCTTGCATAAGTTCTGAACGGAATATTTTGCGATAAACCCGCCTTTTCTCCCAAGCTCGCAATAGGGAACTATTGCTTCGGGAAGAACAAGGCGGGTTTCTCATCAAAATCTTCTCGCTCAGAAAACCGATAATATGTTTTGTAAAAAGTCTTATATATACAATAAATTATAAAAAAACAAAGCTCTCTCAAATGCTTTTGCACTCGGGAGAGCTTTTCTTTATGCTTCGTTTTTGCTTAAAATAGACGTAAGGTGAATAGCGCCGTTTTTAAGAAATTCGATGTTTTCTTCGTCGTATACGGTATCGCGCTTTGTGTGTATTCTATTCATATATAGGATGCCGAGCTTGTTTTTCTTTAATGCGGCAACCCCTACGCCTAGCTTGAAATTCATCTGATCGGATGGGTAAAAGACGCGTTTACTCGCCACGGTGACCGAGTAGTTACCGTCCTCCTTGAATGCCTCGCTTAGCATAGGCTCTAAATATCTCGCGCCCTTTTTTAGGGCGAACATAATATTCTTTCCGTCTGAGACACAGTCGAAGTTTACTATCGGTTTGGTTTCCGAGATCTTTCTATGCATCTGACGGTAAGCCTTTGATCCAAGCATTCCAAGCTCCTCAAGATCAAAGAATATAAACGCCGCCTTATTGCGAAGCTCGGTCGGCATATCCTGCATAAGATCCAAGAGCAGAGTGACGCCGGAGGTGTTGTCGTTGGCTGTATGCTTGTTTGCAGGACCTATCATAATGAGGATCGTAAAGAGTACAAAAAGCACGTATCCAAGGAGTGTGCATATAGCGGAAAGTGATGTGGATCCGGTTTCGATTAAAAGAATAGGCGGGATAATAAACATAAAGAAAATGGGTATTATGTATATTATCGTTGTCAAAAAGAGCTGATATAGTATATATATCGGAATGGATCTCGGTGTAATGAAGTTAGGAAATGGCATAGCGGCGCACGTATCGTAGTGCGCTGTGAAGATGACGTCCGCACCTTCGGGATCGCCGACGATAAGGTTTCTTACAGAGCTTTTGACTCTATCAGTCCTTACGGCATATCCCTCGGATTCGGCAAGATTGCACACGTATTTTCTGAATGCGCTTCTTTGCTCCTTGGTTTTTCGTATTTCGTGATTTTTAAATACTTCCTTAGTACTTTCTGTCATTTTTGTCACCTCAAACGCATTATAACGACAATCTAAAGTTGAAATTTAAGTGTTACTTCTTGTCGATATACTATAATCATTATAGCATTAAATTTTAGTAAAAGCAAGGCGCTTTTTTTAGTTCTTATTATATCTTTCAAAATATATAATAACATTTCGCGCTTAACCTTGACATTATGAGTTATTTATCCTATAATTAATATAATGTATATTTGGATTGGAGAAGAAAATTGGAAGATATTGAACGCTATGGCGACTATAACGAGGTAGACGAGGCTCCGGGTGGAAACAAAAATCCCGTTGCATTCTTTTTAAAGGCTCTCGTTATAGCTATATGCTTACTCGTTGTGGGAGTTATCCTTTTCAGAGTAATACTTTTCAATTATTACCCTGAACAGATCAAGAATATTTACTTTAATGACGATCTTAAAAAGGCGTATGAGGAAGGCGACGGCGATATCGGCGCTATGACGCAGAGCTTGCGCGCCCCGTATGACGATCCCGATTTTGCCAGCTTTTTTGCAGATAATCTTATAATTATCAAGGATGCCTCACAACTGCAGCTGTCCGTAAGATATAACTCATCCTTCTTTGACACGGTAGAGGAAAAGTACGGCGTAAGACTTGACGAGGACTCGGAGGATCTGTTCACGTTTACCTTAGAGCGCGTTCCCTTCGACAAGGACGCGAACGCATATACCATTGGTGAGCTTGATTATGCAGTATCCGACACGGCGCTTATGTACACCTATTACAAGCTCGTATTTGACGGTGTTGAATTCTTTGATGAGAACACTGAGGATTGGATCAGACTTAAGATAACTCTTAATGATCTACCCGATGCCAAGCCGTATTATATACTCGTCTATGAGAATACGGAGGAGTATTCCGCTTTGGGTGAATATAAGCTGTCAGGAAAGGAGAAGCCCTGATGATAAATGAAATGTCAATGAGTGTAAAATCTCAGAACAACGTGGCAAAATGCCTTATGCTTGGACTTCTCGGCTCGGCTATGATATTTACTCTTATTTCCTTAAGAGCGACGTCTTATACAGGTATACTCTGGACTATCACGTTTATTTTTGTTACGGCGACTATCTACGTATATAACGGTCACGTAGGAGCTGAATACTCATACTCGATAAACAATTACGGTGGAGTACCTACTCTCACCGTGGGTATGCAGGTTGGCAAGACCTTCCGTACTCAAGCCAGACTCGACGTTTACAACATCACCGAGGTAAAGCGTGTTAGCTACAAGGAGTACAAGGCGCATAAGTGCGAAAAGGGAATATATAAGTTTTCCTATTTCCCGACGTTACGTCCGAGCTTTTTGTACCTCGTATCCGTTCGTTCCTCGCACGAGAACGTGGACGTGTTTATGGAGCTTAACGAGGAGTTTGCAAAGGCTTTGATATCCGATTGAGCATAAAAGTAAAAAAAGAGCGATGCGCACGCATCGCTCTTTTTAATATTGCGGTTAGCAGATCAGTCTGCCCAAGAATCCTCGGGAGTGAGAGTGCTTCCTCCGCCATTGGTGTTGTCAATGGGAATCCACTTAGCGTAGATGGTTACGTCCTCGTTAGCGCAAGACTCAAGGCTTGTGATAGCCTCACCTGCGTATACTGCGTTGGTGTACCAGCCTGCGAAGAGATAGCCGTCTCTGGAAAGAGGATCGTGGAGGGTGGGGAGAGAACCGAAGGAATATTCGGTAACGTTGTACTCGCTGTTCTCGCCGCCGTTAAGGATATAGGTAACGGTGTACTTGCAAAGCTCGTACTTCGCCTCAAGGGTGAGATCACCGTAGGTGTTAGCCGCGATCTCGGTTACCTTAACGCCGTTCATATACCAGCCTACGATAATGTGACCGTCCTTTTCGGGAACCTCAGGAAGAAGGATGGGCTCGTCGGAAATAGTGTAGCTTGTAAGCTCAAATACAAGCTCTGTCTCACCGTCAAGGAACTTAACATTATATACGATGGGGGTAAGAGCGCCGTAGAGTATTACGTCGCCTGTTGCGTCCTCAGGGATATACTCGATAGGATCGCCCTCGAGCTTGGAATTGTCATACCAACCGGAGAAGGTGTATCCGGGCTTGGAGTAGTCGATGGTCTTGGTTACCTCACCGGGAGTGAAGAAGGTGTACTTAACGGGCTTGCCGTCTACGGTGTAGGTAAGCTCCTTCGCAGTGTTCTCAGATACGAAGTGAGCCTTGAGGGTAAGGTCGGTCTTTGTGCCTGCGGGGATAGAGTCGTAAAGCTTGTTTGTATCCTCGGAATCGGTCCAGCCGATGAAGATCAAGCCCTCAACCTCATATTCATCACAGAAATGCTCCTGATCGGTGTTGGACTCGTAAAATACCTTCTCAAGAAGAAGCTCGCCGTTATGGTCGAGGTACTTTACGGTGTGGGGAACGGGAGCAAGCTCCCACTTTGCATATACTACAGTATTAGCAAGGGTATCCGCGGTGATCTCGGTGATAGCATCGGTGCAGTTAGCGTCGGTGAACCAGCCCTTGAAGAGATACGCTTCCTTGGTAGGCTCAGCAAATG
>JAZOUM010000082.1:0-4181 GCA_045658205.1 Eubacteriales bacterium | reverse complement strand
CGAGCGCATGTAACAAGACACCTTGGGAATTTTACGTCATAAAGGACGGCGCAAAGCTCGATGAAGTTAAAAAGACCTCTTTGTTCTCAAGATTTAATTCTTCGCTCGTTATAGTGGTAGCCGGTAATACTGCTCGCGCTCTCCCTGAGCCCTTGACGGAATATTGGATCCAGGATTGCTCTGCCGCGATAGAAAACATACTTCTTCGCGCGACCGATCTCGGACTCGGATCAGTTTGGTGCGGCGCATATCCTCAAAAGAGAGTAGAGGACAATCTCCAGGCAGTTCTTGACCTACCTAAAGAGCATATACCTCTCGCTATCGTGCATATAGGATATCCTGAGGTTGAGCCTGAAGCGCGCGATCAGTACGACCCCGAGCGCGTACACTTTATAAACTAAAGCTATTTAATAGTACTGTTTAATTCTGAGCTAAGCAAAAAAGAAGGTTAAGCGAGGCATAAAATGGATTGGGATCAGATATTAAACAGGATTGAGTCTACCACGCTGGATTGGATATTCAGCGCAGGGATACGGCTTTTGATAGCCGTTGCGCTTCTTTTCCTTTCCTTTAAGACGGTAAACTATATCGCAAGAAAGATAGAAAAGAGTGGCAGTAACGGTAAACTTGATAAAACACTCGCAAGGACGTTCGCGTATATTTTCAGACTTGGTGTAAAATTCATCATCCTTATATGCTTAATCGGATTTGTAGGTATTGATACAAGTGGGTTTGCTGCTCTGGCAGTTTCGCTCGGCGCAGGAATAGGTCTGGCGCTTAACGGTGCGCTTTCAAACCTTGCGGGAGGAATCCTTATTATACTGACGCGTCCGTTTCGCGTGGATGATTTTATAGAGGCGCAGGGAGAGACCGGCACGGTAGAGGATATACACGTTACCGCGACCAAAATTCGTACTCCCGATAATAAGGTTATATTTATACCTAACGGACCGCTATCTTCCGGGACTATAATCAACTATTCGATCAAGCCCACGCGAAGAGTGGATTTTACGTTCTCAATAGGCTATGGCGATGATTTTGAGTATGCCAAAGCCGTAATTATGGAGATCTGTGATAAGCACGAGCTTATTCTTAAGGATCCTTCACCTATGGCGAGAGTATCGGCTCACTCTTCCGGGAGTATAGATATCGTAAGTCGTGTTTGGGTAAATAATATAGATTATTGGACTGTAAAATTTGACATACTTGAGAAAGTGAAAAATGCATTTGACGAGGCAGGAATTACTATTCCTTATAACCAGCTTGACGTGCATTTAATAAATGATTGATTATATGAAAAAGCTTATTTTGATCGGTGGCGTTTTAGCCGGCGGAAAATCTACCTTCTCGCATATTCTTGGAGAGCGATTCGGTATCAGCGTGGTTAATAAGGATCGTATAAAGGAGATACTCGGAGATAATATCGCTACGGCTAACAGGGAAGAGAACAAAAAGCTGTCGGTGATAACCTTCGAGCTTATGCGATATCTTATCGATGGCGAGGGATACTCCTTGATACTTGAGTCTAATTTTAAGGATCACGAGCTTTCCGATATAGCTAAAAGGTGTAATGCTATCGGCTGTGATATACTGTCAATCGTTCTTGACGGCGACGATGCTGTCCTACACGCAAGATTTAATAAGCGATTGAATGAGAATCGCCATCCCGTTCATAAATCGCAGGATTTTACTCGCATAGAGGATTTTATAAAGACACTCGACGAGCTTCGCACAGCGCAATATCCAGGTGATATACTGTGTATTGATTGCACGGATTTTTCATATCAGATCGATGAAGAGATCTTCTCTAAAGTGGAAGAATTTTTGAAAAACTGATTTTTCTATTGTTTTTTCATCTGAAATATGATAAAATCTTACTACAACGATAATATAAAGTCGAAATTTAAGGATTATTCCTTTTCGATATACTATAATCTTTAAAAGCACAGAACGGAGTTTAATATATATTATGGAAAACAATCTTTTTAACGATAATCACGAAACAAACGATAATAAAGCAAGATTTATAGAGATATTCAAGAGCAAGATCACAAGAGAAGGCTCGGATAAGCTTTTACAGTTCCTTCTTTCTCCGCACTCTGATTTCTTCACAGCTCCTGCAAGCTCTCGCTTCCATTCCTCATACGAGGGAGGACTTCTCGATCATTCTCTTAACGTGTACGACTTGCTCGTAGCATATATGAAGACAGATAAGGCAAAGGAGCTTGGATTTGAGTATAGCGATGAGACACTCGCCATCGTTGCTCTTTTACACGATCTTTGTAAGGTAAACGTGTACAAAAAAGGCTTCAGAAACGTTAAGGATGAGAAGGGCGTTTGGCAGAGAGTGGATACATACGAGTACGACGATCAGCTCCCATACGGACACGGTGAAAAGAGCGTATATATGATATCTCCTTATATGATGCTCAAGAGAGAAGAGGCGTTTGCTATCAGATATCACATGGGTTACTCCTCTACCGAGGATCAGCGCAATATTTCTGCCGCCTTTGAGATGTTCCCACTTGCGTTTGCGCTTCACGTAGCCGATAGCGAGGCTACCTACTACGTAGAGAGTGACAAGTACAAAAAGATGAAAAAGTAAATTACAGGGATTACCGGGCTTGGTAAGACCGAAAAAAGAAAATAGTGAGGAAGATTTCTTCCTCACTATTTTTTATAAGAATTATTATTTTGTATTAGTATATTTGCACGGTGACAGGAATTGGACAGCTTTCGCACGAGCCTCGCTTGTAAAGCGCTCTTGGCAGCGCCTTGCCACATACCGAGCAGACGCACTCAGGCTTGATAGTTATTGCTCCATTGTCGAAGGATATTTGAAGCTCCGTTTCAGAGGTTATACTTAATTTATCGCGGATTTCTTTAGGTACGATTATTTTTCCTCTTTTGTCGATCTTGCAGTTCATATGCAAACCTCCATATTTTGATAAAACAAAAAGCGCGGCAACCGAAGCGCCGCGCCGAAAAACACAAACTCCGATTGCTGCTACACAAAACTTAATGCAAAAGGCGAGCCTTATTAACAATAAGTGGAGCTTGTACTTTTACCAAGCTTATTATTGCTAATATAGGCATAGAAATAAAACCCTCTAATAAAAAGAGCGCCTCAAAGATTGTATTAAGTTTTGTGTAGCGAGATAATTATATCATAATCGAAGAAAATAGTCAATAGGTTATAAAAAGGCACTGCGAATTTTTCGCAGTGCCTTATACATTATATAATTATATTAGTTGTACTTCTTTCTTGCAACGTAAGAAGTGTGGAGCGCGTGATGAGCTGCGTGACAACCGTAACCACCCTTGAAGTAGTTATCATAAACTTCCTTGATGATGGGGTTCTGGTGAGACTTACGCATAGCCATAGCCTCGTCCTGAGCGTAGAGCGCCTTAGCTCTCTCTGCCTTGAGATCTACGGTATCACGTACGTACTGAGGCTGAATAGGCTGACCACCGCCGTTTACACAGCCGCCGGGACAACCCATGATCTCAACGAATGTCCAGTCTGCCTCGCCTTTTGCGATCTTGTCCATAACGAGCTTTGCGTTAGCTGCGCCACTTGCTACAGCAACCTTGATCTCCATACCTGCGATGTTGTAGGTAGCCTCCTTAAGACCCTCGGTACCTCTTACCTCGTGGAACTCGATAGACTCGTTGTCCTTGCCGGTAAGAACGTCGTTAGCAGTACGGAGAGCAGCCTCCATAACACCACCGGTAGCGCCGAAGATAACTGCAGCGCCGGTATCAACGCCAAGAGGATTATCAAACTCCTCGTCGGGAAGAGCAGTGAACTTAAGACCGGTTCTCTGGATCATACGAGCAAGCTCACGTGTGGTGAGAGCTACGTCAACGTCTACGATGCCTTCGCCTGCTGCGGACATATCGTCTCTCTGAACCTCAAACTTCTTTGCGGTACAGGGCATGATGGATACAACGAAGATATCCTTGGGGTCATATCCCATTTTATCAGCCCAGTAGGTCTTGATAAGAGCGCCGCCCATCTGCTGAGGAGACTTGCAGGAGGAGAGATGACCGATAAACTCGGGATAGTAGTACTCGCAGAACTTAACCCATCCGGGAGAGCAGGATGTGATCATGGGGAGAGTGCCACCGTTCTTAACTCTGTCGAGAAGCTCGGTTGCTTCCTCAACGATAGTGAAGTC
>JAZOUM010000081.1:0-2002 GCA_045658205.1 Eubacteriales bacterium | reverse complement strand
GGTATCTCAACCTTCGTAAGTACGGTGGTACAAAGCACGCAGGCTACGGCCTCGGCTTCGAGCGTATCATTATGTATCTCACAGGCGTATCCAACATCCGTGACGTAATTCCTTACCCCAGAACGGTAGGCAACGCGGAGTATTGATCTATAATATTTGACGGTCTGCTCATCAGAGATGAGTAACCAAAAGAGCGGAGAAACCATATTGACGTGGCATCTCCGCTCTTAAATCCTAAATTAACGTAAAAAAGAATTTATCGGTACATCCGACCGCCAACCGACGGCAAAGTAAAAAGTTCCGTTTGGGTACTGTGGGATATGCCTGAATTTAACACGATACGGTATTAAAGTCTGAAAAACCTTTATAGCTTTGCAGGAAAAAAGCTACGGTGAAATGAAAAAAGTATCAAGAAAAAACATAGATATGACAGAAGGCCCGCTCTTTGCCAAGATCATTCTGTTCGTCCTGCCGATGATGGCTACAAACCTTCTGCAGGTGGCTTACAACGCCGCGGATATGATGATCGTCAGTCTGTCGAGCGAGGCAAATGCGGTTGGAGCTATAGGTATGACAGGACCGTTCATCAACCTGGTCCTCAACCTCTTTATGGGCTTCTCTATCGGCGCTAACGTTGTTATAGCGCGTAACATAGGTGCAAAGGAAGGCGAGCGCGCGTCCAGAGTAGTACATACCTCGCTTCTGCTCGCTCTCGTGCTTGGCGTTGTCGGATGCGTTATCGGTTGGTTTATATCCGAACCCGTGCTAAGTACGATGGGCGTTAAAGACAACCTGCTTGAGCTTGCGACCACCTACACCTTTGTTTACTTCGCGGGTGCGCCGTTTGTTGCTATTACTAACTATTCGGTAGCGATCTTCCGCGCCAAGGGCGATACCAAAACGCCTCTGTACGTTCTTACCGTATCGGGCCTTATAAACGTAGTATTCAATTTGTTCTTCGTTCTCGTCTGCAATATGGCGGTGGATGGCGTTGCTTTGGCTACCGTTATATCCAATGCGATCTCATCCGTAGTTCTCATCTATTGCCTCTCGCGCAGTGACGACGATTGCAGATTTGCATTTTCCAAGCTCCGTATAGATAAGCTCGCGCTCTTCGAGGTCATCCGCATCGGATTTCCCGCGGGCATACAGGGTGCGCTCTTCTCGTTCTCCAATATGATGATACAGTCCTCTGTTCTCCGTGTGAACGAAATCCTCGCGCCCGGCAGCGTCTATGAGCCCGTTGTTGACGGTAACGCCTCTGTGGCAAATCTCAACGGATTTATCTACACCGCTACAAACTCGGTTTGTCAGGCGTCTATAGCCTTTACCAGCCAGAACGTGGGCGCAGGCAAATACGAGAGGGTAAAGAAGGTTCTGGTGAATTGCTACGCCATCACCTGCGCCGTTGCCGTTATCTGCAGCCTTACGCTTCTTGTCTTCAACCATCAGCTCCTCTCGCTTTACGGCATAACCGATGGAGAGGGACTTGCGGGCATTGCGTATAACGCGGCTATGACGAAGATGCGGTATGAAACCTTGACTTACTTCCTGCTTGCATTTATGGAAGTAGGATGCGGAGTTCTCCGCGGCCTCGGCAAGTCCTTGACATCTACCATTATCACGCTTGTCGGCGCATGTCTTTTGCGCGTGGTGTGGATATTGACAGTCTTCGAACACTTCCTTACGCTTGAGAGCATCTATATCTCCTACCCCATATCCTGGGTAGTTACGGGCGTGGTCGCGCTTGTGTTTGTTATCATACTGTTGAGAAAACAGATTTCGACCGCTAAGTCCCAGATCGCTTAAGGCATATAAACACAAAAAAGAAAAGCCTTAGCGCCTTATCCTTAACACAGAACACTCATCGGGATAAATCTCATACGGAATTTTCGATACGTTTGCTATGCAAACGAGGGATTTATCCTATATCGAGTCAACAAAGCCCACATATCGACAAAATAAAAAAGAGAGCAAGAGTACAAGGAGAAAATCCTTATAT
>JAZOUM010000080.1:0-15905 GCA_045658205.1 Eubacteriales bacterium | reverse complement strand
GACAGGTGATATTCGCAGGTAAACGCGGTGATATCATACTTACCGTCTACTATCTGCACAGTCAATGACGCATCCTTGATAGCGACAAAAGCGTCTGCTCCGAGCTTAGCCTGCATAGAGGACACGAGGCTATTAAGAGTCTCGTCCTTAATGTCGGTGTAGGTTATAATTGTAGTTCCCTTTTTGGTCTGGGATACACATACGGCGAAATCGTCGGAATTTACATTGGCGCCATCGCCGAGAGCCGCCTGAAGATTAGCCACCGTCTCGGGGCTATATTCAAGCTCCTTGCCCGTCTTTGTGCCGTTGCTCTCAATCTCGTGATAAAGCTTTCCGCCGCGACGAGTGTAGGATTCCTTAGTGCCGTTAACCTCGGTGAGCATACTGATCTTAAAATCGTCTCCGTTTGCCAAAACCTCGAACTTCACCTCGGAAAGCGAGATGATAGCCTCATTCATTTTCGCATTGTCAGACTCAAGATCTACCTGAAGCTCTACGCGATACGGTTCATTTTTCAACGCAGCCTCTGCCTCGGCGATCTTTTCCGTAGCGTCACCCGCGAGCATATCGCAGGAGCAAAGCATAGAAAGAGTCATAACCAAAACGAGAGCGGCGCAAATAAGTCTTTTTGCCCTCATCATAAAAACTCCTTAAAATATTTATTTACCACGTACATTCTACACTATAAGCTGCGACTTGTCAAGATATTTACTAATTATATATTTTTCGTCCGCGCTAATATTTTTTCTTGGCTACTTGATTTATTTAAGTGATTGAAGTATAATATTTTCATAAGACATCTTGTAAGGAGATCAATTATGCTTTCTAAAATATATTCATCGGGTGTTCTCGGCATTGACGGCTTTGAAGTAACCGTAGAATGCTCTGCTTGGGACAGACTCCCAAGATTTGAGCTTGTCGGTCTTCCCGACGCGGCGGTAAAGGAAGCTAAAAACCGTGTGCAGTGCGCCTGTGAAAACAGCGGCTTCACCTTCCCTGCGCTCGATATCATGATAAACCTCGCTCCCGCAGATATAAAAAAGGAGGGCACGGTCTTTGACCTCGCTATCCTCTGCGCCATTCTCCAAAGTGACGGCGCGGCTATCCCAAGAGACTACGATTTTTCGGATAAATGCATCATAGGCGAGCTTTCGCTCTCCGGTGAGGTAAGAGGCGTTGCCGGCGTGTTACCGATGGTAGTTTCGGCGCGTGACCTTGGTAAAAAGGAAATATACGTCCCCTATGCCAACCGCGACGAGGCGGCTATCGTTTCCGGCATCACCGTCTATGGCGTAAAGACTCTCAAGGAGCTTGTAGATCACATAAAGGGTGTGGCGCCCATGGCTCCTATCCCCTCCGCTCTGCCAACTCTTGACCTTACGCATCACGGCGACGCGCCCGACTTCTACGACGTGTGCGGTCAGCTTAAGGCAAAGCGCGCGCTTGAGATAGCGGCGGCAGGAGGACACAACGTGCTTATGATCGGACCTCCCGGCACGGGTAAATCCATGCTTGCAAAAAGGCTGTCCTCAATTCTTCCCGATATGGACTTTGAGGAGGCTCTTGAGACCACCAAGATACACTCTGTATCAGGTAAACTCAGAAAAGGACTTATTACCGACCGTCCATTCAGATCTCCCCACCATACAGTAACAATGCCCGGTCTTGTCGGCGGCGGAACCTATCCTCGCCCCGGTGAGATATCTATGGCTCACAACGGTATACTCTTCCTTGACGAGCTGCCCGAATTTTCAAAAAAGACCACCGAGTCACTCCGTCAGCCCCTTGAGGACGGCGTAGTTACCGTTACACGAGCCGCCGCAAAGATCACCTACCCCTCGAAATTTATGCTCGTGTGCGCGATGAATCCCTGCAGATGCGGCTACTTTGGCGATCCTAATAAAAAATGCAGCTGTACCCCCCAGACCGTGGCAAAATATCTCGAGAAGATCTCCGGTCCTCTGCTCGACCGTATCGATATTGAAATAGAGCTTCCGTCGATTTCATACGACGATATTGCAGGCAAGGGTAACCACGGCGAGCCCTCAAGCGTTATCCGTGAGAGAGTAAACGCCGCGAGAAAATTCACTAACGAAAGGCTCGCTAAGGCGGGAGATAAAACAGGCATACTCAATGCGAATATGTCGGTAGATCTGCTCCGTCGCCATTGCGCTCTTGACGAAGAAGCGTCCACACTTATGAGAGACGCGTTTGAGTCGCTCGGACTCTCGGCAAGAGGTCACGACAGAGTCTTAAGAGTCGCGCGTACCATCGCAGACCTCGACGGTTGTGAGACCATCAACGCAGATCACATAGCAGAGGCTATCATGTATCGCTCTCTTGATAGAAAATATTGGAAGAGAGGTTAATTAGTGGAAACCAAGGATACTATCTACACACGTACCGAGATGATGCTCGGTACGGACGGTGTTGAAAGATTGAAGGACGCGCACGTAGCCGTATTTGGCGTAGGCGGTGTCGGCGGATTCGTTACTGAGGCTCTGGCTCGCGCAGGTGTCGGAAAACTGACTCTTATCGACTCGGACAGGGTATCCGTGTCAAATATCAACCGTCAGATCATAGCGCTACACTCCACAGTAGGCAAATACAAGACCGAGGCGATGAAGGAACGCATCAAAGACGTAAACCCCGATTGTTCCGTCACAGTCATCAACGAGTTTTACTCCGAGGAAAATCCGATTCCCCTATGCGACTTCAATTATATCGCGGATTGCATAGACTCGGTTAAGTCAAAGCTGCACCTCATAACCGAAGCGAAGGCAAAGGAA
Source organism: Eubacteriales bacterium (assembly GCA_045658205.1). Taxonomy (GTDB): domain Bacteria; phylum Bacillota; class Clostridia; order Oscillospirales; family CAG-272; genus UBA1740. The sequence goes on along the minus strand of JAZOUM010000080.1, from coordinate 13,116 downwards.
ATACGAGTTATATCATCTATGGGCGCCGGCAACAAGCTCGATCCCACTCGCTTTACCGTGTCGGATATTTCAAAGACGCACACCGACCCCTTGGCAAAGGTCATGCGCACCGAGCTGCGTAAAAAAGGCATCAATCACCTAAAGGTCGTGTTCTCGGACGAGCCGCCGATCAATCCCACAGGCGAGAGAACTCCCGGTAGTGTCTCGTTCGTACCAAGCGTCGTAGGACTTATTATGGCAGGCGAGATCATCAAGGATATAATCAAGGGTTAACCGAACGCGTCCACGACAAAGCGCAGTCCTTGTATACAACAGTTTCGTGACATAAAACAAAAAACGAGTATATCTCCTTTTCGATATGAACGCCAAAGCACATTCGGCGCGTATCCTGAGGATATGATATACTCGTTTTTATTTTACTTATTTCTTAACACGTCATTGAGGTATCTGTACGCTCCGTACGTCCATCCAAGCATAGGAGGGGTTTCATATTCCGCGAGAGCATCGGAATTTCCGGCTACCACGTCGTACTTTTCCCAAAGATGTCCGGTCAAGGCAAATGATGACTCGATAAGACTCACGAATTTCTTTGCAACTCGCTTAGCCTCATCTACATAACCGTAACGTAATAGTCCTCCGACAGCTATGATATGCATAGGAGGCCAACCGTTAGGATAGCCCCATTGGAAGTTACCCCTTACATCGTCCATTTTCTCGCAGGTTACAATACCAAAATCGGTCTCAAGCTTAGATAGCACGGTGTTGACGGCGGAAAGAGCCTCGCTCTCGTCAACCATACCGAAATACAAAGGATAAAGACACGCGACGCTGATAGCATTCATTCTCTGCTTCTTCCCCATATCATAATCGTAGAATACTCCGTCATCTCCCCTTAGCCACTCTCTCATAGCCGTAGCCCTGTTATCTCTGCGAAGTCTCCACAAGGTATCCTCGCCGTTTTCAAGCTCGGAGGCAAAGTACGCCATATTATCCTCTATCGAATATATGAGCGCGTTCAGCTCTGTGGGGATGATCTCATAAGCGCGATAGGTCATACGGGGATTCACGTCCCAGCCGCTTTCTCCGACCGAGAAAAGTCCTCTCGCAAGGTCATATTCCGACACGTCCGGACGGTATCCCATACGTTCCACCATCAATTTGGCGCCTCGCTCTACCTGCTCGTCGGACATCGGAGTCACGGCGTCATAGTGCGATAACCCCTTATCCGTGCCGCGCTTTTCGGTGTAGAAGGCGTATTCCTTCTTGATGATGGGATAGATCCTGCCGAGCCATTCCTTATCCCTTGTCACATTATACACCTCACGCGCCGCCTGGGACAAAAACGGTGGCTGGGAATTATTCAAAAACTCCTCACGGTTGCCGTTTAGCACAAAGCCGAAGCGATCTGCCATCGCGGCAAGATTTTCTACGTTATTTCTCGCCTGCTCTACGTTGCCGTCCAAAATATGACCTATATTGGTAAAATACGTATCCCAATAATACATCTCTTGGAATATACCGGTAGCGCAAGGTACGTTATACGGCCTCGGTAGCGCAAAGAATGGAGCGTTGTCAAGCTTACATTCCCTGAGTGTAAGGGGAAGATTTTTATCTATATACTCGTTTAACGTCATTTTTTCCTCCAAAATATTAATATCAAACCGGTACGTTAATTATATCTCATTGAGAAATATTTTTCAAGTGCTTCCCGATTTATTGAACAAAAAAGAAAACATTGACAAATTATCATAAATATGTTACAATATTGTGAACGACTAAAAGCAACAGCCGTTAAACTCTATCTCTACGACAAGAAAAGAGAGGCTTATTTCTATGAAAATAAAGGTAACCGAACGCCCATACAAAGAGGTGATCGAGGGATATAAATCGGTTAAGCACGAGCATAAAAAGCCCAAGCGCCCGAATATGTTTTTCAGAACCTTGATGCGCCTTGTTGCTCTACCAGATATATTAGCGACAAAATTTACCTGCGAAAAGGTGGGTACCGAAAAGCTCGGCAAGGATGAGTTCGCATTCGTATTGATGAATCACTCAAGCTTTGTTGACCTTGAGATAGTAGCGACCGCGCTCTATCCTCAGCCCTTCAACATCGTAGCGACTACCGACGCCTTCTTTGGTAAGGACTGGCTGATGCGACAGATCGGTTGTATACCCACGAAAAAGTTCTATCCCGATACCGCGCTTATCCGCGATATGCTCTACACAGCAAAGAACCTCAAGAGCAACATCGTTATGTTCCCTGAGGCGGGATACAGTCTTGACGGTACGGCTACAACGCTCGCTGACAGCATAGGCAAGTGCGTTAAGATGCTTGGCATTCCGCTCGCTATGCTCACCACTTACGGCGCGTTTTCCCGCGATCCCGTATATAACAACCTTCAAAGAAGAAAGGTCAAGGTCTCGGCAAAGCTTGAATACCTGCTTTCTAAGGAAGAGGTTGCAAAAATGCCGGCAGAGGAAATAACCGCCTTGGTAATGGAAAAATTCACCTTTGACAGCTTCAGATGGCAGAAGGAAAACGGAGTCAAAATTGCCGAGAGCTTCAGAGCTGACGGTATAGAAAGAATACTCTACAAGTGTCCCGTGTGCAAAAAAGAGGGTAAAATGATAGGATCCGGCACTCATATAAGATGTGAGGAATGCGGCGCTACGTACGAGCTTACCGAATACGGAGAGCTTAAGGGCGTAGAGGGTACGAAGGACTCCTTCACCTATCCTACCGATTGGTACAAATGGGAGCGCGATGAGGTAAGACGCGAGATAGAGAATGGCGAGTACAGCCTCGATACCCCCGTCGATATCTGGATCAGTGTTGACACTAAGGGTGTGTACGGTACGTACGAGGGCAGACTCACTCACACAGCCGACGGCTTTACCCTTAACGGTGAGGGTGGCGAGATAGACTATCATCACAAGCCGCTGGCGTCACATAGCATCTGCGCCGACTTCAACTTCTACGAAAGAGGAGATATAATTGCTCTTTCCTCTCCCGACTGTATCTTCTATTGCTTTCCCAAGGATCAGCGCATTCCCGTAGCTAAAGCGCGTTTTGCCGCAGAGGAGATATACAAGATCACCTATAAAAAGCAACACGAAAGCAAATAAAAACAAACAATAGTTTGCATTTTAATAGTTAAATGGTGTCTCGAGTACATTTTCGAGACACCATTTTGTTGTAGTTTCTTATTATATTAGCCTAACGCGTCATTAAAGCTTAGATTAACGCAACCGCAAGGCTTTAGTTTATCTTCTTGTCAGTTGCCAGAAGGCGATAACTCCCGCTGCGGCAACGTTTAACGAGTCCACCTCATTGGACATCGGTATCATTACGGTATAATCGCTATTTTCTATAGTTTCCTTACAAAGCCCCGTACCCTCGGTACCGAGTATCACAGCAACCCTATCTTCATTCATCAGCGCATTATCGTCGATGTTCACCGACTTCTTTGTCAAAGCCATAGCGGCAGTCTTAAAGCCTTGCGCGTGTAAAAGGTCAATACCGTTTTGTCGCCAATCCGCTTGGCTCTCGCCTATAGTTCCCCACCGAACGCGGAATATCGTGCCCATGCTGACTCTTACCGCGCGTCGACAGAGTGGATCACAGCAATCCGGCGTAACAAGCACGGCGTCTACTCCAAGAGCCGCTGCAGAGCGGAATATCGCTCCTATATTGGTAGAGTCCGCTATATTTTCAAGCACGGCTACCGTGCGCGCTCCATCTAAAAGCTCTGCAAGAGACCTCTCCTTAGGTCTGCGCATAGCGCATAGCGCGCCGCGAGTCAAGGCAAAGCCCGTGAGCTGCTCCAGAACATCCTTTGTAGCGGTATATATCGGCACGTCAGCGCACCTTTCGATTATCTTTTCCACTGATCCGTTGATGAGTCTCTCATCGGTCAGAAGCGCTACAGGCTCGCATCCCGAGTCAAGAGCAACCTCGATAACCGTAGGGCTCTCGGCTATAAAAACTCCCTTTTCAGGCTCCAGCCTCGATCTTAACTGCGCACCGGTAAGACGGACGAACACGTCAAGCCTTGGATCATCAAAGCTATCTATCTTGATTATTTCACGCATTATTCCATTACTACCTTAAATTCTTTTGTTCCCTTTGCAAGGGTAAAGTCGATGAGATAGCATATACCCTCCGCGGACATCTCGGTATTTATCTTCATTTCGCAATCACCGAAATACATAAGCTTAGCGTCCGCTACTCTGATCTCTCTATTGGATACGACCTCAGGCTCAATATAAGTGACTATACGCTCAACGACTACGCCGTCAGCATCAATAACGTCGGTTAAAGTAACACGGGTATCCTCCATATCAAAGCTACGTCTGATGCTTCTTGCCGCTCCCGACTCGTAAGCTCCCGCGATATCCATAGAGAAGTGCCCCTTTGTGTAAACGACGTCACTTGCCGCCATTTCCTTACCTACAAGCTGGTATCCACCGTTAACAATAGGAACAGAGTGACTGCGAGAGGAGGGCTCAAATATATCGTATCTCTCCTTGGAGAAATACTGTCTTGTATAAATACCCGCGCCCGTGTCAACAAGCAGCTGTCTGCCACCCTTTGCGAAGATGAAGGAGCCGACGTCGTTGTGGTTATGCATCTCCGCGTTATGTCCTGCCTTTGCGGCAAAGCCGTACGAGGTGGTGCGCTTGGTAAGCCACATAGTGTCTTTAGCGTATTCCTCAAAGCAAGCCGTAGAGTCCGCAGGGTTGTTGTAGAACTCCTCGTTAAGCCAAATGGCTCCGAAAAGTCTGATGCAAAGTCTGCCACAGCCTATATCAAACGAGCCGTATTCAGGCGAATAGATCAACACGTCATCGGGGTACTCGGTCTTAAGACGGTGCATAACGCCCATAGTATACTCAAGATATCGAGATCCGTCAGCAAAGCTTACCGACGCCTTGCCGGAGAGAAACATCTTCTGCGGGAAGGTAGCTACAGCGCGTACCTTTTCATCCTTGAAGTAATCTATTCTGCCACCGGTAAAGGTCTTGATCATATCCGCGAACTGTACGAAGAAGCTGACTCCGTACGCCCAATATCCGCATCCCTCGGTACATACGCCGTCATCGGCAAAGCCGTCGAGGAAGCCCTGCATAGCCTTGAGAAGTCTCTTTTCCATATTCTCATCGAGAAGCTCAGGACGCTTAAGCATCATTGTGCATCCAAGCGCGCCGGTGCATACTGCTGTCCAGTTTGTGCTACCCTGCTCCCACCAGCCGTAATTCTCACAACCGAGGAATGTGGAGAATATTCTGCGATCCAGCTCCACGTTTATTCTGTCACGGATAAGAGGATCGAGCCTGTCAGCGAGCAGAACGTCTATCAAGGCAAGATACAATCCCGTCTCGGAGGCGAACAGGTCGATGCGCGAGTTGTCGTTATTATCCCTTTGTCCCTGATGAGCCGGCAAACACCATGTGTACTCGTCAAGCACAGCAAACACTACGTCTGAAAGCTTGTCAACGTATACACGCTCCTCGGGGTAAATAAGCGAAAGAGGCAACACATGCTCAATAAAGTGACGTCTTTCAAAGTACAGATCCTCATATTCTCCTCTGTCACCGGTATCCCAGAACAGCTTCCATTTTGAATATGAGAGATTTCTTATAACGTAGCTCTCGCCTGTCTTTTCCCAATAGGTATGAAGCTCCTTTACGTATCCCTCAAATTCCTTTTTATCCTTAAGACCGGTCCAAAAGGACGGATCCTGACCTCTGCCTAAAAGCTGCATATAGTCCTCCTTATTTTCAGTCGCTTTGCGCGACGATGTATTCACGATTCAATTATAGCATACACTCAAAGACATTTCAAGTCATTAAAAGGGCAAATAACCGACATTTTAACACTCGAATTGTAGTATCAATGTGTAAATATTTAAAAATATTTCTCTTGCTTATTGACACAAAGGGGAGAAGTGTAATATAATTTTAGCGTATATAATATAAACCGACAAAAAGAGCGCCGAAAACCGACGCTCTTAATAATCATTCGAAGCGGAATACCTCAACAAGCTTTTTCTGCGCGCCGTTAGGCTCCATCTCAAGCTCAAGGATATCGTCCATATACTCATTCCATTTTTCAATAACAGGGCTCTCGTTCTGCACCTTTGCGGCAAACTCAACTCCGTTTTTGCACTCGTAGTAGCCGAAAAGCTCGTCGCCCACGTTCCAAATAGAATAATTGGTAATGCCTGCGGCGTGAAGGACCTCCTTCATCTCTGGCCATATCTCATCGTGGCGGCGCTTATATTCCGCGATATCCCCCTTAACTCTTCCCTTCCATGCGTATCTTTCCATTGCTTTGTCCTCTTTTCTATTGTTTATTTGATTTCGATCGTTTTAATAAAGGTTGCCCTTAAAGAAATTGATAGCGTTTTCCCCCGCGATCTTCTCAACGATGCTCTCGGAGTATCTTTCCAGGAGAATGTCCACGAGTCTGTCGTGTACGCTATCCTCGCCAAAGCCGTCGGGGTAGGATTCGATGCCGTCGATGTCACAGCCGAAGCACAAAACGTCCTCGCCGAGCTTATCCAGACAGTAATCTACGTGACGGTATATATCGCTTTTATCGGCTCTTGCCGTATCGGATAAAAACTTAGGATAGAGATTTAGACCTATTATACCACCCCTCGCGGCAATGCGTCTTGCCATGTCAAGTGTAAGGTTTCTCGGACTTGCGCACACCTCACGGAAGTTGGAGTGCGTCGCGATAATAGGATACGCCGTGCGCTCGATCACGTCATAGAACGATCTATCCGAGAGATGCGATACGTCAATGATAATGCCGTATGCCGAGAGAATATCCACCATCGTCTTGCCAAGCTCGGTAAGACCGGTGTCCTCATCCTCCCAAGCGGACGCGGCAAGCTCGTTAGAATCCCAGCACAGTCCCATAACGCGTAATCCCATACGGTAGAGGGTATCAAGCTCGGGAGAATCGGGCATAAGACCTCCGCCTCCTTCAAGGGCGAGTATAGAGGCTCTCATATCATGCTCAATAGCGTAATTAAGCTCCTGTGTATCACGCACGGGGAGTATACCAAGCCTTTGTATCTCGGATATATAAACGTCGAGAAGCCCTAAGGTTCTGCGGCGTCTGTATTCCGCGGGCATTCCCTTCATCGGCACAAATTCGGCAAACAGCTGAAGCTGAGACGATCTTGTGGACGTGTTTAGCTTATTTGCAAGTCCGTTATCGGTATTCACCTTTAACAAGCTATCGCAATGAGTGTCTACTATGTACATAAGATTACTCCATAAATTCACTTATAATTAGATTATACTATACGGCGCTCGCATTGTCAATTACTTTTGCGAGAGCGAGCAAGGAGAATAAAATGAAAAACAAGATTTTAAAGCTTATCGAGAACAACGCGAGACTGTCATCTGACGATATCGCCACCGCCATAGGCGCGAGTGAGGCTGAGGTTGACCTTCTCATAAAGGAGATGGAGCGCGACGGTGTCATCAGAGGCTACAAGACCATAATTGACCGTGAAAAGCTCGATTCTAATACCGTCAGCGCGACTATAGAGCTTAAGGTAGTGCCCAAGGCAGAAAGAGGCTTTGAGGAGGTTGCGGAAAGAATTTCGCTCTACCCCGAGGTTGAATCGGTATCTCTTATGTCCGGAGGATGCGATCTGTCCGTAGTAGTAACCGGCGCGACCTTCCGTGAGGTGTCCACCTTTGTTGCCAAGGAGCTTGCGACCATTGATGCGGTAACCGCTACAGCTACCCAGTTTATTATGAAGAGATACAAGGATCACGGTATGCTCCTTACCGATGAGGAGCTTGACGAAAGGGATACGGTTTCCTTATGATAAATTACGATAATATACTATCAAAGACGGTTAAGGAAATGAAGCCCTCGGGGATCAGACGCTTCTTCGATATTGCAAACACGATGAAGGACGTTATCTCCCTCGGTGTCGGCGAGCCCGATTTTCCCACCCCGAGAGTTGTTCGCTCTGCGGGTATACGTTCGCTTGAACTTGCGAGGACAAAATACACCTCTAACCGTGGACTTGAGCTTTTAAGAGACGAAATACAAACTTACGTTTACAAAAAGTATGGTGTTGAGTACAAATCCAAGAGCGAGGTTCTTGTGACAGTCGGCGGCAGCGAGGCTATCGACGCCGCAATCAGAGCGATAGTAAACCCCGGTGACGAGGTCATTATTCCTCAACCGTCGTACGTATGCTACGAGCCTATAACCAGTCTTGCCGGAGGCGTACCTGTCATCATCAATACCAAGGCGGAAAACGATTTCAAGCTCACGCGCGAAGAGTTACTCGGAGCGATAAGCGACAAAACCAAGGCGCTCATTCTCCCATACCCTTGCAATCCGACGGGCGCAATTATGGAAAAAGAAGATCTTGAGGCTATAGCCGACGTTCTTAAAGACACAGATATCATCGTCATCTCAGACGAGATATACGCGGAGCTGACCTTCGGAGGTAAAAGACACGTATCCTTTGCCTCACTCCCCGGTATGAAGGATCGCACCGTGCTTATCAACGGTTTTTCCAAGACCTTCTCTATGACGGGTTGGCGACTCGGCTACGCTTGTGGTCCGGAACCTATACTCAGCGCTATTACCAAGATACACCAATATGCGATAATGTGTGCGCCCACCACCTCACAGTATGCGGCGGTAGAGGCTTTGCGCAACTGTGACGACGCTGTAGCTGAAATGCTTGAGGAATACGATGCAAGAAGAAAGATCATCGTAAAAGGCTTTAACGATCTCGGACTTGAATGTCGCGAGCCCAAGGGCGCGTTCTACGCCTTTCCCTCTATAAAATCCACGGGTATGACCTCTGAGGAATTCTGCGAAAAGCTACTCTACTCCAAAAAGGTAGCTCTCGTACCCGGAGATGCCTTCGGTAAGAGCGGCGAAGGACACGTCAGAGCGTCGTATTGCTATTCCCTGTCACATATCAAGGAGGCCCTCGAAAGGATCGGCGAGTTCCTCGAGGAAATACGCAAATAACAATATATCTTAGCTAAAGCACGCAAAAGACGCAGGGCGTGTAGACTTACGTCCGTGTAAAACGGCTTTACAAGATAACTTTAAAAGAAGAATCTGTATGAAAAAACTTTTACTTGCATTGCTTATTCTCTCATTTCTCACCCTTAGCTTTGTAAGCTGTGAAATGTTGCCTAAGAGTATCACCGACAAGCTTTCCCCTGATGCAAACGATGACGTAACAGGATCCGATAACGGGCAAAGCAACGCTGACGGAGAGGTGAAAGGCGAGACAGAGGAAACACCCAGCGTCAATCAGGATCCCTCTCACAAGCACAGCTATACGGCATCGGTTACCGAGCCCACATGCCTAAATAAAGGATATACTCTCCACACCTGTGACTGCGGTCACTCCTACAAGGATAGATATACTAACGCACTCGGTCACAACGAGGTATCCGTTAGCGCTAAGGCACCCACCTGCGCCGAGGAGGGCTGGGATGCGCACGTAAGCTGCTCTCGCTGTAGCTACTCAACAAAGACTTCTATATCTGCTACAGGACACACGTCTTCTGATTACAGATTTTATACCGTAAAGCTAATAGACGGCAAGGAATACGCAGAGGCGCTTTGCAAAACCTGCTATAAGAGCTACGACATCCAAATAGAAAATGCTTTAAACCTTACCGTAACCAAGGAAAACAGAGATCTTTTCAAGGTAGACAATATCAGCTTCTATATACCCGAAGCGATTATCGACAACGGAGTGTGGTATAAGGTTACCGAAATAGGTGAAAACGCGTTCATCAATCATAATCTTCAGGAGATAATGCTCAGCAATAGCGTTACCACGATCTCTAAGAATGCGTTTAAGGGATGTGTCAGCCTTAAGAGCGTTACCTTTACAGACAGTATAACAAGCATCGGCGAGGGCGCATTCTACGAATGCTTCGCTCTTCAGGAGCTTACATTACCAAAGAATTTAACAAGTATCTCGACTAAGGCATTCTACTCTTGCGTATCGCTCAGAAACGTTACTCTTCCCGAGTCTCTCACCCTTATCGGAGATTCCGCGTTTGAGAAATGCTCAAAGCTTACCAAGATAGAGATACCCTCAGCTGTAACCAAGATAGGCGCCGCCGCCTTCAAGGGTTGCTCTGCTCTTAGCTACGTATCCAACTGTCAGGGACTTACCGCGGTCGGCGACAGCGCGTTCTCGGGCTGTAAAAATATGAGTATGGTATACTACAAGGGTACAGCGGAATCCGCCTCGGAGATCTTAGTAGGAAGCGATAACGATTACTTCGCAAAAGTTGAGTGGAGATATTATTCTCAGAATACTCCCACCTCTAACGGTTGGTACTACAATGAATCGGGACTCCCTTATCCTTGGCTTGTATAAGGGTTGTCATGTCTTTTATCGGTTTATAAATGAATAAGAAAAATGACGAGGAATTTTACTGTTCCTCGTCATTTTCTATGCGGTAAGCCTTTTCTTGAAGGCTTTATTTTTTTAAGAATTAGTCGATAGTCATATCGAGCTTGAATCTCATGATCTTACGAAGAGTGTTCTTGGGGAACTCCTCGGTACGAACCTTAAGAAGACCTATCTTCTTATAGGGTACAGCTCTGAGGTTGTATTCGTCAACGTACTTCTTGAGGTGAGCCTCGATATCCGTGATACCATTCTTCTTGATGTAATCCTCGTCGGGATAAACCTCGGCTACGATAGTGTTGTACATAAGGCCTCTCTTGCTCTGACCCTCGTATACGATAATGTCGATAACGCCAGGAACGGAGATGAACTCAGACTCGATCTCCTCGGGGTAAACGTTCTTACCGTTGGAGAGAATAATGAGGTTTTTCTTTCTACCGGTGATGTATATCTCACCATTCTTGCCGAGCTTACCGTAGTCGCCTGTCTTGAAGTAGCCGTCCTCGGTGATCGCATCCTTGGTAGCTTCCTCATCCTTGTAGTATCCGAGCATTACGTTAGTACCCTTTACCCAGATCTCACCCTCGCCATCCTCATTAGGATCGTTGATGAGTACATCGTTAACGTCGCACATAGGACCTACACTACCGGGGATAACGTCGTGAGAATGGTTGCACGCGATGATAGGCGCGCACTCAGTGATGCCGTAGCCATTGAGTATCTCTATACCTACACCGTCGAAGAAGGAAAGGATATCCTGGTTGATGGGAGCGCCGCCGCATACTACCATTCTTACCTCTCCGCCGAATGCCGCGAGAACAGCCTTAAAGAGCTTACGACGAAGGTCAATGCCTACCTTACGGAGAAGGTTTGAGATCTTGATCATTCTTGCGATAAGCTTTTCCTTACCCTGATCCTTGATGTTAGCCATTATCTTGCGGTAGAAGGTCTCAAGATAAAGAGGAACGAGAACCATATGTCCGGGAGTCTGCTCCTTAAGCTCCTTCTGAACGTAACGGATACCGGATGAAATATAGATCTCACAGCCGATGCAGTTATGTCCGAGAATGTTTACGGTAGAGCCGAAGGTATGATGGGGAGGAAGAACGCCTACGCTCTTGTCGGTGAAATCGATGTGCTGAAGGGGAGCCGCAATATCCGTGAGGATATTCTTCTGGCTGAGCATAACGCCCTTACCCTTACCGGTGGTACCGGAGGTAAATACAAGAAGCGCAAGAGCCTCCTCGTCGATCTTTACGTTGTAGTAAAGCGAGCTGTCCGCCTCGAATTTAACACGACCAAGCTCTACGAGCTCGTCAACGGTGCCCTCGCCATACTCAAGCGCAATGGGCTCCTCTGCGCCCGCAGCCTCGCTGATCGCTCTGCCCTTCGCAATAACGTCGCCGTCGCAGAATACGAAAGCAGCCTCTGCCTTAGAGCCGGTAGTTGCAAGATCCTCAGCAAGCCACTCCTTGTCAAGGGGAACGAGAACCGCTCCTGCCGCGAGGGTTGCGTAGTAAACGAGTATCCAATGATATGAGAGCTTACCAACGAGTATAACGTGCTTTCCGGTATAGCCTCTTGAGATAAACTCGGTAGCGAGCGCTCTTACGTCAGCGGTCAATTCGTCATAGCTCTTCTTTTTGATATCCTTGTCGGATGCCTTTATGCGATAGGAATAAGCGGTCTTACCGGAATAGATGGTGCCGATATCCTCAATAACGTCTCTGATATTTAAGTATACTTTCTTTTCGTGAATAGGCTTTTTCATTTTATTATCCTTTCATATAACGTAAAACGTATTTTCACTGTGTTTTATCGCCGGATGCGATAGTTGAGAAGTTAGCGTACAGCTTTTCAAGAGTTGAGTAGAAGCTCTCAAGCTCCTCGTTGTCGATGCCGACTCCCACTCTTGCCTGAACGTCTAATGCCTCCTTGGTAATGCGCCTTGCAAGCTCACGTCCCTTGTCAGTAAGTGTGATACGCGAGTTGTAGCTGCGCTTGGCTCCCGTATCCTCGGACTCTACGTATCCGCTCTTTTTGAGAGCCGCGATTTCGCGAGAAACGAGCGAACGGTCTACCATACTGACCGCGGCAATCTCAGTCGCCGTCAATCCCTCAGGGTGCAGTGACAGCTCGTAAACCCAAAACACGTGCACACTCTTTACTCCAAGATATGGCGCCGTGTCGAATTTTATCTTATTGATACACTTGTGTATTCCGTCAATAAGAAGGGTGAACCTTTCAAATCTGACAGATTCCAAATCTCTGCCATCCTCCTTTATCGATGTGCGAATGTTTACTTGTCAACTTCTTCGCTTTTATTATTATAGCACATCAATAACAATTTGTCAACTTTTTGACATAAAAATAAATGCGTCGCAAAAATGTGATATGCAACTAATCTTAAAAACTGGTATACGAAGCCCCAAAACGGGGATTCCAAAGCCCGAAATGGGTATTCCAAGGACCGAAATGGGTATTCCAAAGCCCGTTTTGGGGAAGGGTATCCCAAAATGGGCAAACCTATACCCGAAATTAAGATTCGAAGCCCCGAAATTGGTATTCGTGATACCAAAAACGGGTAACAAATAGATAGTATAATAGATAGTATACTAGATAGTATATTAGATAGTACAATAGATAGTATAATAAATAGTATAAAAAACAGTATAATAGA
>JAZOUM010000079.1:0-41271 GCA_045658205.1 Eubacteriales bacterium | reverse complement strand
ACCGATTTTGGGTATTCCAAAAGGGGTATTTTTTTGTACACCTTGCTCAAGGCTCGACAATATATGCGCCTAAATTTTGGAAGGCTACTGTACTTACTTTGTTCGCAAAATAATTTATAATATAATTACCGAGGGCGAGGTCAGCTGCAGCAATGTAAAACGTTAATAACGTACCCATCCATATGTGTAGGTATAAAAAAGAGCAGAGGAACTATCCCCTGCTCTATCGGTAATTAAATTGTTACTAAAGTTTTGGATGATCAAAGGTTGATGGTCTTGCTTATGCCGTAAAGTCTGGCCAAAGCCGCCTGCTTTGCCTTCATATCTTCCTTCATATTTTCGACCTCTTCCTCAGAGAATCTATCAAGGTCGCCGTCCTTGAGCTTATTCTTATACATTCTATCAAGAATGAGCGCGTAGTTGATATCGATAGGAACGATCTTGCCCTGTTTGTCACACATAACCACGTTGGATATACCCTTAAGGAGCGCCTCAACAGCCATAGCTCCCATAGTGGACGCGAAAACTCTATCCTTAAGAGTAGGGTTACCGCCTCTTACTACGTGAGCAAGTCTTGCGAACTTAGTCTCAACACCGGTCTCCTTCTGGATCTTGACCGCAAGAGCGGGACCGTATTCAGAGCCAACGCCCTCGGATACGATGATGATAAAGTTACGCTTGCCAAGCGCCTTGGATTCTATGATCTGCTTTACGATAGCGTCGTCATCGTGGTGGAACTCGGGCACTACGACAGCGGTAGCGCCGGATGCGATGCCTGTTGAGATAGCGATATCGCCGGCACCTCTGCCCATTACCTCAACGACGTTACATCTCGCGTGTGACTCACAGGTATCACGGAGCTTATCTACAAGCTCTACGACGGTGTTCATAGCGGTGTCAAAGCCGATGGTATTGTCGGTAGAGGTTATATCGTTATCGATAGTTGCGGGGATACCTATGCAGGGTACGCCGTGCGCGGTAAGGTCGGTAGCGCCTCTGAAGGTGCCGTCGCCGCCTATAGCAACGATACCGTCAATGCCGAACTCACGGCAGGTAGCCACAGCCTTAGCCATGCCCTCGGGAGTCTTGAACTCAGGGCAACGGTCAGAGTAGAGCGTTGTACCGCCCTTGTTGATTATATTGGAAACGTCTCTGAACTCAAGCTTCTTAACGTCGCCGTCAATAAGTCCCGAGTATCCTCTATATATTCCCATTACCTCGACGTCGTAGGAGAGAGCCGTTCTTACAACCGCTCTGATAGCGGCATTCATACCGGGCGCGTCACCGCCGGACGTCAATACGCCTATTCTTTTGAATTCCTTCATTACTGTTCCTTTCGCCTCCGTGGCGGGTAAAATTTTACAAGTGCTTCTATTATACAGCATACTCTCGCTTTTTTCAAGAAGAAAACACAATTTTATCTAAATTTTTGTATATTTTTTATACTTTACATATATTTGAGCTCTTATATACCAATATATGCGCCGTTTTGACGAAAGGATAGGAATATCTGTGACAAAATATATTGTGAAATATGCCAAAAATACGCTACTGTAATTGACAAACCGATTCGTTGGTGCTATAATTACTTTATAATGCGTAAGTTTGGACATTTTGGTATTAAACTTGCGTAAAAACAGCATATACCGTATGAAATATTGATGAATAATGGAGGACTCTTATGAATATCGCACTTATCGCCGACAACAACAAAAAAGAGATTATGGCGCAGTTTTGTATCGCATACAGCGGCATTCTCGGCAATCACTCCATCTGTGCAACATATATTACCGCAAAATACGTAAGCGAGGCTACCGGCCTTGATATAGAGACCTTCCTTTCGGGAACGGACGGCGGCGTGGATCAGATCGCCTCAAAGGTATCGTATAACGAAATAGACCTTGTCCTCTACTTTAGAGGCACGGAGGAAGCACGCGAGAGACTTGAGTCGGAGGTTAACCTTCTCCGTCTTTGCGACGTATATAACATCCCTGTAGCTACCAACATCGCTACCGCAGAGGCGCTTGTTACAGCGCTCGGCAACGGCGACCTCAACTGGCGTGAGTTCGTCAACCCCACGAGCGAGTACAACAGAAGAAAGAACGCTAAATAATGCAAACCTCAAAGACTGTCACTATGCCTGACAGTCTTTTGCTTTAAAAAACACGCAAGGATAGATAACATGTCAAAGCTTTTAGAAATGACACTCACGGTAAACTCCGTGATAGACAATCTTACAGAAGCGGGACTGCCTGACGGCGAGCCCGAGATCAATATATTCACCACGCTAGGCGCCTTCTCACAGCTTGAGAGAAGCGTACGCCTTGCCTTTTGTGAGGAAAACGAGGGCGGCAAGTCTACATCCACTCTCTATATCACCGGCGAGGGTGTGCGCCTTTCCAAGCGCGGCGCAATTGAGTCCGATATGACCTTTACGGAGGGAGAAAGCACAAAATCTCTCTATCGCATAGGTCCGTACGCCTTTGACGTGGATATCACCACCAAAAAGATCAGATGCTCGCTTACAGAGGCGGGCGGCGAGCTGCAGCTGATATACGCTATGAATATCGGCGGTCAGGAAAAGAACGTGAGAATGAAGATCACGGCGAAAAGGAAATAATCTATATGGAGTTAAATGATTTTAAGGCGCTGTTAAAAACCGACGCGATAGCCGGAACGTACGTCTTTACCGGCGAGGAGGATTATCTCAAAAGATATTATCTCGGCGTCCTCAGGGATAAGGCTGTCGGCAACGACTCTTTCGCGACATTTAACCACGCGGTGTACGATGGCGAGGAAATAGACTTTGCCTCCCTCAGAGACGATATACTCTCTCCTCCGATGTTTGAGCCGTATAAGATGATAGAGTGGAAGTACCCCGACTTTGAGGGTATGAAGGAAAGCGAGCTTGCAGAGCTTGATAAGCTGCTCGACCTTGTCGCAAGCACCGATTACGCCGTACTTGCCTTTCTCGTATCAGAGGGCGATATCGATATCGGTACGCAGAAAAAGGAGAGTAAATTTGTAAAGCGCTTCGGCGATAGAATGCGCATACTCAATTTTGACAGATCCACCGATCAACAGCTTCTCGCCTGGCTAAAAAGACACTTTGATGCCGAAGGCGTGGGAGTTAATATAGATGTTCTCAACACTCTTATATTCAGAGCGGGGCACTCTATGACCGTGCTTAACAACGAGGTCATAAAGTTGTGTATGCTCGCAAAGTCGAGAGGACAGTCCGAGATCAGCGTCAAGGACGTGGAGCTGTGCGCGGCATCCACCCCGGAGTGCGACACCTTCGCTCTCTCAAACGCGATACTTGAGCGCAACAAAAAGGGCGCCTTCCTCGCCCTTGAGGAGATGAAGTCGCGCAGACTTGACCCGATAATGATCCTTGGTATGATGTCAAAGACCTACACCGATATTGCCAACGTGGTAATGATGCTTGGAGACGGCATCGGTCAGGGAGATATACAGACCGCGACCAAGATGAACCCATATAAAATGAAGCTGTATCTTGCGGCGGCAAAGCGCTATACCCCCGAAAAGGTAAGCGCGATTCTCGCGGAGCTTGCAAGAGTTGACACGGGCGCCAAGTACGGCGGCGTAACGGGATATACGGCGATAGAGATGTTCGTAGCTAAGTGCGTGTAAGCGCAATGCAATAAATGATAGAAAGAGACATAAAGATGAGTAACAAGAAGAAAAAGCCTCAGACTCCATCGAAAACCAAGGCGCAGATCCGCAAGGAAGAGATGGAGCGCGCGAAGAAAAACAAAAAAATAGCCCTTATCGTATGCACCGCGATCGTCTTACTCATCGCGGCGATAATCACGGTATGCGCTCTCACGTCAAAAAAGCACAAGGGATACTACTACGTCGAAATGACAGTCGAGGACTACGGCACCGTAATCCTTAAGCTTGACTCAAAGGCGGCGCCCAAAACCGTAAAGAACTTTGTCAAGCTTGTCAAGCGCGACTTCTATGACGGTCTGACCTTCCATAGAGTAATGGAAAACTTTATGATACAGGGCGGTGATCCCGAAGGCAACGGCACGGGCGGCTCAAGCAAGAAAATAAAGGGTGAATTTGCATCCAACGGCTTCTACAATCCGATAAAGCACGAAAGAGGCGTTATCTCCATGGCGAGAAGCAATGATCCGGATTCTGCGTCCTCACAGTTCTTTATCTGCAACGCGGACAGCGCAAGTGTAACAAATCTCAATGGCAATTACGCAGCCTTCGGACACGTTATTAAGGGTATGGAGGTTGTCGACGCTATAACCGAGACTGCTAAAAAGAACGGATTCTCCGAGGCGATAACCGATAAAACAAAGCAGCCTGTAATAAAGGAAATGAAGTTGATTTCTTGCAAAGATGTCGAATAATGTAAAATAAAGTAGTCATATTTGGTGTAATTATGAGCAAACTATTTATTCCGGAAGGATACAAACCCGCGCTCGATCTATATAGAACGCAAAGAGCAATATCCTTTATAAAGCAAAACTTCCAAGAAAGTCTCGCTTCAGCGCTTAACCTTAAGCGAGTATCTGCCCCTCTCTTTGTAACCGAGGCGTCAGGTCTAAACGACAACCTCAACGGAACCGAGCGTCCCGTCAGCTTTGACATCCCGGATGCCGGCGAGGTCGGACAGGTAGTACACTCTTTGGCAAAATGGAAAAGACTCGCGCTGAAGGAATACGGCTTCTACGTCGGATACGGTCTGTATACCGATATGAACGCGATAAGACGTGACGAGGAGCTTGACAATATACATTCTATCTACGTCGACCAATGGGACTGGGAAAAGGTGATCACAAGAGCGGATCGCACCCTCGACTATCTCAAACAAGTCGCAAGTACCATCGTCAACTGTATATGCGACGTATGCGACGAGCTACACCGTGAATTCCCGGAGCTTAAGGTCAATCTTAGTCGCGATATGGCGGCGATAACCACCCAAGAGCTTGAAAATATGTATCCCGACCTCACGTCAAAAGAGAGAGAGGATGCCTTTGTAAAGCAGCACGGCACCGCCCTGATAATGCAGATAGGTGGTAAGCTTAAGAGTGGAAAGCCTCACGACGGTCGCGCTCCCGACTACGACGACTGGGCGCTCAATGGCGACATTATGTTCTATGACGAAGTTCTCGGACGAGCCCTTGAAATATCCTCAATGGGTATAAGAGTAGACGAGGAGTCACTCTCGCGACAGCTGACCGAAAGGGGCTGTGACCAAAGACGTGAGCTTCCCTTCCACAAGATGCTCCTTGGCGGAGAGCTTCCACTCACGATCGGCGGCGGTATCGGTCAGTCGAGACTTTGTATGCTGATGATGGGATGCGCACATATCGGTGAGGTGCAGTCGAGTATTTGGGATGAAAACACAAAAATCGGCTGTAAAAACGCAGGGATTACACTATTATAATGAACAATAGTACAACATTTGTAAAACTATTGACAAATCTACATTAATAATGTACAATGTTATAACACTCGCAAAAACTAAATAAAAAATAAAAGGAGATTCAAAGATGAAAAGAATCATCGCGCTCGTTCTCATTCTTACTCTTTCTCTCTTCTGCTTCGCTGCATGTAAGAAGAACAAGAACAATGATGAGAACAACGACAACAACACTCCTGTAGAAAACGATTACAAGCTCGCTATTGGCGTAGCTCTTTCTCAGGATGGTGCTAAGGTTTCCAACACCGTTGCCGCTCTCGTTCTTGACAACAATAGCAAGATCGTAGCTTGCAGAATCGACGCAATCGACGTTGAGGCAGCTCTCGTTGCGGGTAAGGTTGATGCAAACAAGACCTATAGCTCCAAGGCTGTACTTTGCAAGGATGGCGAGTACGGTATGCTCACCAACAGCCCCTACTACGGATCCTCTCTTGCTGAGTGGGATGCTCAGGCTAAAGCGTTTGAGACCTACGTAACCGGCAAGACTCAGGCTGAGGTTAACGCAATCGCAACCAACGAGGAGGGTAAGCCCACCTCCGCAGACCTCACCGCAGGCTGCACTATCGCAGTTACCGATTTCATCAAGGCAGTTGACAACGCTTTCAAGAGCGAAAAGCAGGTAAGCTTCAAGTCCGCTTCCGCGCTTACTCTCGGCGTTGCTGTTAACGCAGACGTTGCTCAGGAGGAAGAGACCGAGGTTGCTTCCTACACCGCTGATTTCGCTGCTACCGTATTTGCTGACGGCAAGGTAGTTGCTGCAATCGTTGATGCCAACCAGGCAGACTCCACCATCGCAGGCGAGGAGTTCGGCGCAGTTGAGTACAAGGGCACTAAGCTCGCTCAGGGCGATGCTTACGGCATGCTCACCAACAGCCCCTACTACGGCTCTTCTCTCGCTGAGTGGTATTCTCAGGCACAGGCTTTCGCTAACACCGCAGTTGGCAAGACCGCAGCAGAGCTTGCAGGTCTCGCTATCGAGGGCGTAGCAGGCTGTACTATGTATGCAGGTGGCTACAAGGCTGCTCTTGAGCTTGCTGCTTCCTTCGCAAGATAATCAATATTATCTGATACTGCAAGGCGTTTCTACACGATTCGCCTTGCTTTCTTTTTAACCCATTTAACCATACATTAAGTAAACTAAAGTTACCAAAAACAAGGATTCACAATGTTTTCAAGAAGAATTTTATCGCTTTTTCTGTGTTTTGCATTATTACCTTTTTCTTTTACATCATGTAAAAACAATGCAACACAAAATGAGAAAAACGAGCCTACAACACAAGCAAAATCCTACTATGAATATTTTGATACGGTGTCCGTGATTTTTTCGTACAAGGGTGACTCCGCCGAAGAATTTAACGCCAATCACACAGCCGTGGCAGAGCTACTCGACGAATATCATAAGCTGTTTGATATTTACTACGAATATGCCGGTATAAGCAATTTAAAAACCGTAAACAAGAAGGCAGGTATTGAGCCTGTTAGGGTAGACGAAAAGCTGATAGATTTTCTCATCTACGCAAAGGAGATATACACTCTTACAAACGGCAAGACCAACGTTGCTATGGGCGCGGTTCTAAAGCTTTGGCACGATAAAAGAGAGGCGGCTGTAAAATCCCCTGAGAATGCGCAGATCCCCACAAAAGAAGAGCTGGATGCGGCAAAGGATCATTGTGATATTGAGAAGCTTGTAATCGACAAAGAGGCGGGTACCGTGTATCTTTCCGATCCACAAATGCGACTTGACGTCGGCGCGCTCGGCAAGGGATACGCAACCGAGAAAGCAGCCGAAATGTTGATTGCAAAGGGTGTGACGTCTTACGTTCTCAATATTGGCGGTAACATACGCGCGATTGGTGAAAAGGTAAGTGGCGAAGGATGGTCAACGGGAATTACCAACCCCGATAAATCCTCCGATAAGCAATTTGCGGCAAAGGTAATGATCAAGGACGTGTCCTTGGTGACCTCCGGTGACTACGAAAGATATTTCACAGCAAACGGTAAAAAATATCATCACGTTATCGATCCCGTAACGCTTATGCCCGCAGAGTACTTCTCCTCGGTATCCATTTTCACGAAGGATTCGGGACTTGCCGACGCTCTTTCCACGGCGCTCTTCTGCATGTCATACGAGGACGGACTCGCTCTTGTCGAATCAATAGGTGACGTAGAGGTCATCTGGGTGGATAGAGATTATAATCTAAAGCATACCGACGGAATCGAGCTTTTACCGATTGAATGATAAAATAGTATGCGCTATAGGCGATCTGCGATATTGCAGATCGCCTGTTTTTTATAGCGAAAGGAAGGATAAAACCGGTAGGGGACAGCAGGCGACGTGCCGTCACAAGAAAACCGTCAAAGACGGAAGAAATCCACCATTGGTGGAAGAAATCGTTTACACGATGATATCCGATAAATCGGGTGAGAAAAGAATACGTAGGGATGATTCATAAATCACCCATAGCACAAGGCATCGATGAGGTAGAATCCCACGTTATATTAATTTTCAATTATTGATCCCGTCTGTTACGTGGGTATTTTTTCCGTCTTGACAAATTCTATATCTTAGGTTATAATATGGGTTGGCTTATTATGTATATTAAAAATATTTGAAATGTTCGCGTGCAATCGTACACGTGCTTACGTGCGTATACACGCTTATTGCTCCGAATTTTCAGAAAACGAAAGGAAAACGAAAATGTTTGGGTTCAAATTTTTAGGTAACACCCACGTTCCGCACCACAAGAACACCGCGGACATGCAACCTGTTAAGATGACACCCCCGAAGGAAGTCGTACTCCCGATGGCACAGCATCTCGGCGCTCCCGCAACCCCCGTGGTTAAGGTTGGCGACGAGGTTAAGGTTGGACAGCTCATCGCGGAGGCAAACGGCTTTGTGTCATCACCCATCTACTCCTCGGTATCCGGTAAGGTAATCAAGCTTGACTCTTACGTCAACGGCGCGGGTAACAACGTAGCAACCGTAAGAATTGAAAGCGACGGACTTATGACCGCGTACGAGGGTATCACTCCTCCCGTAGTGACCGATCTTGAAAGCTTTCTTGCGGCAGTACGCGCATCCGGACTCGTAGGTCTTGGCGGCGCAGGCTTCCCCTCTGCTGTAAAGCTCGACGCTACAAAAAGAGGAGAAGTACACACCGTTGTTATCAACGGCGCTGAGTGTGAGCCATATCTCACCAGCGACACACGTACAATGCTCGATGACTCTGAGTCGATCTACAATGCTATAACACTCCTTGACAAGTACATAGGTACCATCAAGAAGTTCGTGTTTGCAGTAGAGAGCAACAAGCCCCAGTGTATCGAGGAGCTGGCAAGAGTATTCCAGGACAACGAAAAGGTGTCTGTGAAGCCCCTTCCCTCTCTTTATCCTCAGGGCGCTGAGAGAGTAACCGTGTACAACACCACCGGTATCGTTATCCCTGAGGGCAAGTTCCCTGCAGACTCCGGCGTACTCGTTATCAACGTGACCTCGCTCGCAACTCTTGCAAAGTATATCAAAACAGGTATGCCCCTCGTTGAAAGATGCGTGACCGTAGACGGTAGCGCGATCAAGGATCCCAAGAACCTTATCGTTCCCATCGGTACACCCATTCGCGACGTTATCGAAGCGGCAGGCGGCACCAAGGAGGAGATCGGAAAGGTGCTTTACGGCGGACCTATGATGGGTAACGCGATATGCTCTCTTGACGAACCCGTACTTAAGACCACCGGCGGTCTGACCGTTATGAACGTTAAGGATGCTACCGAAAAGGACATCTCCGCGTGCATCCATTGCGGTAAGTGCGTTGACGTATGCCCCATGGGACTTTATCCCACCAACTTTACCAAGGCTCTTGATATTGAAAACACGGATGACAAAATGGCAAGACTTGAGGAGCTGTCCATCACTCTTTGTATGGAATGCGGATGCTGCTCCTTCGTATGTCCCGCAAACCGTCCTCTCGTTCAGAACAACCGTCTTGCAAAGACCTCGTACCGCACGTACAAGGCTCACAAAGCAAGCTTAAAGTAAAGGAGATAGAATAATGAACAACTTAATAGTATCTTCCTCTCCTCACATTCATACCAAGGATACCACGCAGTCGATAATGAGAGACGTGCTTATCGCGCTTTCTCCCGCTACCGTAGCGAGCGTAGTATTCTTCGGCTGGAAGGCTCTCCTTATCGTAGCGCTCTGCGTTGGCACCTGCGCTCTTTCGGAGTTCCTCTTTAACCTCATTGTTAAGAAAAAGCAGACCGTATGCGATCTTTCCGCTTGCGTTACGGGCTTACTTCTCGCTCTCAACCTCCCCGCAAAAACCGGTATCTGGGAATGCATCGTAGGCTCGGTATTCGCTATAGTGGTAGTTAAGTGCCTCTTTGGCGGCATCGGATGCAACTTCGCTAACCCTGCGATCACCGCGAGAGTAATGCTTCTTTACTCCTTCGGCGCAAGTGTTGGCGGCGGTTCCTTGACCAACTTCCAAAACGTTGACCTCGTAGGTGGCGCAACTCCTATGGGCATCATCAACAACGGCGAGTCCGGCACACTTCCTTCTCTTCTCGATATGCTTATCGGTAACAGAGGCGGCGCTATCGGTGAGACCTGCGCTATCGCGCTTCTTATCGGTTTTGTATACCTTCTCGTACGTAAGGTGATCAGCTGGCACGTTCCCACCATTTACGTTGGCACTGTATTCGTGCTTTCTCTTCTTCTTGAAAGCTTCAACTTTGAGACAGCTCTTTACCAGGTTCTCGGCGGCGGTCTTCTCATCGGCGCTATCTTCATGGCTACCGATTACGTAACCTCCCCCATCAATAAGCTTGGTAAGATGGTATTCGCGCTTGGATGCGGCGTACTCACTATCGTATTCCGTTACTTCAGCTCTCTTCCCGAGGGCGTATCCTACGCTATCCTTCTTATGAACATTCTCTCACCCTACGTTGAGAAGTTCTGTACAAGAAAACCCTTCGGAAAGGCAGGTAAGAACTGATGACTAAGAAGAATTTAATGCCTTCCATCGTGCTTTCGGCAATTTGTCTTGCCGCGGCGCTCCTGCTCTCCGTAATTAATATGTTCACCGCGCCTATCATTGAGGAAAGACAAAACGCGGCTGCAAACGCGGCGCTCGTTGAGGTTCTCCCCGGTGGAAGCAACTTCAAGGCTCTCGAGCTTAACGAGAACTACCCCGCGGCTGTACAGGAAGCTTATTCCGCAGACGGCGGCTTCGTATTCCGTGTTAACGGCTCGGGTAGAAACGGCGACATCACCGTTATGATCGGCGTTGACGCCGACGGTAAGCTCGTAGGCACCAAGGTTATTGCCGAAGGCGAGAGCAAAGGCTACGGCGATAAGGTATACGCCGAGACCGAGGGTACCGACGGTAAGTACACAGGTCAGACTCTCGACACCTTCGCTCCCGTTATCGTTGCGGGCGCTACCATGACCTCCAACGGCTTCGCAGGCGCAGTTGAGGCAGCCCTCAAGGCTTACGTAGTAGCAAACGGCGGCGCCGTAGAAAACAGAACTCCCGAACAGATACTCAAGGACAACTGCAACGCGGCTCTCGGTACAACCGACGTAGAGTTCACCAAGTGGTTCGCTACCGAGATACTCGAGGGTATAGACGCAGTATATGAAGCAAAGGATAACGGTGGCAGAGTCTACGTTATCGGCGAAAGCTTCGTAGGCGTTAAGAGTGGCGCAGTTACCACCTCCGATGCTACGGAGGAAAATAAGGCGAAGGCTCTCGCGGCTGACGCTATGATCAACGCATCCGTCCTTTCCGACGTAGAAATTCCCGAAGGCGCAAATGCCGACGTTGTAAGCATCAAAAAGACTGCAAGTGGCAACTACGTCATTGAAGCTAAGGGCTCGGGCTTCGGTATCAAAGGTGACAAATATTACAACCCCTCTAAGCAGAAGCTCATTATCAAGGTATGTATCAGCGCTGACGGAGCTATAATCGACTCCGCTACAGTATTTGAAAAAGAGACTCCCGATTTCGGAGGAGCGCTCCTTAAGGATCCCACGTTCTACGATAAGTTTATCGGCAAAACATCCGAAAATCTTGAGGGTGTTGAAAACGTTGCCGGAACAACGTTAACATCCAAGGGATATAAAGAAGCTATTAAATACGCATTTGAAGCCTTTGAGCTTCTCACCGCAGAAGAAGGAGGTAATCAGTAATGACAAATAACAAAAAATTAATGATACTCCTTCGCGGTATCATAATGGAGAACCCCGTTCTCATTCTCATTCTCGGTACCTGCCCCACCATAGGCAATACCACATCTATGTTCCAGGCTCTTTCGATGGGCTTTGCGGCTACGGCTGTTTTGGTTTGCTCCAACGTCGTTATCTCGCTTCTCAGAAAGGTCATTCCCGACACAGTAAGAATCCCCTGCTACATCGTAGTTATCGCTTCCTTCGTTACCGCGGTATCTATGCTTCTTCAGGCATATCTCGAGCCCGTGTACAACATTCTCGGCGCATGGCTCGCGCTTATCACGGTTAACTGTATCGTGCTTGGCAGAGCTGAAATGTTCGCAAGAAAGAACGGTCCTCTTGATTCCGCTCTCGACGGTCTCGGCATGGGACTCGGATTCCTTGCGGCTCTCCTCGTTATGTCTACCATCCGTGAGGTGTTCGGCGCAGGTACTATCCTCTCCGGCATGAGCTCGTTCGGCATCGAGGCTATCAAGATCCCCGTTATCTACGATCTCCGCATCCCCTTCCTTGTTGAATCCGCAGGCGGCTTCTTCGTTTACGGTCTGCTCATCGCCGTTATGGCAAAGCTTACCGAAAAGAAGGGCGGTCTTAAGCGCAAGGACTTCTCCTGTGAGGGTTGTCCCTCCGCTCATCTTTGCAACAAGACCTCTTGCGCAGAGGTCACCGAGCTTGCCGCTGAGGCGCTCGACACCGTTATAGAAACAAAAGAAGCTGAAATTCTCGAAGAAAAGGAGGTAAGCAAAAATGCCTGAATTCCTTAGCATACTTCTTGCCGGTATCCTCACCGACAACTACGTACTCTCAAGAACAATCGGTATCTGCCCCTTCCTTGGTGTTTCAAAGAAGTTCCAGCAGGCGTTTGGTATGAGCCTTGCGGTTATCTTCGTTATTCTCTGCGCTACCGCAGCGACCTGGCCCATATACACCTTCCTTCTCGCAAGATTTGGACTCACCTATCTCAAGACCGTTGTATTTATTCTCGTAATCGCGGCTCTCGTTCAGTTCGTTGAGATCGTACTCAAGAAATTTATCCCTCCGCTTTACAAGGCTCTCGGCGTTTATCTTCCTCTCATCACTACCAACTGCGTAGTGCTTGGCGTCGCCGAGGAGAATATAACCAAGGCTCGTGACTTTGGAGCGTCTATGCTCTCCTCCTTGGGCGTTGGTCTTGGCTTCTTGGTAGCGATGCTCGTATTCGCGGGTGTTCGCTCCAGAATTGAGAACTGTCCCTCTCCCAAGTCCTTTAAGGGTATCCCGATCACTCTCGTTGCCGCTGCGATCGTCGCTTTGGCGTTCACAGCTTTCAAGAGCATTTCGCTCTGATGGAGGTGTAGTATGGTTATTTTAATTCCTGTACTTATTCTTTTTGCTATAGCGCTTATCTGCGGTGTGATCCTCACCTGCTCCTCCGTTTTCTTCGGTGTAGAAGAGGACGCGACCGCCGTAGCTATCCGTGACTGTCTGCCCGGCGCCAACTGCGGCGCCTGCGGCTACTCGGGCTGTGACGGATACGCAAAGGCTCTTGCAGACAAGGCTACCGATAAGACCAATCTTTGTGTTCCCGGCGGCGACAAGGCTGCTAAGGACATTGCCGCTGTTCTCGGTGTTGAGGCTGAGGACGTTGTTGAAAAGGTAGCGTTCGTTGCCTGCAACGGCACATGCGACGTTACCGCGAGAAAGTATGACTACCAGGGTCACAAGACCTGCCGTACCGCCAATATGGCGTACAGCGGCGACAAATTCTGCACCTTTGCTTGTCTTGGCTACGGCGACTGCGCGGCTGTTTGCCCTCAGAATGCTATCGCTATCAAAAACGGCGTAGCAAGAGTCGACCCCAAGAAGTGTATCGGCTGTGGAATTTGCGTAAGAGAATGTCCCAACGGCATCATTCACCTTATGAACGACACCTCTCGCGTAGTTGTTGAATGCTCCAACAAGGATAAGGGCGCTCTCGTACGTAAGTACTGCTCCAACGGCTGTATTGGCTGTATGAAATGTCAGAAGACCTGTCCCAACGGCGCTATCACCGTTAAGGATAACCTCGCAACTATCGATTACTCTCTTTGCACCGGCTGTGGCGCTTGCGTTGAGGCTTGTCCTGTAAAGTGCATACACGAGGGTAGCTTTATTTGCGGAGCTCATTTCTAATAATTAATTAAACAAAATAGCGGTTGCCAACCGAGAAATGCGCGCATATTATATATAACGCGATCTTGGATAGGCAATCAAAGTCTATGTTAGAATCGAAAGGAGAGAATATGGAAAACGGCGTGATCAAAAAATACCGTCTTGATATTATAGTTATTGCGGCGCTTCTTATAATCTCCCTTTCGATTCTTCTTATTGCCACTCTGACAAGAAAAGAGGGCGCAACGGTTGAAATTACCGTTAACGGCGATGTGATCGGAGAATATCCGCTCGCCCTTGACAACGTATACGTCTTAAACGGCGGAACAAATACATTGAGGGTTGAGGGCGGACGCGCGTATATGTCATATTCCAACTGCCCGGACCACACCTGTGAAAACACGGGTAAGATCAGATTTGTAGGCGAGCAGATAGTCTGCCTGCCCAATAGAATCACGATAACCATCAAGGGCGAATCCGACGGCTCAGGCGTCGATTTCGTTTCATAAGGAGGTAGCCGTGAGAAATAATACTAAAAGGCTGACCTCTCTTGCTCTTACAGTTTCTTTTGCGCTTATACTCTCGTTTGTAGAATCGAGAATACCGGCTTTCGTGGCTATCCCCGGCATCAAGGTCGGTCTTGCTAACATAGCTGTAATATTTACCCTTTATAAATTCGGTATCAAGGAGGCTATCGCCGTATCGGGCGTCAGAGTCCTTCTTGTATCAATGCTTTTCGGTAGTCCCATCAGTATGATATACAGTCTGGCGGGAGCTACTCTCAGCCTTTCTTTAATGTTCATGCTAAAAAAACTCACGCCTCTATCCGAGGTTGCCGTGAGCGTATCGGGCGGTATAGCCCACAACATAGGTCAGATATGCGCCGCGTCGGTTATGCTCGGCACAAACGTAGTGACTTATTACCTACCGTTTTTGCTCGTATCCGGAACGATCGCGGGTATTGTTGTCGGCGCCGCGTCGGCAACGCTTATCAAAAAGGTTGATCTTGATAAAATTATGAAAACAGGCCGTCGCGGATAATACGCCTCGGCATTACATAAACGAAAGGAGAGCGCCATGAAGGTAGACGTTCTTAACGGAAAACTGAATAAAACCTACTTTACAATGCTCTTCTCAGCGATAGCGAGCACTATTGTCACGACCATCTACTCGACTGTAGATATGATATGCGTCGGTCACTACGCAGGTCCTGACGGAGCGGCGTCTATAGCCTGTATAAATCCTCTATGGGCTCTTATGTTTGCATTCGGTGTCCTTACAGGTGTAGGCGGCGCCGTTATGATGTCCAACAGACGAGGCGCGGGCAACGACAAGGCGGCTAATGAATACTTCACCGTAGCCGTAATCGCCTGCCTTATTCTTGCCGCGGCGCTCGTTACCGTATATTCCATCTTCCTTGAGCCTCTACTCTCACTCTTTGGAGCTACCGGTCACGTGCTTGAATTGTCCATAGACTATATGAGAGCTATGCTCTTCTCCGTACCTACGTTTACTCTTTGCGCCTGTCTTTCCACATTCGCGAGAAATGACGGCGAGGCGCTCATCCCTACCGTAGCGACGATAGTCGGCGGTGTTATCAACATCTTTCTTGACATCTTCCTTGTATTCACCTGCGATATGGGTGTTAAAGGTGCAGGACTCGCTACAGGTATCGGTCAGGCAATCGCCTTTCTTATTGTATTATCCTACTTCTTTACCAAAAAATGTAATCTTAAGTTTACTAAAGTAGAGAAAATACCCGAGGTGTTCTTCCGTATAGTAACTGTCGGTCTGGCAGCATTTGTTATCGAAATAACATCAGGAGTTACCTCTGCTGTGCATAATATTACCATCACCGAGCATCTTTCCAACGCGCATCTTGCCGTGTACGGAACGACCGCTACGGTAGTGATAATGTTCTGGTGTTTGTTTAACGGAATCGGTACTGCGACACAACCTCTCATTGCTACAGCGTACGGCGCAGGCAATGGAGAAAGAGTGAGAAAGACCTTAAAGCTTTCGTTCCTCACGGCTCTTACCATGAGTGTCGTATTCTTCACGTTATGTCAGGTGTTCCCCGAGACTATATTGCGCATATATATGGACGTAGACGAAGCTGTGCTTGAGGTTGGTCCGAGAATCGTCAGACTCTACTCCATCTCGCTTTTGGCAATGGGATACGGAATGGTGTTCAACTATTACTTCCAGTCGACGCTTATGCGCAGCGCTTGTGTTATCACCTCTATGCTCAGAGGTCTCATCCTCCCCATTACGTTCGTTTTGACGATACCGCTTTTGTTGAGCTACGATTATATATGGCTCGGCATTCCGTTTGCCGAAATTATTACCGCAATTATCGCGCTACTTATCTTTTTACCTAAATCAAGGCTTTTAAAGGATCTAAAAGCTACGAATTGAGTCGGACTTTTACCTTTCAGAAAACATTTTTGCTTTTTTTGAAAATATTTTGTAGAAAGGTATTGACAAAGCCATATTATTTTGGTATAATAGTCTGCGTCACGAGGAAATATTCTTGTGATATGCTGCTATGGCTCAGTTGGTAGAGCACATCCTTGGTAAGGATGAGGTCCCCAGTTCGAATCTGGGTAGCAGCTCCAGAAAAACCCCGATCGTAAGATCGGGGCTTTTGGTTTTTCTGGGGCTGCTACTCCTTTTTTTGTGCTTGGTTTCATTGCTTGGCAATGAAGTCCAGTTCGCATACCCCGACCGTAGATCGACAAGCTCGCTTGTCAGGCGTAGGGAGTGGGTATCTTCGTCTTTGACGAATACCTGGGTTTTGCATTATCTTGCACTAAGCTCTCGCTCCAGAAAAACCCCGATCGTATGCGTGTTATCCTTAACAGAGAACACGCAATGAATTGCAACGGTGTTGCATGAATTGACACTGCGTGTCACGAATTGCAGTAAACTGCATGAATTGCCCTGCGGGCATGATATTCGTTGCAATTCAATTCATGGAGCGAAGCGAGAAATCATGGCGAAGCCAATTCATGATGCGTAAGCATCAATTCATTTATAAAAATGAACAGAGCAAGAATAGAAGGATTTCTCCTTTTACTCTTGCTCTTTCTGTCGTTATAAGGGTTTGGGCTTAGCCCATTTTGTATTTGACTAGTCAAATGCGATGCTCGCACTTAGCGGTATTTTCAAATTCTCCGTTAAGAACATCACCCATAAGATCGGGGCTTTTGGTTTTTCTGGGGCTGCTACTCTTTTTTTGTGCTTGGTTTCATTGCTATATCGTAGGGGCGATTCACAAATCACCCTTACGTATTCTTTTTCATCCGATTTATCGGATTTCATCGTACACACGATTTCTTCCACCTTAGTGGATATCATCCGTCTTTGACGGATTTCATTGCGACGTTCCGTCGCTCACCGTCCCCATACGGTATACCTTCAATTTTTACCTTTTTAATACAGTAAACTTTTTTCTCAATCCTATTGCTATTCAATATAAAATGTGATAAACTGTTCTTGTAAACAATTATATTTTTAAGGAGTGACGCAAATGAAAAAGATAATGTTATTGATGCTCATATCAATTCTTACATTGCTTGCACTGACATCCTGCGAGATCGTAAGCGAACTTTTAGGAAGTGATCCCACCGGTAATGTAACAAACTCAGAATGCGAGCACGAATGGCTGGATGCTACGTGCATATCTCCAAAGACCTGCGCTAAATGCTCAAAGACAGAGGGTGGCGTTACATCCGATCACAATTACACCGAGGCGACGTGTGAGGCTCCTATGACCTGTCGTGACTGCGGTATAGTGTTCGGCCGCGCACTCGGTCACAAATACACTCCCGCCACCTGCTATGCTCCCAAAACCTGTAGCACCTGCAATGATGTGGTCGGTTATCCCGTACACGATTATACTGCCGCTACCTGTACCGAGCCGCAGATTTGCACCAAGTGCAACAGCGTATACGGAACAGCTCTCGGACACAATACTCAGACTGTATTGACCGAGCCTACCTGTACATCTGACGGTTCTGAAGAATTGGTATGCTCAGCGTGTGAATTCACCGAGGTTACCACCGTTATTCCTATGATAAAGCACGAGGATATCCCTTTTAAGTACAACGGAGATACAACAACGAAGACCGACGGAACCGTAACCTCTGCTTGTCCTCACTGTGACTACAGTGTCACCGAAACGCTCGTTGGCTCCTCAAAGCTCATATCCGAGGCGTTCGCGGGTAAGAAAATTTCTATTTTAGGCGATAGCATATCGACATATTTAAGCTATTCATCAGATCTTGCGGCATTAACCACAAACAGCAATGTGTTCAGCAATATTGTATGGAGCGGCTACACCCCTTTAAACTCCACCTTTGGCGGCTCGTCAGTCAATAGTACTTGGTGGAAGAGAACCATTGACGCGCTCGGCGCGGATCTACTCGTTAACAACTCCAACTCCGGCGAGAGCGTATTTAACGCTTTGATCGATCGCTGTATGCAGTTGCACGACAACACCGGCAGTAACGCAGGTGAGACACCGGATATAATTCTCGTTTACCTTGGTACAAACGATAATTTAAGCACCCCAGGTAGCGCTTCCACACTTAACATGGAAAAGATAAAGAAGCTGAGCGAGGATATGAAGGCTAACCAAAATCTCACGCCTAAAAATCTTGCCGAGGCTTACGCTGTTATGCTCTACCGTATCAAGGAAACTTATCCTGATGCGGAAATATACTGTCTCACAAATCTTGAGAGATCCGATCACGACGTATCCATGACGCACTCTACCTCTCAGGTTATCCGCGACGTAGCAGCTCTCTTCGAAGGTATATATATCGCCGATATCGAAAAGGAAAGCGGCATCACCCGAGATAACCCTGATTACGAAAAGTATATGCCCGCGGATTCTGGTGGAAAGAACCTACATCCCGGCGTTGAGGGTATGAAAGAGATCGCGCGTGTAGTTCTTGAAACAATCATAGAGAACAGCCGCTATATGCCCGAAGAGTTTTATGAACTTTTACCGGACAACTGCGAATAACTCTATATTAGTAAATATTTATTTACAAAAACAAGGATAAGGAATAGTGCGTGTTATCCTTAATAGAGAACACGCAATGAATTGCAACAAGGTTGCATGAATTGACACTGCGTGTCATGAATTGCCCTGCGGGCATGCATAGATACTCGTTGCAATTCAATTCATGGAGGAGGCGGCGCGCCGACGAGAAATCATGGCGCAGCCAATTCATGATGCGTAAGCATCAATTCATCAATAAAACAAACAGAGCAAGAATATAAGGGTTTTCTCCTTTTACTCTTGCTCTTTTTCTGTTTGTATAAGGGTTTGGGCTTAGCCCATAATGCGTTTGTCCGGACAAATGCGATGCTCGCATTTATTAGTGTTTTTTAAATTCTCCGCTAAGGACATCACGCAAAACTCCCCTATCCTTGTTTTTTTATTATTCTATAATCGCTTCCTCGTTCTTTTTAAGTATCTTTGGGAACGAGAATGCGAATATTAGAGTACACAACGTTGCCGCTGTCGCGTCTGCCACAGCCTCTGCGGTATATACCCCCACAACACCCATAAATACCGGTAAAATGTACGCGAGCGGTACAAGGAGTATAACCTTGCGAAGCAGAGCGATAAAGAGAGAAATCTTCGCCTGTCCGAGCGCAACAAAGGTGTTTTGACAGGTTCTCTGAAGACCGAATATCGTCATACCGAGTAAAAATATGGGCATAAACTGCTTTACAAGCGCTATAACACCCGCATCGTCGGTAAACATACTTCCGATAAGATCGGGACAAAGGATCATAAACAGCATACCTACAAGATTTACACCAAACATAACCAAGAGCGTGATCTTGAAGCATTCCTTGACTCTGTCGTTTTTGCCGTGTCCATAATTGTAGCTGAGTATCGGAATGATACCCTGCGAGAAGCCCGCTAATGGGATACTCACCATCTGCATTGCGCTCTGCATAACCGTAAGCGCCGCAACGTGTAATGTGTCACCGTATTCTTTTAGCTGTCCGTTCAACGTAAAGCCGACGAGACTCTCCGTACTTGCCATAACGAAGGGAGATATACCGAGAGCTGTGATCTTGCCGATAACCGACAGTCGAGGCGCCATAAGCTTTATATCAAGTCTCAAGGTTGCCTTATCCGAGAATAGGAACGCAAGTACCCACAAGGCGCTCGCTCCCTGTGAAATTACAGTAGCTATCGCCGCGCCCTTGACTCCAAGCCTGAACCCGAATATGAATATAGGATCAAGCGCGGTGTTAAGCACAGCACCTATAACAACCGAAAGCATAGCCACACCGGGCTTTCCCTGACAGTTGATAAACATATTAAGTCCCGTGGATATCATAACAAACACGGTACCGATAAGATATATCGATAGATAATCCTTAGCGAACGGTAGCGTGCTTTCGTCTGCGCCGGCAAACTTCAGCATAGGCTCCATTATAATATAAGGAATAGCTGTGCAAAGCAAAGAGAAAAACAAAAGCATAACAAAGCCGTTATTTAATATCCTTGCCGCCGCTTCTCTGTTTCCCTTACCGAGCTGGATCGCCGCCAATGGCGAGCCACCCGCGCCTACAAGATGAGAAAACGCCGCTATAAGCATTATGACCGAGGTCGTAATACCGACGCCGGCAAGAGCTTCTCCACCGACACCCTCTATATGTCCTATATATACCTTATCTATTATTCCGTAAAGAAGATTTACAAGCTGCGCCGAAACGGCAGGTAATGCCATTTTAAATATAAGCGGTAGCATTCGCTCTTTGCCGAGCTTTTCATCCGAGTGTACGCTCATCTCTTTACCTCCTTTTATTCATACGATACATTGTAGCACAAAAGTAATAAATTGTAAAGATAGCAGTATATAAAAAGAGCGGCTTATGATACATCTTCGACATCAAAAGCATTACCTTTTGGTACGTATATCTTCTTCCACTCTTTTTTTACTTATTTTTTTTACAAATTATCTAAAACCTCGGATCAATAAGCTTGACCTCATCGACAACCTCGATGCCGAATCTATCCGCGAGGCGAAGTCCTCTGATTATCTCGGAGCCATCGGCAACGTGCTTTTCATGATGCGAGTCGAAGCCGAGTGTCGCGCGAGCACCGAGAGAGCCTGCCACGCGCCAGAATTCCTCAGAGGGATAGTGTCTGCCGTCACGCATACCGTAGAGGTTGATCTCAAGAGGTATAGAAAGACGGTTTGCCTCCCTGACGAGTCTTGAGCTCTGTTCACGGTAGTAGTCGAGATCTCCGACAAAGTTTACCATATCGGGATGCGCGATTATGGAATATCTGCCGGTATTCATCGCCTTTATCGTATTATCCACATAGGCCTTCATACGCGCCTTATCAGAGGTCTTATCAAAAGCGCAGAAGGTGAAGTCGTCCTCATCCCCCTCGTTGCCTATAAAGTGTCCGGCATATATAATATAGTCGATAGGACGCGGACGGTACAGCTCGATAAGCGAGTCAAAATACTTAGGATAATACTCGGTCTCAAAGCCTATTCGTATATCTATATAATTCTTATATTTTTCCCTTAAATTAAGGAGAGTTGAGCAATAATCATCTATTTCCCCAACACCCATTCTGCTATATGAAACATACCCATCTCGAAGAGGATAAGGGGTATGATCAGAAAAGCCGAGGATATATATACCCTCGGCTATAGCTTTTCTGATATAATCCTCTTCCATGCCACAGGCGTGGCCACAACGATAGGTATGATTATGGTAGTTACACCTCATACCCGAATATTAGTGATTTAGAAGAAAAGGAAGTAGCCTGCTACTGCAAGCGCAGCAAGAATGAGAAGAACGAGCATGAATCTGCCGAACTTTCTTCTGCGAGCAAAGCGGCGAGCCTTCTTCAAGTACTTGGAGATAGGATCCTTCTTGCCCTTAACGCTCTTCTTGAAATTACCAACCCACTTAACGTCAGCCTTGGTAAGATCGTCGCACTTACGGATAGCCTGGGGCTCGTGTGCGAAGCGGTTACGAAGATTTCTGTACTTAACGAGCTTGGGAAGAACCTCGTCACGGTTGGGAGCGAATCTTGCGTTGTTGAGTCTGTTGATGTACTCGGTAACGCCGTTGGTAGCAACACCAAACTTCTCACAGCAGAGCTTATCAAGCTCAAGGAAGTTATTCAAGAACTTTTCATTAATTTTTCTGCTCACGACTATAAACCTCACTTAAAAAATATTTTTTAGCAAATCCATTATACAATATATTTTTTTGTTTTGCAATACTTTTTCAAAAATAATTTCATTTTTTTTAATATTTATTTAGTTTTTTTTAGTTATCCGACTTCACTTTTTCGCCAAAATCACTAAACATTTTGGTTATTTTAACAGTATCGTCGATTTTCACTTAAGCAAAGAGATGCTCAATGAGAATTTTTAGTCCCATTCCTACAAGGACAACACCGCCGGAAAGCTCTGCCAAAAACTTGTATTTTGAGCCAAAAACGTTACCTATCTTAACGCCGATAGCCGAGAGAATAAAGGTGATAACACCGATAGAAAGCACTGCGATAAGTATCTGTACCATACCGTCAAGATCAACCGACATTCCGACACCCGCCGCCAAGGCGTCAATGCTTGTAGCAACCGCCATGGTAAGCATTACCTTAAACGCCAAAGATGAGTCGGTGCAGTCGCACTCATCTTCCTTACCGAGCGCCTCCTTTATCATATTTCCACCGATAAAGCCAAGAAGGATAAATGCTATCCAATGATCGACAGCTTCTATGTAAGAAAGAAACGCCGCGCCGATGGTACAGCCGATAAACGGCATGAGAGCCTGAAATATACCGAACCACGCGCCAACGGTAACCATGTGCTTGATCTGCACCTTTTCGGTAGCCAAGCCCTTGCATATCGCTACCGCGAAGGCATCCATAGCCAAAGCGACAGCCATAAGAATAATTTCAAAAATACTCATTTAGCACTCCTATAAAGATTTTCAAAAATTCAACGCTCAATAGTGTATCATAAGCGCCGCGTTTTGTCAATATTTGCGCAAAATATTTAAATCTTATTGACTAACCCCTTATTTTATGATATAATACCTTGTTAGTAAATAATACAAATGTTATATACGGAGGCTATTCACTATGAAGTGGACTTCATTAAACGAACTCAGAGAGAAATATCTCGCTTTCTTTGAGAGTAAGGGACATTTGAGACTCCCGAGCTTTTCTCTCGTACCCAATAACGATAAATCACTCCTTCTTATAAACTCCGGTATGGCGCCTATGAAGAAATTCTTCACCGGCGAGGAGATCCCTCCCCGTAACCGCGTTTGCACCTGCCAGAAGTGTATAAGAACCCCTGACCTTGACAGAGTAGGTCATACCGCGCGTCACGGCACGTACTTCGAGATGCTCGGTAACTTCTCCTTTGGCGATTATTTCAAGGACGAGGCTATTCCGTGGGCTTGGGAATTCCTTACCGAATGTCTCCAGATCCCCGCAGATCTTCTTTGGCCCTCTGTTTACGAGCATGACGACGAGGCTTACGCGCTTTGGAGAGACAAGATCGGTGTACCCGAAAATCATATCGTAAAGCTTGGCAAGGCGGATAACTTCTGGGAGCATGGTTCAGGTCCCTGCGGCCCCTGCTCTGAGATCTACTTTGACAGAGGCATCAAGTACGGCTGTGGCTCTGACGACTGTAAGCCCGGCTGTGACTGTGACAGATTCATGGAGATCTGGAACAACGTATTCTCTCAGTTCAACAACGACGGCAACGGTAATTACACCGAGCTTAGCCAGAAGAACATAGATACCGGTATGGGTCTCGAGCGTCTCGCTTGTGTAATGCAGGGTGTGGACAATCTCTTTGAGGTTGATACCGTGAGACGACTTCTTGACACCGTATGTGAGATCGCGGGCAAAACCTATGGCAACGATCTTAAGAACGATATCTCTATCCGCGTAGTTACCGACCACGTAAGAAGCGCGACCTTTATGATATCCGACGGTGTTATCCCCTCCAACGAGGGACGTGGCTACGTTCTTCGTAGAATTCTTCGCCGCGCGAGCCGACACGGTAAGCTCCTCGGCATCAACAGAATGTTCTTAAAGGAGCTTGCGGAGATAGTTATCGCTCAGAACGAGGGCGCATATCCCGAGCTTCGTACCAAGTACGACTATATCCTTAAGGTTATCGTTCTTGAGGAGGAGAGATTCAACGCTACCATCGACGCAGGTCTTGGTATTCTCTCCGGCGTTATCGAGTCCGCTCTCTCCGAGGGCAAGACCGTTATTTCCGGTGAGGACGCATTCAAGCTCTACGATACTTTTGGCTTCCCTGTAGACCTTACCCGTGAAATCGCGGAGGAAAAGGGACTTTCTATCGACGATGAGGCGTTCACCACTCTTATGAAGGAGCAGAAGGACAGAGCGAGAGCGGCAAGAGGCAACATCTCCGGCTGGTCCGATTCCTCCAAGAGTCTTCTTAAAAATCTACCCGAGACCGAGTTCCTTGGTTATACCGAATATACCGCAGAGGGTAAGATACTCTCTATCTTTGCCGATAACGAAGCTGTCGATGGCTGCTCCGAGGGTGAATGCACCATCGTTTGCGACAAGACGGTATTCTACGGCGAGGGCGGCGGTCAGGTAGGCGATACCGGTACTATCACTCTCGGCGACACACTTCTTACTGTTCTTGATACAAAAAAGACTGACGGCGTATACCTTCACGAGTGCCGTGTTGAAAACGGCGCGGTTAAGCTTGGCGATACCGTAACTCTCACAGTAGACGCTCTCCGTCGTAATTCCATAAAGAGAAATCACTCCTCTGCACATCTTCTCCAGGCGGCGCTCCGTTCCGTGCTTGGCACTCACGTTGAGCAAGCAGGCTCGTACGTTGACGAGAATAGAGTGAGATTCGACTTTACTCACCTTGCAGCCCTCACCCGCGAGGAGCTTGCGGCAGTAGAGTCTGCAGTTAATACAGCTATCCTTAAGGCAGAGCTTTGCTCTACAGCAGTTACCGATATCGACTCCGCTCGCAAGATGGGCGCTATGGCATTGTTCGGAGAAAAGTACGGCTCTACCGTAAGAGTTGTTAAGATCGGTACTACCTCCACCGAGCTTTGCGGCGGTACACACGTTGGCAACACCGGTGAGATCGGTCTTTTCAAGATCATTTCCGAAAGCTCTGTTGCGGCAGGTGTAAGAAGAATCGAGGGTACTACCGGTATCGGTGTGCTCAATCTCCTTGCGGAAAAGGAAAACCTTATCCTCGACTGCGCTAAAGAGCTTAAGGCTCAGAATCCCGCTACCATCGTGCAGAAGGCTCAGTCTCTTCAGAATGAGATCAAGAGCACTAACAAGGAGCTTGAGAGCGCAAACGCCCGTCTTGCAGAGATCAAGACTGAGAGCTTACTCTCCGGTATCAAGACCGTTGGTAAGTTCAAGCTTCTTTGCGCAAAGGTTGATATGAAGCCTGACGCGGTAAGAGGTCTTTGCGATACCGTTAAGTCTAAGTATTCCGACGCAGTATCCGTATTCGCGGCAATCAGCGACGGTAAGCTCAACTTTGTAGCTTCCGCAGGTCAGGATGCCGTTAAGGCGGGCGCTCACGCAGGAAATATCCTCAAGGAGATCTCCGCTATCACCGGCGGTAAGGGCGGCGGACGTCCCGACAGCGCAATGAGCGGCGGCAGAGATCTTGATAAGGTAGATGAGGCTCTCGCAAGAGTGGAAGAGATCCTCGCGGCTATCTAATTGACTTTTCAACATCATAAAACAGGGTGTCTCATACTTACGTTTGAGACACCCTTCTTATTATAAAAACTTTCAAAAAGGTAAAACAATATGCAAAAAACACTTAGGATAATGAATTGAACCATCCTAAGTGCTTTTTTTAACCGAAAATTCCGGTCAGATCTATTATAAGTGAGAATATGCCGCAAACGATACCCATCATACCAAGTATAAGACCTATTATAGAATACTTTTCAAAGAATCCGAGATTCTTTCTTGATACAAGTGAGAATATTATCGCGTTTGCCGCAAAGATAAGCGATATGTAGTAAATGGGACACAGTACAAGAGAAAGTATACCGAATACAAGGGATATGACTGCAGGAATAAGACTGCGTGATCTTAACGCGAGGGGCAGATCGTAGTATTCCTCAGAGGCACCGTTTTCATCGCCATCCTCATCCTCGCCGTTAGCATACGCCGCTTCACTTAAAAATCGCTCTTCATAATCGCTGCCAAAAACGTGATCCATACTTCCTCCTTTTTCTGACTTTTCTTATATTTTACCATATATTTTTGCAAAAATCAACCGAATATAAGAGATTTTTTGACTAATAATAAGAACAAAAGGAGAACTGATATGGATATTTACTCAATAGATGGAAAGAAAAACATCATAAAGCACTTTTCACCAAGAACCAAGGTGGTTAAAAATTGTTCTCTCGCTTTCTTTTTTGGAGGCGTGATATCACTTATTGCAGAGCTGTTAAGGCGCTTATTTTTATCCGTCGGAGTCGGCGAAGGTGACGCTATAACTCTTGTGGGAGTCACCCTTATTATCCTTGCGGCTTTACTAACAGCTTTTGGTGTTTTCGATAATATAGCGAGGTATGCTGGAGCGGGAACACTTGTTCCTATAACAGGCTTTTCAAACGCGGTAACGTCTCAGGCTATCGATGCAAAAAGCGAAGGCTTAGTGTTGGGAGTAGGCGCAAAAATCTTTACTGTCGCGGGACCGGTAATTTTATTTGGAATTTTTAGCGGAGTGATATACGGAATAATTCACTTTATATATTTATATATAATAAGGTAGAAAGATGTATACTGTTATTTTCATTTTTAGTAAATAATACTTAGTATTTTAAACTGTTATTTTTTATCATAAATATCAATAATGCAAAGTAAAGGTTTACATTTTACTATGAAAAGAATAAAAAAATTGAACACGCCGCCGCACTTTGTATCTTACTCTGCAGTAGGTGGATACGAGGAAAAAAGAGGGCCTCTCGGTAGTGCTTTCGACCTATGTGACGAGGGTGACGGCTTCGGTCAAAAAACGTGGGAATTGTCTGAAGGAGAGATGGGCAGATGCGCCCTCAACCTCGCTCTATCCAAGTGTAACATTTCTCACGAGTCGCTCGATCTTATAGTAGCGGGAGACCTGCAAAATCAATGTGTCGCAAGCTCGGTTGGACTCGACTCATTCGGCGCCCCCTTTCTCGGTATATACGGCGCTTGCTCCACCTGCACCGAGGCTCTTCTCATCAACTCCGCTATGATAGATTGCGGTGCGATAAAGACCGGAGCGTGTGTCACCACCTCACACAATTCCGCGGC
Source organism: Eubacteriales bacterium (assembly GCA_045658205.1). Lineage (GTDB taxonomy): Bacteria > Bacillota > Clostridia > Oscillospirales > CAG-272 > UBA1740. The sequence continues at coordinate 14,076 of JAZOUM010000079.1, read as the reverse complement.
AGAAAGACAGTTTAGAACTCCTCTTGAATATGGAGCGCAAAGATCTCCGACAGCTCAATGGACCTCTACGGCAGCAGGCGCATTTATACTCACCTCAGATGAAGAGCTGATAAGATCGTCAAAACACAGCGGTGTAAAGATCGCGGATTTTATGATAGGTCGCATAGTTGACGGCGCAACGTCTGACGGAGCAAATATGGGCGCGGCTATGTCGTTTGCCGCGGCAGCGTCCATTATAGAATATTTCAACGAAAGCGAGATGAAGGTGCGCGACTTTGATCTGATTGTTACAGGAGATCTCGGTCGTGTCGGAACCGATATTTTGCGAGCGATACTAGATGAAAGATTACCGTCGGCATCACAGCGTCACATAGACTGTGGTTCATTATTGTACAATGAAGCTATCCAGGACTGTCACGCGGGAGCTTCCGGGTGTGGAACGTCAGCGTCGGTTCTTGCAAGTTATATACTCCCGTTGATGAGATCCGGGGATCTTCGTGACGTTCTTTTTCTTTCAACCGGAGCTTTAATGTCTCCCTCGTCGGTTCTGCAAGGCAACACTATCAAAGGGATAGCGCCACTCATACATCTGAGAACGTATGATCTCTGATTTTTAAAAAAGCAGGTATTTAAGATGAGTTACATTGATTTAATTCTCGTATTCGTAGCGGGTGGATTTTTCTCATTAGTTGCTCAGCTTCTGATAGATCTCACGAGACTGACCCCTGCGCGCATACTCGTCACGTACGTATGCTCCGGAGTTTTACTTTACGCGGTAGGTGTTTACGAGCCACTTTTTAAAATTTTCGGAGCGGGTATATCTACCCCGTTGATAGGGTTTGGCGCCGCGATAGGAAAAGGAGTTAAGGATGCGGTAGAGAAGGAAGGATTGCTTGGCGCTTTTTCAGGCGGACTTTCCGCTACGGCGACAGGTATAACCGTGGCTCTGATCGCGGGACTTGTCCTTGCTTTATTTGTCAAAGGCAAGGCAAAAAGAATGTGAGATGCCAAATAATGAATAATTGAGGTAGAAGTCGTAGGGATACAAATTGCCCATAGCACAAGGCGTTAATTTTATACCAACCGGTAGGGGACGGGTCTCGTCTGCGGACTCATGTTTGCCACTCGCTCGAACTTGGATAATACCGTCCCCTAACGGTTTGATACTCATCCGATTTATCGGATATCATCCTACAAAGATTTCTTCCACATTGGTGGATATCATCCATCTCTGACGGATTTCATTGCGACGCTTCGTCGCCTGCCGTCCCCTACCATATAGGTACGTTATTCGTGCCTTACATAACGGTCGATTTGTGAATCGCCTCTACAAATCTCCGCCTCAATCCCGCGTTATATTAATTTTCAATTTTTGTTTTTCCTTTCCCCCTTGCAATTTAAATATTTATATGGTATAATATTGGTAACAAGCTATAATTATACGCGCGTAGGTATAATTATTACGTACGATAGGCTGAACGAAAGGAAGAAAAAGCATGGATGAGCTTTCAAGCATCTCGGGTATACTCCTTGAACTGATCGAAGGCAAGATGAGTTCAACGCCCTCTATATTTAACCTTTGGTTTAATGAATTTAAGTTAGCTTCTCTTTCCGACGATAAAGCGATTTTCACTACACCGTCGGCGATCAAGAAGAATATATTATCAACAAAATATCAAAAGCTTATAGCAGAGAGCCTTGAGGAAGCGATCGGCTTCCCTCTCGACGTCAGTATCCTTACCGATGAGGAATTCAAAAACCCTTCATCAAAGGCTAATGAGACATCAGCTCCCGTAATCGCTCCTTATTTTGAAAGAAATGACAAAAAGAGAGACGAGGATGAGGAAGAGGAAAAGATGATAAGCGAGAGCATCTCATCTCCCTCCAATAAAAGAACTCTGCTTGACGACTACACCTTCGAGAACTTTGTCGAGGGATCGTCTAACAAGTTTGCAAAGGCGGCGTGCTATGCGGTAGCAAAGGACCCGACTACATACAACCCCCTTTTTATCTACGGTAACTCCGGACTTGGTAAAACTCACCTTTTATACGCTGTTATAAACGAGATGAAAAAGAACCATCCCGGTATCAATATCGTCTACAAAAAGTGCGAATCCTTCCTTGACGAGCTTATCAAGGCTATCAGAAACGGTTCTACTACTTCCTTTAAGGAAAAATATCGCTCGTGTGACGTATTGCTCATAGATGATATACAGTTCCTCGCCGGTAAGGAACAGACACAGGAGGAGTTCTTCCACACCTTCTCAGCTCTTTACGAATCGGATAAACAGATCATACTCACCTCCGACCGTCCTCCTATGGAGATCAAGCCGCTTGAGGACAGACTCCGCACAAGATTTGAGGGTGGTCTGCTCGCAGACGTTCAACCTCCGAGCTTTGAGCTTAGAATTGCGATTATCAAGCAGAAGGCTGACGCTATGGGGCTTACGGTTTCAAACGATCTTGTCGAATATATGGCAGAGCGCCTGCAAAACAACATCAGACAGATCGAGGGTGTACTCAAGAGAATTTATGCGGTATACTCACTCACGTCGGCAGAGGTAACTAAGGAAAAGATAGACGAGGTAATCTCTATCATAGATCCCGGCAATATTCCCACAGACGCGCTTATCGAGAAGATACTCAATTCTGTAAGTAAAGCTTACGGTGTTGATCCTGCTGAAATGAAGTCTAAGAAGAGAACGGACACGGTAGCAAATGCCCGCCACGTAGCGATCTATCTTATAAAGCAGCTCACAGAGCTTACTCTTAAGGAGATCGGCGCTATCTTCGGCAGAGATCACGCGACGGTAATCTCATCAGTTGAAAAGGTCGGCAAAAACATTAAGACCGTTAATAACTACGAGATTGAGATAAACCGACTTCTCAAAGAAATTAAGGGTTAAAGTTTTCAACACGACAATGTTGAAATGTTGAAAACTTAGTGTTGATGAAAGGTTGGTTTCCTGTTGCTAAATTTGTTGGAAATATTCCACACTTCAATCAACAGCTTGTCTTTCTTTGAATGTTGAGAAAAAACAGCGAAAAAAGTCAGGCGCCGTCTGGGTTTTCTGAGTTTTTCACATTTTCAACACTCCCTATTGCCACAACAATTACAACCATAATATATCCTTCCATCCTTTTTCTCACCTTCGTGAGATTTTCGCCGACAAGCGGCAGCTTATTTGATCGCCTTTCTGAAAGCGTCATATTTTGCTTATTTGTAAGCTCGGAAAAGGATATATTGAATGTATCACGAATTAATATTCATACAGGAGAAAATAATGAAATTTACAGTAAGTAAATCCGACTTTATGCGTGTGCTTGTACCTGCGATGGGTACGGTATCCAATAAAAATACTATCACTGCGATCGAGGGTGTGCTTATCGAGACTCTCGATAACGGAAAGATACAAATTTCCACCTACGATATGAATAAAGGCTTCAGAGCTACTATTCAGCCCGTAGAAATTGAGAGAACCGGTCGCTTTATTATAAACGCTCAGCGTCTTTATCAGACAGTAAGAGTTCTTCCCGATGATGATATCACCATTGACGTAAACGATAAGCTCAACTGTGAGATATCCTGCGGAAAGGCGTCATTCTCTATGTTCGCTCTTAAGGGTGAGGACTTCCCTAACCTTCCCGATCTCGTAACCGATAACGGCTTTACGATTTCCGCTGAGATCCTTCGCAAGATGATCAGTAAGGTTGTTCATTCCATTGCGGATCAAGACAAGAGACCTATGCTCTGCGGCGCTTTCTTTAAGATAAGCAACGGCGGCGTTGAGGTTGTTTCATGCGACAGCTACCGTCTCTCTAAGTGTAATATGAAGTGCGATATTGCGTCCATTTCCGGAGCTGATAGCATCAATTACTCCTTCATTATTCCCGGTCACGCGCTCGGCGAACTTTCAAAGGTTCTTGCTGACGGCGATGACGAGGGCGTACACTTCTATCTTTCCAGAAAGCACGCGATCGTAAACAAGGGCGACGTTATATTCTTCACCAGAACGATCGACAGCGAGTACATAGACTACAATAGAATGATACCCCGCGATAACGGAATTATCGTAACTATAGACAGAGAAAGACTTCTTTCCGGTCTTGAGAGAGCTAATATCATAGCAGAGGAAAAGATACAGGGCAGCGGCAAGAGCTACGTTAAGGTCGTAGTAAACGATCAGCAGCTTTCTCTCACTTCTCAGTCGGTATACGGATGCGTAAATGATGAGATGGACTGCGTACACGAGGGAGATGATATCGAGATCGGCTTCAACTGTCGATTCCTTATCGATGCGGTAAAGGTAGCGGAGGGAGAAAATCTCTACGTTAAGTTTAAGAATCCCAATCAGGCTATTACCATCGAGGCTGTGGAAGAGAACGACGAGTTCAGCTACTGCTACGTTATAGTTCCTGTAAGAATGGATTACTCCGGCAACTAAACCACCGATGAAGATAAAAAGGTTTAAGGCCGAGAATTTCCGCAATATAGAAAAATGCGAGATAGAATTCACAGACGGTGTAAACCTTATCTATGGCGGAAACGCTCTCGGTAAAACAAACGTAATTGAAGGAATTTACCTTTTCTCACGCGGCAAGTCTTTTAGAACAGCGCAGGAAAAGGATATGGTAAAATACAACGCGCAGGGCTTTCGTGTCGCGATAGATTACGACAGTCTCGACGGAGAATGCTCGCTTGAATACGCGAGTTTCGGAAGAGAAAAGCGTAGACGACGCAACGGATATCCGGTAAAGAGCATAAAGGAGATGATCGAGGGCTTTAAGGCTATACTCTTTCATCCCGATAATCTCTCGCTTGTCAAGGGCGGGCCTGAGGAAAGACGCTCATTTTTAAATATTGCGGCGGCGCAATACTACCCTGCTTACATAAACGATTATACAAGATTTCAATCAGCTCTCGATAATCGAAACGCTCTCTTAAAGAATGCGTCAAAGGGATTGTACGTTGATGACAGAGAGCTGTACGCTTGGTCCGAGTCTATGGCGGAGTATGCCGCGTACGTATATCTAACAAGAATAGAATACCTAAAAAAGCTTGAGGTATACGTAAAAGAGATCGGTCTTAAGATCTCGGACGGTAAAGAAGAGATAAGCTTTGAGTATAAATCCGATATCGAATCGGGGAATGATAGAGACAGCGTTAAGGCTGAATATCTTACGGCTCTTACGTCCTCGTTAGATAAGGAACGGATAGTTGGTTCATCTCTTTATGGACCTCAAAGAGACGATATTATCATCAAGATAAACGGTCAAGCGACACGTGGATTCGCATCGCAAGGACAACAAAGATCAATCGTTTTGGCAATGAAGCTTGCTGAGGGAGAGGTTATAAAGGACACCTTTGGCGAGTACCCCGTGTTCTTGCTCGATGAAATGCTTAGTGAGCTTGATGAGGCAAGGCGTAAGTTCGTCTTGGACAGTCTTAACGGAAAGCAGACTATAATAACAGCCTGCGAGTGCGAGGAAATGAAGCCTCTTGCAAAAAATCTGATACAGATCAAGGATGGTCAATATGTATCTGCACATAGGTAACGGAAATAGCGTAAAACGCAAGAATATAATAGGTATATTCGATCTTGATACAGCAACCGTATCAAAAATAACTAAAGATTTTATTAATAAGCGCCAGAAAGAAGGCGCACTGACATATCTCGATAGCGATCTTCCAAGAGCCTTTATTCTCCTTGAAGAAGAAGGAAAGACGAAGGTAAGACTATCAAGAATATCCACCTCGGGCTTAAAAATAAGACTCGAAAGCGGAATAACCGAAGAATAGGAATGGTATAAAAATGGAAAACGAAAAGAGAGGGTACGACGACAGCCAAATACAAGTGCTTGAAGGACTTGAGGCTGTAAGAAAAAGACCCGGTATGTACATCGGTACGACTTCTATCAGAGGTCTTCACCACCTTGTATATGAAATAGTAGACAACTCCATAGACGAAGCTCTTGCAGGAGAATGTAACTGCATCACCGTAACTATACACGAGGATAACAGCGTATCCGTACAGGACGACGGACGAGGCATCCCATCAGGTATGAACGAGAAGCTTGGACTTCCTACCCTTGAGGTAGTATACACCGTGCTTCACGCAGGTGGAAAGTTCGGCGGCGACGGATATAAGATCGCGGGCGGTCTGCACGGCGTTGGCGCATCGGTAGTAAATGCGCTCTCCGAGTGGGTAGAGGTAGAAAACTGCCGTGACGGTATGAGATATACAGAGAGATTTGAAAAGGGCGCGGTTGCAAGACCCTTCGCTTGTCTTGGTTCATCTGATGGCAGACACGGCCTTTACGTAAGATTTAAGCCCGATCCTACGATATTTGAGGAAACTGTATTCGAGTACAACACTCTCCTCACAAGAATGAGAGAGCAGTCCTTCCTCAACGCGGGTGTAAAAATAGTTCTTGCTGATAAAAGACCCGGCATTGAACAGGAGCAGACACTCCACTACGAAGGCGGTATCGTATCCTTCGTAGAGTACCTCAACAATGAAAAGAGAGGTAACCCCGTACATCCTCAGGTAATCTATATGAAGGGCGAGGAAAACGGATCGATAGCAGAGGTAGCTATGCAGTACAATGACAGCTACAATGAGACTATCATCTCCTTCGCAAACAATATGGCTACCATCGAGGGCGGTACACATGAGACCGGCTTTAAGAACGCTCTTACAAAGGTTATAAACGATTACGCAAGAAAGACCGGAGTTATCAAAGGGGATGACAAGGGACTTTCCGGAGATGACGTAAGAGAAGGTCTTGTAGCTATCATATCGGTTAAGCTTACCGACGCGCAGTTTGAGAGCCAGACTAAAGCAAAGCTCGGTAACAGCGAGATGCGTAGACTCGTAGATAAGATAATGACTCTTAAGCTCACGGAATTTCTTGAGGAAAATCCCGCTGCGGCTAAGATGATAATAGAAAAAGCAATGGCGGCTAACAGAGCAAGAGAGGCAGCTCGTAAGGCGCGTGAGCTTACAAGACGTAAGAACGTGCTTGAGGTATCCACTCTTCCCGGTAAGCTTGCGGACTGTAATGAAAGAGACGCAAGACTCACCGAGGTTTATCTCGTAGAGGGAGACTCTGCGGGTGGATCTGCTAAGGGATGCCGTGACAGCCGTTTCCAGGCTATACTTCCCCTTCGCGGTAAGGTGCTTAACGTAGAAAAGGCGAGACTTGATAAGGTCTACGCCAACACATCACTTATTCCTATCATCCAAGCGCTTGGTTGTGGTATCGGAGACGACTTCGATATCAATAAGCTCCGCTATGGAAAGATAGTAATCATGGCGGATGCCGACGTCGACGGATCTCATATCAGAGTCCTTCTTCTGACCTTCTTCTTCCGTCATATGAGACAGCTGATCGAGCAAGGACATATCTACCTCGCTCAGCCTCCGCTTTACAAGGTATATAAGGGCAAACAGCTCCGTTACGCCTTCTCTGATGCGGAGAGAGATAAGTACATCGAGGAGCTTGGTGTCAAGGGCGTTGAGTCTGAAAGATATAAGGGTCTTGGTGAGATGGATCCCGAGCAGCTTTGGGAGACCACAATGGACCCTGAGACAAGAACTCTTCTTCAGGTAACTGTAGAGGACGCTATAGCGTGCGACGAGACATTCTCCATTCTTATGGGTGATATGGTAGAGCCCAGACGCGATTTTATCACTCAGAATGCGAAGTTCGTTGAGAACCTTGATATATAATATTGGTACTTAAAACAAATGAAAGGTAAAATAAAGTTGTCATATTAATAAGATAACTTTATCTAAAGCGAGGCAATAAAACGAAATGGAACATAATTACAAATCCCAAGACATAGAGTTCCCTATGCAGAGAATAGAGCAAAGAGAAATAGTGAAAGAGGTAAGAACCTCCTTCCTTGAATACTCTATGAGCGTAATTACCGCTCGTGCTCTTCCTGACGTAAGGGACGGTATGAAGCCCGGACAGAGAAGAATTCTCTACGCTATGTACGAGGACAATCTGACTCACGAAAAGCCCTTCCGTAAGTCTGCTACGACCGTTGGTAATGTGCTTGGTAGATACCATCCCCACGGTGACTCTGCGGTATATGAGACTATGGTAAGAATGGCTCAGGACTTCTCTTTGCGTTACACTCTTGTAGAAGGACACGGTAACTTCGGTAGTATTGACGGCGACCCGCCTGCAGCATACCGTTATACCGAGGCAAGAATGTCTAAGATCGCTAACTATATGATGAGCGATATCGAAAAGAAGGTCGTACCAATGGTACGTAACTTCGATAATACCCGTGATGAGCCTGTAGTACTTCCCTCAAGACTCCCTAACCTACTTGTAAACGGCGCGGTAGGTATCGCGGTAGGTATGGCTACCAATATTCCTCCTCATAATCTTACCGAAGTAATAGACGGTATCGTATACAGAATAGATAACTCGGATTGCTCGGTTGACGAGCTTATGGCGTTTATTAAGGGACCTGACTTCCCTACAGCGGCTATCATCTACGGCTCAAGAGGTATCAAGGAAGCGTATGAAACAGGACGCGGTAAGGTATACATAAGAGCGAGAGCTGAGATAAACGAGGATAAGAGAAGCATTATATTCACCGAGATACCTTACATGGTAAATAAGTCGATGCTTATAGAGAGTATCGCTAATCTCGTAAAGGAAAAGAGAATCGAGGGTATTTCAGCACTAAGAGACGAATCTGGCAGAGGCGGTATGAGAATCGTTATTGAGTACCGTAAGGATGCTAACGGTGAGGTAATACTCAATCAGCTCTACAAGTATACACAGCTTCAAAGTACCTGCTCCATCAATATGCTTGTTATTGACGGCGGCGAACCCAAGACACTCTCACTTCCCGAGATACTCGACAGATACATTGAGTTCCAGAAGGAAGTTATCGTAAACAGAACCAAGTTTGATCTTGATAAGGCTCTTAGAGAAATGCATATACTTGAGGGCTATAAGATCGCGATAGATAATATCGATGAGGTAATCTCTATAATCAAGAAGAGTGAGTCTATCCCCAACGCTAAGGAAAGACTTATAGAGCGCTTTGGTTTATCAGACGCTCAGGCTCAGGCAATAGTGGAGATGACTCTCGGTAAGCTTTCCGGACTTGAAAGACAAAAGGTTGAGGATAGACTCGCAAAGCTCGCTGTAATAGTAGATGAGCTTCGCGGCATTCTCGCAGACGAAAATAAGGTTAAGGAAATCATCAAGAACGAGATCACCGAGCTTAAGAATAAATTCGGTGATGAGAGAAAGTCTGAGATAGTAGAAGCTGTCGAGGAAATAGACCTTGAGGATCTTATTGAAAGACATACCTGTGTTATTACTGTAAGCCATACCGGATACATAAAGAGACAAAGAGCGAGTGTTTACTCCGCGCAGAACAGAGGCGGCAAGGGCGTTATCGGTATGACGACCAAGGAGGATGACTTCGTAGAGGACGTAATCGTCGCTAACAGCCATTCCAACCTCATGTTCTTCACTAACAAGGGACGCGTATATTCCAAGAAGGCATACAGAATTCCCGAGGCGGGCAGAACGGCTAAGGGAACTAACCTCGTAAATATCATTGAGCTTCAGGAAGGCGAGTTTGTAACCGCTATCATTCCTATCACCGAGTTTATCGAGGGAGAATATCTTACTATGATCACCAAGAGAGGTGTAACAAAGAGAACTCTTCTTACCGACTTTGAATATCAGAGAAAGGGTGGTAAGATAGCTATTAATCTCGATGAGGATGACGAACTTATCTTTGTAAGACACACCAAGGGTGACGAGAGCCTTATCATCGCTACCAGAGACGGTATGGCGGTAAGATTTGATGAGAATAACGTAAGAGCTATGGGTAGAGGCGCAAGAGGCGTTAAGGGTATAACCCTCGTTGACGATGACTACGTAGTAGGCGTTGCTCTCGTAGATGAAACTAAGACTCTGCTTACCGTTACCGAAAACGGTATGGGTAAGAGAACCGACTTCTCCGACTTCAGACAAATGAAGCATAGAGGCGGACGCGGTGTTGCTTGTCATAAGATTAATGAGAAGACAGGTAAGCTCGCATCCGTAATAACCGTTGCTGATGATGATGATATTATGATCATCACAAACGAGGGTACTATAATTCGTACCTCTGTATCGAGCATCAACGTTTACTCAAGAACTGCTACAGGCGTTATCGTAATGCGACTTGCAGAAGGAGCTTACATCAACAACGTAGCAAGACTTGAAAAGGACGAGGATATCGAAAAGGAAAGTCTTGAGGTTGATAAGGAAATAGAAAATACACCCGTATCCGAGATAAAAGAAGAGATCGTTACCGAAGAGGTTGAGACCGAAAACGTCGACGAGGAAGAACAGGTATGAGTACCAACAGACGTAAGGCAATATCTCTTATAATTACCGTTTTTATGATCGTATCGCTACTTACTCTTACTTCTTGTAATAGAAAATACGATAAGGATGAGGTAATAACGGCGACTAAAATACTTTTAAAAGATGCTGAAATGTTAAATAAAGTTTACTATGGAAGCGGAATTGAGTATTTTGATAGTAAAGAAACAAATATAGGATCTTATTGCAAAGCTAATCCGGAGCATCTTAAGACGCTCGGATTTACCACGATTGACGAGCTTAAGGAATTGACTGAAAAGACGTTTTCGGACGGATATTCTACTGTATTGTACAACACTATACTTGAAAACTTGAGTGACGACGTGTCTATAGTAAGTCCTGTCAGATATATACAGGAATATGATGAAAAGACAGGCGAGCCGACTTATATAATGGTATACTCAAAATTTGAGCCTATGCTCAAGGATAGTATAGCGTACGATTATGATTCTTTAACTGTCAAGGAATCAAAAAAAGATAGGGTATACGTCAACGTGAACGCGACGGTAACTACTTCGGATGGAAAAACACAAAACACTACCCTAACGATAACTCTTGTAGAAGAGGATGACGGATGGAGGATAGATAATCCCACCTACGCCAACTACAGTGAGGCTAAGGATCGTTACGATGAGATCAAGGATCTCGAAATTAAATAGTTTTTAGCAAAAAAAATAAAATAAAAAATATTTCGCAAAGGAGAAAAGAAAATGACCTTTAAAGAAAAACTTGTTAAGCTCAGAAAGCTCAAGAAAATCACTCAGGACGAATTCGCTTGCGCAGTTGGCGTATCCAGACAGGCTGTGTATAAGTGGGAGTCCGGTCAGTCCTATCCCGAGGTTCCCAAGCTCATCGAGATGAAGCATCTCTTCGGCATCAGCATTGACGATCTTCTTGATGACAATTACGAGGTTATCCTCCCTGAAAAGAAGAGACGCAGAAGAAGAAAGACTACCGAGGAGGGCGCAGCGCAGACAAACGAGGCAGCTCCCGCTCCTAAGAAGCCTGCTGCTCCTAAGGCAGAGGTTAAAGAGGAAGCTCCTGTAGTTGAAGCAACCCCTGTAGTAGAGGAAGCTCCTGTAGTAGAGGAAGCTCCTGCGGTAGAAGAAGCTCCTGTAGTAGAAGAAGTTCCTGTGGTAGAGGAAACTCCTGTAGTTGAAGAAGTTCCTGTGGTAGAGGAAACTCCTGTAGTTGAAGAAGTTCCTGCGGTAGAGGAAGCTCCTGTAGTAGAGGAAGCTCCTGTAGTTGAAGAGACTCCTGTAGTTGAGGCTGCTCCTGCAGTTGAAAAGAAGGGCTTCTTTGGTAAGCTTTTCGGCAGAAAGTAATGTGACTTAAGCGAGATATACCCCGCCAAACTAAAAAAAATGGCGGGGGAATATTTCTAAAAAAAGACTTCATTGTAATCAAGTGGTATAAAACCATAAAATAAAGACTATAATTCTTCTGCAGTGTGGCTGTCTTTTTTTGATAAGACGGCCTTTTTAAGAGGTGTAAAATGGTAAGAGGCTGTCAGAAGAAAATGATATATCTGAAAAATACAGGTAGCGAGGTTTTTGACGAGGCATACTTCGTTATCGGTGATAAGAATAAGGAATACGACCTTAATGAATGTGATCTTGTAAAAGAAGCGAACCGTATACTTGGTGAGTGCGTATTGAATGATGAAAATGTAGGTGTATGGCAAAAATGTAAAGACCTCGTGAAAAAGACTGTTATACCATTTGTGGTTGGTATGGTGGTTGGGATAATTGTAATGTTTTTTATAAAATAGAAAGGAAAACCGTAAATAAGTAAAAAAATATTTACAAAATGTAAGTAAAAAACTTGTTTTTCGGATTTTGATATAAATGGAAAAGAAGCAAAAAAGAAAGGTGGAAAAGGGTAACAAGCTCAAGGTAATGTGTCTTGGCGGTCTTGCAGAGATCGGTAAAAATATGACTGTGCTTGAGTATGGTGACGATATCATAGTTATCGACTGCGGCATGGGATTTCCGGATGACGATATGCCGGGCGTAGATCTTGTTATACCCGATATAAGCTACCTTGTGAGCAACGCGCACAAAATACGCGGTATACTTATAACACACGGACATGAGGATCATATCGGAGCCGTGCCTTATATACTGCAGCAGATAGACGCTCCTATATACGGAACACGTCTTTCTCTCGGAATTATAGAAGGAAAGCTTGATGAAAATCCTCCGCCAAACGAGCCTGAGCTTTACACAGTTGAGGCTGGGGACGTGATAAATCTCGGCGTATTTAAAGCAGAATTCATACACGTTAATCATTCGATAGCAGATGCTTGCGCTATTGCTATCAGAACTCCCGTAGGTATCGTATATCATTCAGGTGATTTTAAGCTTGACGTATCTCCTATCGATGGAAAGATGATGGATCTTACCAGAATTGGAGAGCTTGGCAGAGAAGGTGTAACTCTTCTTATGTGCGAGTCCACCAACGCCGAGCGCGCAGGCTTTACCCCATCTGAAAGAACGGTAGGATCGAGCCTTGAGCGTATATTCTCACAGTATGAAAACAAGAGACTTATCATAGCAACCTTCTCATCAAACGTCCATAGAGTACAGCAAATAATAGATACAAGCGCAAGACATAACCGTAAGGTTGTAATACTTGGCAGAAGTATGGTAAACGTTATAGGAGCTGCCGCAGAGCTTGGTTACATTGATCTTCCTGACGGTGTGCTTATAGATGTCTCTGAAATGAAGAGATATCGTCCCGAGGAGGTAACTATAATTACCACGGGTAGCCAAGGAGAGCCGATGTCGGCGCTCTATAGGATAGCCTTTAGTGAGCATAATCAGGTAAGAATAAATTCAAGCGACGTGGTTATACTCTCCTCTTCTGCAATACCCGGTAACGAAAAGCTTGTAGGAAGAATAATAAACGCTTTGGTAAGAAACGGTGTGCGCGTTGTACACGACTCATCAGAGGATCTGCACGTTTCGGGACACGCCTGTCGCGAGGAAATAAAGCTACTTATGGCGCTTTTAAAGCCAAAATATCTTATGCCTATACACGGCGAATACAGACATCTGTACGCAAATAAGGATATCGGAGAATTTATGGGTATCCCCTCAGATAAAATTTTCGTATCGGATATCGGACGTGTGCTTGAGATAGACCGTAAGGGTGCAAAAATTTCAGGCGAGGTGCAGGCAGGTAACGTGCTTGTAGACGGCGCAGGTGTTGGAGATATAGGTAGTGTTGTTCTCCGTGACAGAAAGCATTTAGCAGAGGACGGACTTGTTGTTGTCGTAGCTACGGTTGATGATTACGGTGAGATCGTTTCAGGACCTGATATTGTCTCCAGAGGATTCGTATACGTTAAGGAGTCTGAGGAGTTGATGGGTAGAGTTAAGGAAATAGCAGCCGAAGCGATAGGAAAAGCTATGAAAAAGAAGGTCAGAGATTGGGCAGCTATAAAGGGATCGGTTCGTGATGAGGTAGCGAAGTTTATCTTTAAGGAGACTAAGCGCAGACCGATGATACTTACCATCATAATGGATATATAAACGCGGCTTCGGTATTTTGCCGAAAACGAAAAAATAAAAAGAGTGAGGAAAAAAATTCTCACTCTTTAATTTTATTATAAACATAAATAAGAGTAAGAAAAAATATAGAAGGAAATTTTTTCTA
>JAZOUM010000078.1:0-7334 GCA_045658205.1 Eubacteriales bacterium | reverse complement strand
AAAAAGGAAAGATAAATGTTTTATATAACACTTGACCTTGAATGGAATCAGGCGTACGCTCAGAAGGCGCTTGCCGTTCAAAGACAGCTTTCGTCTCGTCTTCGCGGCGAGGTGATACAGATTGGTGCGGTCAAGCTGGATAAGAATCTGCGCATTTGCGGCTCTTATCAGATCATTGTCAAGCCGAGATATTATAAAAAGCTGCATAAGCACGTCTCAGAGCTTACCGGCATTACACAGGAGCAGATGGACGTTGGCACCCCTCTTACCGTTGCGGCGGAGAGCTTCAGAAAATGGTGCGGCGAGGATTTTGCGTTCTTAACGTGGGGTCCTGATGATATCCCGATGCTTAAGGAAAACTTCCACGTAAACGATATTGACTTTGATTGGCTTAATTCCACCTACGATCTACAGCAGATCTTCTCAAGGCAGACTGACGGGGCTGCAAAGCAGCGTTCGCTTGAGTTTGCTATGGATCACTTTGAGATCCCTATGAATCTTCCCGCGCACGATGCTCTCAACGATGCGTACTTCACCGCCTTGGTGGCGCAAAAGCTTAACGTCGAGGAGGGGATCAGAACCTACAACGACTTCCGCGGCGAGTTCCTTGAGTCCTCGGTTATCGGAGACGCCGATGCCGGTGACGACGGATACGTTACTATCTCAGAGATGCTTGACGACGAGATTGTTAAGGCTCCTAAATGTCCCATCTGCCATGCTACTATGCATTCTGAGGATAGAATGCTTCACTCCAAGGGACAAAAGTACACCTTCCACTTTAATTGTAAAAAGGACGGCGATATGCTTCTTGTCTTGAGACTTCGCCGTAATTTCAATGAGACCTGGCGCGCTAAGCGTACCATAGCCTTCGCTACCGAGGAATCCCTTGACGAGTTCAAGAAGGGAATCGAGCGCACGGCAGTAAAGCGTAAGATGCGTCAAAGAAAGCCGAGAGGCCCTCGCAGAAGCGCAAATAACAGCGCGCAGTAAATTATTGTCTTATATAAGTAAAAAACCGAGCTCAGCTGAGGAGCTCGGTTTTTGCTATTGTATTCCTAAAAAACTTTGTATTATCCATAAAATATGACAAAACAAAGATTTTGCATTCAATGCGCAGACTTTTTTTGTTTAAATTATTCTATGTTGATCAGTCTGCGCAGCTCGGATTTTCTAAGCATAAGCACGGAGCATACTATGCAAATAAGGAAATCCAAGGATAAGAATCCGCCGTTATAAAGGAAGGAGTAGAGATATTTTCCCATACCGTCGGGAGCCCACTGTCCCCATATAACAACGCCGGTAATGAAGTGCGAGAGAAATCTTACAAATACTACCGATACAATGCCGAGATAAATATTCAGCTCGGTATTTTTTGTTAATTTGATCTTGTGAAATAGACCTGCCAATCCGAGAACGGTGAAGGGGAGTATGTAGTCAAATAAAATACACACGACCATCGCAAATGACGTCTGACAGTAGGGGAAGACGTTTGCGCTCGCGAATGCCTGCATCAGCTGTGTGAAGGAATAAAGTAGGCTTGTCGCAAGTCCCGTCTTGATACCGTACTTGATACTTATCAGCATAATAGGTAGCATACTTGCTACAGTTACCGAGCCACCCATCGGCATTTCAAAGAGCTTGGCGCAGCTCAGCGCGAATGCAAGCGCGAGCATAACAGCGCATTCGGTTAGTGTTGATATGTTTGTGTTTTGCCGTTTTTGCGTACTCATAGAGTACCTCCTAAAAAATAAATTACCGCACAGAACGAAAAGTCCGTGCGGTAAGAATGCGTTTTGGCCAAAAACTGCATCTATGAGAAATCTCCCTACGCCGGCATTATCCGTATCAGGTTAAAGGGTTCGGCACTCGCCATCTCAGCCTTTCGGCACCCCTGACTTTATTCTGTTGTGGTTACTGTTATTGTAGCACTCTTTTTCGGAGTTGTCAATAGAAAAAACGTTTTTTATTCTGCCATTATTAGTAATGCCCCGTCAACGACGGAAATATGAGCAGGTATATTAGTAAATTCGTTTGAAACGCCGAGTGGGAATGCGGTGGTGAGCGTGACGTTCTCAGCCTCGTATTTTGTGCCTCTGATGGTGACGCCCTCCGCGGAGCCTCCAAATGCGAATACAGACAGACGTGAGCCGTCCTTACCCGCTAAGGATATTCCTTCGTTCTTTATACAGAATATCATACCGCCCTCATCGATGGCGGTGACGTTGTGACCGCGCTCCTTTGCAAAGAGTAATAGCGAGAGGTTCGCGTACGTGTGGTCGAGTCTGCCTCCCGTTCCTCCGATCATAACGAACTCGGTGTAGCCAAGCTTTACACCCGCCTCGTAGGACAAAAACATATCCGTCTCATCCTTCTCCTTGGGGTAGGTCAATTTGCGTAGATCCTCGGGGATCTCGGATTTTATAGAATCAAGATCGCCTATCAGAATGTCGGGCTGATACCCACGTCGCGCGAGCGCATCGTATCCCCCGTCTGCCGCGATGATGATATCATCCGCGTATTTTGTGATATTACCGTAAAAATCACCAGCGCCAACTAAATAGCAAATACCCATAGTTATCTACCTTTATGTAAATAATAATTGTCAAAAAAGTATTACTTTGAACTAAAATTATCTCTCGGATAAGTCTAGCATCTCGTCAAGCGCTCGCATTACGCCGAGTTTGCCGTAGTCGTAGGAGAGACCTCCCTGCATATACGCGGTATAGGGCTCGCATACAGGACCGTCGCAGGAAAGCTCGTTAGTAGCTCCTGTTACAAACGTGCCTGCCGCCATTATCTCCTCGTGGGGATATCCGGGCATTTCTCCGGGCTCGGGAACACAGTAGGATTCTACGGGAGAGCCAAGCTGTATACCCTTGCAGAACTTGATGAGCTTGTCTGCGGAATGGAAGTCGATCGTCTGCACGATATCGGTGCGCTTTTCATCGTACTTGGGAGACACGTCGCTGTATCCCGCAAGCTCAAGCAGTCTTGCCGCAAATGCCATAGACTTGAGCGTTGCGGCAACGGTCGTGGGCGCCATAAATATACCCTTAAAGAGGGAAGCGAGCTGATTGAAGTTCGCGCCAAGAGACTTACCTACGCAGGGGGCTGTGAGTCTTTCCGCGATATCCTCGATAACGTCGCGCTTACCGATACAGTATCCTCCACTAACGGCAAAACCTGCGCCGAGGTTTTTCATCATAGAGCCTACGAATACGTCTGCGCCAACCTCGGTTGGCTCTCTATCCTCGGTGAACTCACCGTAGCAGTTATCTACCATTATGATAGTTTCTGGAGAAGCCTCCTTGCATACCTTGATAGCCTCCTCAAGCTGATCAATGGTAAGCGACTTTCTCTGCGAATATCCGCGGCTACGCTGTATTGCCGCAACCTTAACGTCACCCTTTGAGAGTCTTTCTCTTATCGCGTCAAGGTCGAATTTGCTGTCGATGAGATCGATCTCTTCATATTTTACGCCAAACTTCATGAGCGAGTTGCGGCTATCCCCCGCAGTTCCGATAACGCTCTTCAAGGTATCGTAGGGCTCACCCGTGATGTATAAAAGAGTCTCTCCCGGCTTCAAAAGAGCGCCGAGTGTAACGTAAAGCGCGTGTGTGCCCGACATAAGCTGAGGTCTTACAAGCGCGTCCTCCGCGCCAAACACCTTTGCGTATACCTCCTCGAGCTTATCTCTGCCGGAGTCGGTATAGCCGTATCCCGTTATCTCAAGAAAGTCGGCTGTAGAAACTCTGCATTCCTGGAATGCGGAAAGCACCTTTGCAGAGCAGAGAAGCGCGTTCTCATCAATTTTTCTGAACACCTCGCGGCAGTCCTCTTCAGCTCTTCTTGCGAGGTCTGCGGTGTAATCGCTGATTTTGTATCCGTAGTACATAGCTTGTCCTTTACATGTTTTCAAGTAGATTTGTCAGCTCTGAAAGCGAGCCTATTTCATAGTTAGGGATGATACCCGTGTCATTTTTTACGCCTTTTGGATTAAAATATACGGTCTTTATACCCGCATTGATCCCACCCAGTATATCCGAGGTGAGCGTGTCTCCGATAATGACGGTCTCTTCTCTTTCAAAATCCGGGATCTCATAGAATGCCGCGTCGAAAAAGCGCTTGTCCGGCTTGTTGTATCCGATCTTCTCCGAGACGAAGATTCCGTCAAAGTATTTTCCGATACCCGAGTCCTTAATTCTCCTGGATTGCACGTTTACTATACCGTTGGTAGCCAGGTAGAGCCGATATTTACCGTACAGCTCGTCGAGTAGCTCGCGCGCTCCATCAAGGTAGTAGGCGCCGAGACTTAAGCGGTATTCATACAGCCTTTGCGTTGCGTGCGAGTCACCGCTTGTACCGAGCGCCTCAAATAGCATATCAAAGCGGCGGTGCAATACCTCCTCGCGTGTGTATTCTCCGGTCTCAAGTCTTGCCCAACAGCTTCGGTTGATCTTACTGTATAGCGCAACGTTTTCATCCGTCGGATCTATTCCTATCTCGGCAAAGGTATGTCGTATAGCTTCGGCTTCCGCTCGGTGAAAGTCGAGCAGAGTATCGTCAAGGTCGAATAGTACGTTCTTTATCACCCTTTACTCCTTTGGCGCTTACTTGCGCCACACATTTACTGCTTGTTATTTTAACATACATTTTGTCACTTTGCAAGTGGTAATTGATAATTGATGATTGACTTTTTTATATATTTGTATTAAAATAAAGTAAGATACTTTAAATATTTTAACTTTCAGAGGTGGATATGTATACGTTTGGCGGTAAGAAAAAAGCGATAACCTTCAGCTATGACGACGGAGTTACTCAGGATATCAGACTTATTGAGCTTTTTAATAAATACGGATTAAAATGTACGTTTAATCTTAATTCCGATCGTCTCGGACATCCCGGAGAGCTTTTGCGCGAGGGCGTAAACGTGCGTCACGATAAGATAGCGCCCGATATGGTTAAGAGCGTATACGAAGGACACGAGGTAGCCACGCACTCGCTCACTCATCCCTATCTTACCAGACTTTCTGACGATGAGGTAGCAAGAGAGATCGAGGAGGATAGAATAAAGCTTTCTGAGCTTGTCGGCTACGAGGTCGTAGGTCACGCGTATCCTATGGGAGACTGCGATGATAGAGTCGCGCGAATTATAGAAAAGCGTACGGGCGTTAAATACGCACGCACCGTCGTATCTACGCATGATTTTAAACCGCAGAAGGACTTGTATCTATTTGATCCCACCGTGTATCACCATAGAGAGATGGACGAGATGTTCCGTCTTGGCGAGGAGTTCTTAAAGCTTAAGACTGATGAAGCGAGTCTCTTCTATATCTGGGGACACGCTTACGAGTTCGATATTCATAATGATTGGAAGCGCTTTGAGGAGTTCCTTGAGATGATCTCTGGACGTGACGACATTTTCTACGGCACAAACGCCGAGTGTTTGCTTTGATATCAACCGCAATCGACTGCGCGTGATTTATTTTAAGCAATGAATACACCGACGCATCAGCAGTAAAAGGAGAAAAAATGAATCTTACATATCTTAATCCCGTTATAAGAACGGTATCTCTTTACGAAAGAATAAATCGCAATGAGGAGTGTATCGCGTACGATTCGCGCCTCTTCTATATGGTGTCGGGAGACGTTACCGCCGTGGTAGGCGGCGTGAAGCTCGGACATCTTTCCCCCGGACATCTTTTGTACGTTCCCGCAGGTACTCCGTATAAGCTTAAGGGACAGTATCTTCGTCTCGTGACAATAACATTTGATCCCACGGCGGACAAGCCCGAGCCCGAGCAGAGGATGGTGCCGGTGGCGGTATCTGAATATGACACGAGCCTCTTACACAGCGTAGAGGGGCTTGATCCCTTCGATAAAATGATACACCTTGAGGATATGGAGTCTGAGAGGGATACCTTTCTCGGACTCGTTAGTCTTTTCACCTCTGCCGAGGGCTCTTATAGAGCGCAGGGCTCTGCTATACTCAAGCAGCTGCTCCTAAAGATTATGGAGACCGTGGATGAGAACGCCTTGCCCGCGAGAATGGTAGAGGCCCTCGATAACTACATCCGCGATAATGCTGGAGACGATATATCCAACACCGAGATAGGCGCTATATTCGGTTACCACCCCTTCTACGTATCAAAGGTGCTTAAGGACAGAAAGGGAACTACCTTAAGACAGTATATTATTGCCTATCGCTTAAAGCTTGCGAAAAAGCTGCTTGATGAAAGCGCCAAGAGCGTAAACGAGATATCCGAGTCCTGTGGCTTTAACGATCCCTCGTATTTTACCAAAACCTTTAAGAATGCTTTTGGTATGACACCTAAGGAATACAGAAACCTCACCAAAGAGGATTTTATCTAAAAACATAACTAATATTTACATTTGGAGCAATAAATGGCTTTTAAGAAAAATCAATGCGTCACAGTAGAAATAAATGATCTTACCGATCTCGGCTTTGGAGTAGGTAGAATCGATGGAGCTGTTATCTTTGTATCCGACACAGTTCCCGGTGACGTATGCGAGGTAAAGATCATTAAGGTAAATAAAACCTACCTTGTCGGCAGAGTGGAAAAATACGTAAAAAAATCGGACGCGAGAGTTACCGATAGATGCTCTGAGCGCTTATGCAAGAGTTGCGCGTATAAAAACATTTCTTACGAGCGCGAGGCGGAATATAAGGAGGAGGGCGTAAGACGTCTTTTCAGCACGTCCTCGCTTTCCGGCATTACCACAGCGCCTATTACCGTATCTCCTAATGAGACTCGATATAGAAATAAGGCGCAGTATCCAATAGCTTTGGTAGGCGGCGAATACAAGGTCGGATTCTTTGCGCCGAAATCACATAGAGTTACACCTGTTTGCGACTGCCCCCTGACTCCACTCGTGTTCTCACAGATATGCGACGAGCTTTGCCTTTACTTCAAGGAAAACGGTCTCTCGGTTTATAACGAGGAGAGCGGCGATGGACTTTTAAGACACGTGTATCTGAGAAGGGGCGAAATCTCGGGTGAGATCCTTCTTACAGTTGTAATAAACGGGGATAAGCTCCCGAATGAAAATGCTCTTGTAAAGAGAATGACCGAAAGATTCCCCTCCATCGTCGGCGTACTTATAAACGTAAACAAAGAAAACACAAACGTTGTCCTCGGCGATAACTATCGTACGCTCTTTGGTAGAGATTATATCTATGATACACTCGCGGGTGTTCGCCTTAAGATCACAGCGCCTTCCTTCTATCAGGTAAATCATTCGTCGGCAGAGCTTCTCTACGCTAAAGCAAAGGAACTTGCCAAGCCCGAAAAAAGCGACACGCTCCTTGATCT